>NZ_JBVHTR010000012.1:0-55816 GCF_055565775.1 Streptomyces sp. NPDC028331 | reverse complement strand
CAACCTCCTCTTGGCGGTTGTTGGAGAGGTGCGGTTTCTCTGTCTCGATTTCGTCCCCAAAAGGTTCCCACCCCTCGCCTTCCGCCCCCCGGCCGGACGCCGAGCGGATGACGCGGGCCAGTGCGCCGGTGGTCACGACCGCTCCCCGGCGCTCACCGTGCGCACGGTGAGCGAGTCCACCGGAACGAAGGCCGGGGGCCTGGCGTCGCCGGCCGGTACCCGCTCGACGCCGGAGAGCTCGGGGGCCAGGGCGAGCACGGCCTCGCGGACCGCCTCCTCCAGCGAGGCCGAGGAGGATCCGCACCCCTTGACGGACAGCCGCACCCGGGCGACCCCGTCCTCCACTCCCGTCAGCTCCACGTCCCCGCCCCGCTCCCGCACCGCAGGACGCAGCCCGTCCACGGCACGGGCCGCCCGCAGCTCGGGCGGCTCGGGGTGGATGTCGTGCAGCACCAGGAGGTGGCCGACGAGGTCGTCACCGGCCATGTGCCCGGTCAGCGCGGGATCGGCGGCGTCCAGGACGCGGGCCAGGGCCTCGCCGTAGAGCTCGGTGAGGGTCCGTACCGCTTCGATCGCCGTCCCGGCCATCGGACCGGGGGCGCCGTCGAGCTGCTCGAGCAGCCCGTCGAGGCGGGCGAGCCGCTCCGCGACCGCCGCCCCGTCGAGCCGCGCGGAGTCATCCATGAGCCGCTCCGAACATGGGCGAGTGCAGCTTGGTCAGCGTGTTGCCCTTGCCGAGGTACATGTGCACGCCGCAGGGCAGGCAGGGGTCGAAGCTGCGGACGGTGCGCATGATGTCGACGCCCTTGAAGTCCTCCGGGCCGTTCTCCTCGAAGATCGGCTGGCCCTGCACGGCGTCCTCATACGGTCCGGGCGTGCCGTAGTGGTCCCGCGGGCTCGCGTTCCACGGCGTCGGCGGGTACGGGTGGTAGTTCGCGATCTTCTTGTCCTTGATCACCAGGTGGTGGGAGAGGACGCCCCGCACCGCCTCGTGGAAGCCGCAGCCGATCGCCTCGTCCGGGACCTCGTAGTTCTCGAAGATCTTGGTGTCGCCGCTGCGGACCTGGTCCATCGCCCGCTCCAGGAAGAAGAAGGCCATGGCGGCGGAGTAGGCGACGAAGTACGGCCGGGCCCGGTCGCGTTCGATCGTGTTGCTCCACTGGGGGATCTTCCACTCGAACGTCATCTCCGGCAGCTTGTCGCTCTTGGGCAGGGAGATGCGCACGCTGTGCCCGGTGGCCTTCACGTACGGCGTGTCGACCAGCCCGTTGAGCGCCGTCGACCACAGCCGGGCCAGCGGACCGCCGCCGGTGTCCAGCGCCAGGTGCTGGGCGCTGTTCTTGTCGTACCAGCGCGGGCTCATCACCCAGCTGTAGTTGCCCTCGAAGTTGCGCTTCTGCGGCACCGGCACCGTCGTCTGGTTCCAGGGGTGGCGCATGTCGACGGCGTTGCCGAGCGGGTCGTGAGTGACGAACGGCTCCTCGTTCACCCAGTCCTCGTAGTACGAACTGCCCAGCAGGATCCGCATGCCCAGGTTGATGTCGACCAGGTCGTTGGTGACGAGACTGCCGTCCACGACGATGCCCGGGGTGACGAACATCGCCTTGCCCCAGTCGCTCATCGTCTCGTAGCGGTAGTCCACGACGTCCGGGTTCTGCCAGGCACCCCAGCAGCCGAGCAGGATCCGCCGGCGGCCCACCTCCTCGTAGCCGGGCAGCGCCTCGTAGAAGAAGTCGAAGACGTCGTCGTTCATCGACACGGCCTGCTTGATGAAGTCCAGGACCCGCAGCAGCCGGGAGAGGTAGTCGGTGAACGTGGTCGGCTCCGGCATGGTGCCGACCCCGCCCGGATACAGCGTGGACGGGTGCACATGGCGCCCCTCCATCAGGCAGAACATCTCCCGGGTGATCCGGCTGACCTTGAGCGCCTCCTTGTACAGCTCGCCCTCGAACGGGTTGAAGGCGCGCATGATGTCGGCGATGGTCCGGTAGCCGTGGATGTAGCCGTTGCGGGCCTCGGTGCGCTCGGCCCTGGCCAGCAGGCTCGGGTTGGTGGCCTTGACCATGGCCTCGCAGAAGTCGACGAACACCAGGTTGTCCTGAAAGATGGTGTGGTCGAACATGTACTCGGCCGCTTCGCCCAGGTTGACGATGGTCTCCGCCAGCCGCGGCGGCTTGACGCCGTAGGCCATCTGCTGGGCGTAGTTGGAACACGTCGTGTGGTTGTCACCGCAGATCCCGCAGATGCGCGAGGTGATGAAACCCGCGTCCCGGGGGTCCTTGCCCTTCATGAAGACGGAGTAGCCCCTGAAGAGCGAGGACGTGCTGTGGCACTCCACCACCTCGCGGTTCGCGAAGTCGATCTTCGTGTAGATGCCGAGATTGCCGATGATCCGCGTGATCGGATCCCAGGACATGTCCACGATCTGCGCGGGCTTTCGCGCCGCGGCCCGCGGCTGGGTTGCCGTCATGTCCGTGCCTACCTCGCTCTCTCTCGCTGTCGCCTGCGCCCGTCGGGGCGCCAGTACGGGTCGTAGCCGCTCGTCAACTTGTCCTTGTTGTGGCGCCACTTGGGCTCACGGTTGACGGCCATGTTGGTGATGCCGCGCAGTCGCCGGATCACGGCCCCGTAGGGCCTGATCACGGCGGACGAGAGGGTGCCGCCCGTCGGCTCGTCCATGAACGGCATGAAGGCGTCCGGGAACCCGGGCATCGTGCAGCCGATGCAGACGCCACCGACGTTGGGGCAACCGCCGATGCCCGCCATCCAGCCGCGCTTGGGCACGTTGCAGTTGACGACCGGACCCCAGCAGCCGATCTTCACCTGGCACTTCGGCGAGTTGTAGTCCTTCGCGAAGTCGGCCTGCTCGTAGTAGGCGGCCCGGTCGCAGCCCTCGTGCACCGTCTTCCCGAACAGCCACTGCGGGCGCAGCATGTGGTCCAGCGGGGGCGGCGGCGCCGATCCGGCCGCGTGGTAGAGCACCCAGGTCAGGGTCTCCATGAAGTTCTCCGGCTGGATGGGGCAGCCCGGCACGTTGACGACGGGGAGCGCGCCCTGCGACCTGAAGTCCCAGCCCAGGTAGTCCGCGAGGCCCATGCACCCCGTGGGATTGCCCGCCATCGCATGGATCCCGCCGTACGTGGCGCAGGTGCCGGCGGCGACGACCGCCCAGGCCTTGGGCGCGAGCTGGTCGATCCACCAGTTCAGGGTGAGCGGTTCACCGGTGTCCTGGTCGTTGCCGAACGACGTCCAGTAGCCGTCGCCCTCGATGATGTTCTGGTTGGGGATCGAGCCCTCGATGACGAGGATGAACGGCGCCAGTTCACCGCGGGCCGCCGCGCGGAAGGGGGCGAGGAAGTCCTCGCCGCCCAGGCTCGGCGAGAGCACCTTGTTGTACAGGTTCACCTTCGGCAGACCCGGCACCAGGCCGGCGACGATGTCCTCGATCGCGGGCTGGCCGGACGCCGTCATCGAGACGGTGTCCCCGTCACAGCTCATGCCCTCGGAGATCCACAGGATATGGACCTCGTCGAAGCCGTTCCTCTGTTCAGCCCTCGTGGGCTGCTGGCTGACCTCCGTGGTGCCGCTTTCGACGGTCATGTCCTCGGCCTCCCTTGCAGTCGGTCCCGGAGTCGGTCGTAGGCCGCGGCCACCGGTCCGGCGAACGCCAGGGCGGGAGGCTCGTCGGGCGCGTTGGGGTGCGGTCGGGTCGGAGCGGTCTGCTTGGACCGGGCGAGAAGCCTGCCGAGCCGCAGCAGTTCCTCCTCGGTGACCGCGTCGCGGAGCAGGGGCATCAGCTCGCCCTCCTCCTCGCGGATGTGCTCCTCGACCTCCCGGCGCAGCTCGTCCATGAGTTCGGCGGTGCGCTCGTCGTCCCCGGACTGCTTGTCCAGGGCGAGGAGGGTCTCCTTGACCGCCTTGTGCTCGCTCAGGTGCTCACGGATCCGCTGGTCCCCGTCCGACAGGACCTTCTTGGCCAGCGGATAGACCATCAGCTCCTCGAGCGCCGCGTGCCTGGACAGCTCGCGGACCAGGATCTCCACCACGGCCCGGCGCTGCGCGGGGGATGCGGCGGCGTGGTAGTCGCGGAACAGTTGCTCGACCATCCGGTGGTCGTGCATCAGCAACTCGATGGCGTCCATAACGGCCTTCCTGGTCGGGGACGGTGGCGGCACGGAGGTAGGGCGGACGTGCCGGCTAGGAGGCGGAAGAGGGGGAGGGGGCCGGGGAGGGCGCGAGGGAGCGGATGGCGCCGTGCAGCCGGGCGAGCACCTCCGGCGGCATGGTCTCCACCCGGTCGAGGATCCGCGCGGCCCGCGGGTCGGTGGCGCGCGCCTCGCGTTTCTCGTCGTCCGTGAGCAGCAGCGTCCGCAGGGTGAGGATCTCGTCGATCTCCGCGGCGTCGTGCAGGTCGCCGGGGCTTTCCGGGGCCACCTGCGGATGGTCGGGCAGGATGATCGGCGACGACAGCACGAGCGAGTCGGACCCCTCCGGGCCCGCGAGCACCGGGAAGGTGTGCAGGTTGCGGCACTCCCTCACCTGCGGCGCGACCTCGTCCGGCGGGTCGATCGAGGAGAAGAATCCGAGTCCCTCGCCGCCGAGGAAGGTGTGCGCCGCGATGAGCGAGTGGCGCAGGGCCTCGTCGCGGGGAGCGTCCGGCGGCGTCGTACGGCCCGTGTTCTCGGTGCGGACGCGCAGACGGTACAGGGTGCCGGGGCCGGCGACGGGTTCGACGTGCAGCGTGGTGCGCGCCTGAACGGCGGAGCGGCGGCGCACCAGGCGTCCCGCGCCCGCGGGGAGGGGCTCGGTGTCGTGGCCGCCGGGCGCGCCGAAGGCGAACTCCGCGTCGTCGGAGAGGAGTTCGGCCAGCGGGACGGTCAGGTCGGTCTCGCGCGGCACCGCCTCCTCGAAGGACAGGTGGACCTCGTCGGCGGTCTCCAGGGAGTCCACCGGCACGTACCGGCCGTCCTCCTCCCGGCGCTCCACCCCTCGGGACTGCATCTGCAGATACCGCACGCGCACCCGCACCATGGCGCCGGGCCGCGCGCGCAGCAGGCACTCGGTCTGCTGCTGCCAGGACTCCACGGACCCCGAGACGCCCGGCGCCACCGGACCGTGGGCCTCGGCCCAGGCGCGGGGGGCGAGGATGCCGAACTGCCAGCGCACCCGGTTCTTGGCCGACGAGCGGCGGTACGGGTAGAGCAGGTACCCCTCGTAGAGGACCGCGTCGGCCACGGCGCACGCCTCATCGACCCCCGCATGCATGCTCGCTGTTCCGCCCAAGGGGTCGCTCACCGTAACTCCTCACCGACCGACTGTGCGTATTGCAGTGGTTTACAACGATCACACCTTTTATTGCGATGGGCGCGTATTGAGCGCGTACGGGTGAGTGGCGCGTCGAGACGGGAGGGAGTGGTCGTGTCGCCACGGCGTGAGCGGGTACTGCGGGGAGGTGACTCCCGGCCGTCGGCCTCGGCGGGACCCCGATGCGCAACGAGACGGAGGCGGCAGCGATGTGGATGCAAGGCGACGACTCGGCGGACGGCAGGCGCCGGGTGGGCGACGCGGCGGCCCGGCTGGCCCAGGACACCGCGCAGCTCGCCCGCCACGAGATTCTCGCGGTGCAGAGCGAGGTCAGGGCGGCGCTGCGCCGGATCGGGGCCGGCGGCGCGCTGCTGGGCGCCGCCGGGGTGTGCGGCCTGCTGGCCCTGTGGTCGGCCCATGAGACGGCCCTGCGGTCACTGGAGTCCGCCCTGCCGGGCGCCCGCGCGTCGGCCGTACTGACCTGCGCCTACGCCACGGGCGGCGCGCTGCTGGGCCTGGCGGCCCGCAACCGGGTACGGGCCGCGGGCCAGGCGTCGGCGGAGGCGCTGGACCGGGCACGGGAGGCCGTACCCTCCGGGGCGCGCCGGGCCGAGGGGGACAAGGGGGACGGCTGACCGGGGCGGCGTACGGCCGGTGAGAGACGGGCGGGGGTGACCCGGAGGGCGGGGCCCCGGCTGGGCCGGCGCGGACGCGGAACGGGAGCGACCCGGACGGCGGGCCGCCTCGGGCGTGCGGCCGTTCGGGTGATCGCGGGGGAGTCGGTGCGGCGCGTATGCGGGACGGGGGCGTCTGCTGGGCCTCGGGGTGGCAGGCTGCGGGGTCGGGTCGGGGCCGCGTGGCCACGGCCCTGCCGGGCGGCACCACGCTCGCGCGCCGTGTGGGCCGTCGGTCCCTGCACGGCGCGTACGGAAGGAAGGGGCGCCCGTGGGGATGATTCCGGTCGACTCCGCCGAACCGGCCCGTTCCGGTGGCGCGTTCATTGAGCCGGCGTACCGGCGTGTGCGAGCCGCGCAGGGCGGCAGCGCACCGGTCGGTGACGCGAGCGCCTGGGACCTGTTCCGCATGGCCTTCGCCTCGGTCGCCCCGCCCGGCGCCCACCGGCCGCCCGCCGCGGGCGGCGGCTGCGGCCGCCCGTGACACCACCCGACCGCGATCGTGCCGGACAGGCGTCGGGACCCCGGAGCGATCCGGGGCCCTTCAGGAGGGCTCGACGGAGCCCGGGGCCCACACCCGGTCCCGGCCGGCGGCTCGGAGCGTGCGCCGTACGTCCGCCGAGGGGGCGTCGATGCCCGTGCGCGGCCGCATGCGAAGCTGTGGATGTGCAACGCGACCCGAGCCTGGATGAACTGGGGGCCTTCCTCAAAGCGCGCCGTGCACAGCTGAGCCCGGGTGAGGCCGGCCTGCCCGACGCGGGCGAGCCCCGGCGTGTCCCCGGTCTGCGTCGTGAGGAAGTCGCTCGGCTGGCTGCGATCAGTACCGACTACTACACCCGGCTGGAGCAGGGGCGCCTCCAGGCGTCCGCGGCCGTCCTGGACGCCCTCGCACAGGTGCTCCGCCTCGACGGCGACCAGCGGGAGTACCTGCTGACCCTCGCGGGGAAGGCGGCACCGCCCACGGTCGGCAGGAGCGCTCGGCAGAAAGTCCAGCCGCAGTTGCAGCACCTGCTCGACGACCTCACCCTGACGGCCGGGTTCGTCATCGGGCGCACCACGGACGTCTTGGCGTGGAACGCCATGGCGGCCGCTCTGGTGATGGACTTCGGGCGCGTCCCCGAGGAGGAACGCAACTACGTGCGGCTGCTGTTCACCGAGCCCGCCATCCGTGAACTGTACCTGGACTGGGAGGACATGGCCCGGCTGGCCCTGGCCCACCTGCGCATGGACAGCAGGCGGAACCCGCACGACCCGCGGCTGACGGCACTCGTCGACGAGCTTTCCGCGCTGGATCCGCAGTTCCGGCTGTGGTGGACCTCGCACGATGTCGCCGTGCGGGCCGGCGGCACCAGGCTGCTGCGGCATCCCCGGGCAGGCGACCTGACCTTCGAACGTTCCACCTTCACCTGCGCCGAGGATCCCGAGCAGCAGCTCGTCGTGTGGACCGCCGAACCGGGCAGCCGGACGCACACGGCGCTGCGTTCCCTGGCCGCGGAGATCGAGGCGGCCGGGGCCGATCGGGACGGCGCCGCCTGACCTGAGCGCGCCAGGGCACGCACCCGTGGCTCGCCGCGCCGCCTCAGCACACAGGTCTCCGCCGGTTCACGACCGGCCGGCCGTACCTCTTCGCGGGTCCGGCGCTTCGGCCCGGAGCCCACGGAGCACCGTGCCGTCGATCCGCGTCGGACCGGCTGTCGGTGGCGGTCCGGTGGCTTCCGCCGGGGCCCATCCTGCTCACCGGGGTACCAGTCGCAGCGTCGTGGAGCGGGAGGCGACCATGGGATCGACGTACGCGCCGCCGTAGCGGCCGTACTTGGTGCGGTAGACCGCGTCGATGCGGTCGTTGAGCTCGTCGTCCGTCACCTCTGCGAACGTGACGTCCTTGTCGACGCCACCGGCGCGGATGCGCCCCTCGTGGCTCTCGCGCGCCGCTCGCCACCAGGCACCGGCCGTACCGCGGTAGGAGCGGACGTACAGGTCGTCACCGTCGCGGACCACCCAGACCGGCACCGGCGCGCGCGAGGTGCCGTCATGTCGCAGGGGTGCCATCTCCAACTCGTCCGCCTCTCCGATGCGGTCGAGCTCGTCGTTCGTCCACGTCGTCATCGGTGGTCCTCCGATCTGCCTGGTTCGGCGGGATGTGCGAGACGGCCTCGAAGCACGCCTCGACGGTGGTGGTCGCCTTGCCGGTCATGGCGGTCGCCCGTTCTGCTGCGGGGGCGGGTGCCGGCCACCGCGCGACGCGGCCGGCAGGGGTGGGCGCCGCCGATACGGCACCCACCACCGCCGGGCCCAGGTCACGGAGGCGGCAGAGGCTTGGTGGCGCGGCGCTCGTCCATGGCCTTGTAACCTTCGGCGGCCTGCTTCAGGGGGAGGGTGTCTCGGGTCGTGACTCAGGGCTGCCGGGACTCAGAAGCGGGTGCGGGTGCCGACACGCGGGCCGTTGTACTCGCCGTCCGAAACGTGCTCGAGCCATGTGGTGTCGTCCGTCTCCCACAGGGCGAGGTGGGTCATGAACTGGTCGGGCGCGGCGCCGTGCCAGTGCTCCTCGCCCGGCGGTGTGTGGATGACGTCGCCGGGATGGGCCTCGATGATGTCGCCGCCGCGGGACTGCACCAGCGCGACGCCCTCGACGATGTAGAGGGTCTGGCCCAGTCCGTGGGAGTGCCAGGCGGTGCGGGCGCCGGGAACGAACCGGACCATGTTGGCCCGCATGCGGGAGGGGTCCTCACCTCGGTAGATCACATCCGCGTAGGCGTCGCCGGTGAACCACTCGGCGGGAAGCTTCAGGGTCGGGGGCTGCTTCAGCAGTTCCATGGTGCGTCTTTCCCTTGGGGAGATGCTGCCGCCGGGGCGTGCGGCGGCCGTATGCGGTGGGCGGGCCCGCGCCGGGGGTGCGGGCGATGGAGGAAGGGCCTCAGCCGGTCCGTTCGTCCACGATCGCCTTGAGCTGGGTCATGGCCGACATGGCGTTGGGCCATCCGGCGTAGAAGGCGAGATGGGTGATGGCCTCGACCAGTTCGTCCTTCGTCAGGCCGTTCTCCAGCGCCTTGCCCAGGTGGAAGCCGAGTTGGTCGGTGCGGTACAGGGAGGCCAGAGCGATGACGGTGACCAGGCTGCGGTCGCGCGGGGACAGACCCGGCCGCTCCCAGACGTCCCCGAACAGGACCGTGTCGGTCACCTCGGCGAGTTTGGGGGCGAACTCCTGGATGGCCGGCGGCGCGAACTTCTTCCGTTCGGTCATGGGGTGGTGCTCCTAGCGTGTGTTCCGCAGTGCGGGCCGCCCGGCCTTCGGCCCGACCCGAGGGCTTGCCGGCCCGGACGTCTGCGTGAATCCGGTCCGTGGCCGGTGCCGGTCACCGGCCACGCCCTCGAACCTGCCACCGTCGCTCGAGCGTGCACAGGGGAGAGTTCTCTCCGGGGAGAGACTTGTCCGGGGATGAATCCTTCCCCCCTTCGCGGGACCGAGCGGTGCCACACCGGCCCGTGCGTCCCCCGTCAGGCCGACGGCCGAGCAGCTCCGCGATGCCGTGGCACTCCCGGCCGGACGCCGCCCAGGTCCCGGGCGGTGCCGCGGCAGCGCCTGCGCATGGATGCGGCGCGGCCCCGGGCGCCGTGCCGACCTGGTGCTGACCGAGCCCGTATGATCTAGCATTTTCCCAGGTCGGAGGGACGGTGTGGTATGTGCGGTCGCTATGTCTCCACCCGTGGCCCCCAGGACCTCGTACGACTGTTCAGGGTCACCGACTGGGACGAGCGGGACGACCTGCCGCCGAGCTGGAACGTCGCGCCGACGGACGACGTGTGGGCGGTGCTCGAACGCGCCCCTCGCGGCTCGGGAGCCGTTCGGCGGCAGTTGCGGCGGCTGCGCTGGGGTCTGGTGCCGTCCTGGGCGAAGGACCCGAAGATCGGCGCTCGGATGATCAACGCGCGGATGGAGACGGTGCACGAGAAGCCGGCCTTCCGCACGGCCTTCCTCAGGCGGCGCTGCCTGCTGCCCGCCGACGGCTTCTACGAGTGGCAGCAGGTTCCGGCCACCGGCAAGGACAAGGGGAAGGCCCGTAAACAGCCGTACTTCATCAGCCCGCAGGACGGCCGGGTGATGGCCCTGGCGGGGCTGTACGAGTTCTGGCACGACCCGTCGGCCACCGAGGACGACGACTCCGCCGCCTGGTGGGTGACCTGCACGATCCTCACCACGGAGGCCACCGACGCCGCGGGCCGCATCCACCCGCGGATGCCGCTGGCCGTCGCCCCCGACCTCCGGGACGCCTGGCTGGACCCCGCGCACCAGGACCCGGCCCGGCTGCGCGCCCTGCTGGCCCCTCCCGCGGACGGCCGCCTGGACGCCCGCCCCGTCTCCACGGCCGTCAACGACGTCCGCAACAACGGCCCGCAGTTGCTGGAGCCCGTCGAGGCGTAGGCTCACCGATCACGTCACGGACGGGACGGATGCCGTCGGGTGCGAAGCCGGTGCCGTGGCGGCATTCGCTCGTATGCTGGTGGCCGAATCGCTCAAACGAACATCCGGGGCGGGGAGGCCTCATGCGTGAGCCGGTCGATCTCAGGCGTCGGCGGATCCTGGCCGCGGTGCAGTCGCGCGGTACGGCGCGGGTCCGGGACCTCGCCGCCGAGCTGCAGGTGTCCGTGGTGACGATCCGCCGGGACGTGGAGGAGCTGACCCGTGAGGGGAGGCTGCGGCGCGGTCACGGGGTGGTCCGCTCCACGCTTCCCGCCCAGGAGGTGCCGGGCAACGCGGGCGCGGACGGGGACACCGTCGCCGTGGTGGTGCCCGAGCGGCACTCGTACCTCTACGAGACCCTGCACGGCGCCCGCACCGCGCTGGAGGAGGCCGGGATGCGCATCGCCCTGCACATCGCCCCCCAGGTGCCCGGCGCGGAACGCCCGCAGGTGGAGCGGGCCTTGGCGGAGGGCGTGCGCGGGGTTCTCCTCGCGCCGAGGTGGCGCACCCCGGCCGACGAGGAGGCCGACCACGAGTGGCTCGCGGGGCTGGGCGTGCCGACCGTGCTGATGGAACGTCGGCCCCGCAAGGGCAGCGCCCTGCACTCCATGGACTCGGTGTGCTCCGACCACTGGTACGGCGCGCACCTCGCCGTGGAGCACCTGGTGGGTCTCGGTCACCGGCGGATCGTCTTCGCGACGCGCGACGACAGCCCCACCGCGCGCACCCTGAGGGCCGCCCTCGGCGAGATCGCCGAGGCGCACCCGCTCGTCGAGGAGTGGGCCTGGGCGCTGAGTTCGCGCGCGCCCGGCGAAGGCGGTCCGACGGACCTGGCCGCTCTGCTGCGCCAGGCCGGCGCCACCGCGGCCGTGCTGCACGGCGACGTGGACGCCCTGATGCTCGTGCAGCGGCTCGCCGAGAGCGGTGTGCGGGTCCCGCAGGACTGCTCGGTCGTGGCGTACGACGACGTGGTGGCCGGGCTGGGCACCCCCCGGCTCACGGCCGTCTCACCGCTCAAGGGAGAGGTGGGCCGCGTCGCCGCCGAGCTGCTGCTGCGGCGGCTCGACGGCTCCGGCAACGGCGCGGTCCGAGCGGTGCAGCGCATCGAGCTCCTGCCGAGGCTGACGGTCCGCGACTCGACCGTGGAGTACGACGGGCACCCGGAATGAGCGTTTGACCGCTTTATTTTCTTCTGATCGCTCTATTGACCGTTTCTCGTGGGGCCATGAGGATTCCCGTGTCTCGAACAGGTCGTGTCCGCACCGGACACCAGGAGCCGCGGGAGGCACCATGCCTGGTCGACAGAGCCGTCGATCCGTGCTCGCCGCGATGGCCGCGCTACCGCTGACAGGGGCCGTGAGCGCCTGCAGCGGCTCGGCGGGTTCCCCGTCGCGCGGCACCGGCAGGACCACGCGCATCACGTTCTGGTCCGCCCTGCGCGGCAGCCAGGAGGTGGTGGACGCGTTCAACCGCACGCACGACCGTATTCAGGTCGACTTCCAGCAGATCCCCTCCGGGGGACAGGGCGGTTACGCCAAACTCAGCAACGCCGCCCGGGCCGGCAACGCGCCCGACGTCGCCACCATCGAGTACCCGCAGGTCCCCGGCTTCGCCATCGACGGCGTCGCCCGCGACATCACCGCGCTCGTCAGCGACACCCTGCGCGCGAAACTGCTGCCGCAGGCCCTCGGCCTGACCACGTTCCAGGGGCGGGTCTTCAGCGTCCCGCTCGACGTGGAACCCATGGTCATGCACTACCGGGCGGATCTCTTCGAGACGTACGGACTGCGGGTGCCGCGCACCTGGGACGAGTTCGCCGACCTCGCCCACACCGTCAGGCGCACGGCGCCGGAACGGCGGCTCGTGTTGTTCCCCACCGACGGGGCCACCCAGTTCGCCGCGTACTCCTGGCAGGCGGGCGCCCACTGGTTCGACACCTCCCAGGGCGCCTGGAACGTCTCCCTCGCGGACGCCCCCACCCGCCACGTGGCGGCGTACTGGCAGCGGCTGATCGACGACGACGTGGTGTTCGTGAACGCCGTCGAAAGCCGTCAGTCCGACGCCCAGATCGGCGACGGACTGGTGCTGACCCGGCTCAGCGGAGCGTGGGACGCCGGCGCCCAGATGAAGGCGCGGCCCGCGCAGAAGGGCCGGTGGCGCATCGCCCCGCTGCCCCAGTGGGACACGGGCCGCCCCCACGTCGGCACGCACGGCGGCTCCACCTTCGCCGTCACCAAGGACAGCAGGCACCCGGAGGCCGCCATGGAGTTCATCGAATGGCAGGTCTCCCACCCGGACGCGCTGCGCGCCCGTCTCTCCAGCGGCACCAGCAGCCAGTACCCGGCGGCCTCCGCCCTCGTCGCCGTGGGACGCGCCGCCTTCGACCGGTCCTACTACGGAGGCCAGGACATCTACCGCCTCTTCGAACAGGAGGCCCACAAGATCCGCGACGGCTGGGTCTGGGGCCCCCGGATGACCGCCACCGGGAGGGTGATGCAGGACTCCTTCGCCCGCGTGGGCGCCGGCCAGGGCACCCTCATCGACGCCGTGCGCGCGGCTCAGGACGGCACCATGCCCGACCTGAAGGCCCTGGGCCTGGCCACCACCCAGCACAGCACCTGAGCCGCCCGAAAGGCAGGTGACACCCGTGACCGCGACCACCCCGCACGCCCCGGCCGCCCCGCTCCACCCGGCCGCACCGGCCACCGCCCGCCGCACCCGCACGACCGCCAGGCGCCGTCGACTCGCCGCCTGCGCCGCCCTGATGGCGCCCTTCTTCGCCCTGCTCGTCACCGTCTTCCTCATCCCCGTCGGCACCGCCGTCTACCTCAGCTTCTCCAGCGACGACCACCCCGGACTCGGGTTCGGCCCCGGCCGCACGGTCTTCGTCGGGCTGCGCAGCTACGCGGCCGTCCTCACCGACCCCACCTTCCTGTCCGGACTCGCCACGGTCGCCCTCTACTGCCTCGTCTACATCCCCGTCATGGTCGTCGGCGCGCTCGCGCTCGCGCTGCTGCTGGACTCCGGCGTCGTACGCCTGCGCGCCTGGGCCCAGCTCGGCCTCTTCCTGCCGCACGCCGTGCCCGGCATCATCGCGGCCCTGATCTGGCTGTACCTCTACACGCCCGGCATCAGCCCCGTCATCGCCCTGTTCGCCAAGGCCGACATCACCGTCGACTTCCTCGGCCTGCACACCGTGCTGCCCTCCATGGTGAACATCGCCGTGTGGAGCAACCTCGGCTACAACATGGTCGTCTTCTACGCCGCCCTGCAGGCCGTGCCCCGAGAGGTGATCGAGGCGTCCGTCGTCGACGGCGCCGGACCGGTGCGCACGGCCCTCCAGGTCAAGGCGCCGCTGGTGCGCGCCTCGATCGTGACGGTCGCCATGTTCACCCTGATCTGGGGACTGCAGCTGTTCACCGAGCCGATGCTGCTCAGCCAGTCCTCACCGATGATCAACTCCCGCTTCTCGCCGAGCATGTACATCTACGACGCGGCCTTCACCCGGAACAACTACAGCCTGGCGGCGGCCGCTTCGGTCGTCCTGCTGCTGTGCACCATCGCCCTGTCCTACGGCGTGACCCGCTTCACCAGCCGCTCCACCACCGCCGAGGAGGCCCGATGAGCGCCACCGGCACCACCCTCCCGCGCCCCAGGCTGCTCGGCCGGGCCACCGCCAACGCCGTCGTCGCGCTGTCCGTGCTGTACACCCTGCTGCCGGTGCTGTGGCTGGTCCTCGCCGCGGGCAAGACCAGGGACGCGCTGTTCGGCAGCGACCTGCTGTCCCTGAAGGACTTCTCCTTCCTGACGAACCTGCACGACCTGTTCGCCATGGACGACGGCCAGTACGGGCGCTGGTACCTCAACAGCCTGCTCTACGCGGTCGTCGGCGCCGCGCTCGGCGCGCTGATCAGCGTCGCCTGCGGCTACGCCTTCGACAAGTACCGCTTCCGGCACAAGGAGAAGCTGTTCGGCCTGGTCCTCGCGGCGGTCATGGTCCCGCAGACCGTCCTCGCGCTCCCGCTGTACCTGATGGCCTCCGGCGCCGGCCTGGTCAACACCTTCTGGGCGGTGTTCATCCCGGTCCTGTTCAACCCGTTCGGCGTCTACCTGGGCCGCATCTTCAGCCAGGGATACGTGCCCGACGAGGTGCTGGAGGCCGCGCGCATGGACGGCGCCGGAGAGCTGACCACGTACGCCAGGGTGGCGCTGCGCATGCTCGGACCCGGTCTGGTGACCGTGTTCCTCTTCCAGCTCACCGCCATCTGGAACAACTTCTTCCTGCCCATGGTGATGCTGTCGAACCAGGACCTCTATCCCGTCAGCCTCGGCCTGTACACCTGGAACAGCTCGGCCTCCGTGTCACCCGAGTACTACCCCGTGGTGATCACGGGCTCGCTGCTCGCCGTCCTCCCGCTGATCCTCGCCTTCGTCCTGCTGCAGCGCTTCTGGCGCAGCGGACTGACCGCCGGCGCCGTCAAGTAGCCCCTCCCGTCAGGAGTTCCCGCACCGACATGACCCTCTCGACGCCAGGACCCGGCTTCCGCCCCCGTGCCGCCCTCGCCATGTCCCCCGAGGCCGCCGCGGCCGTCCTCGACCCCGAGTCGCTGGACGCGCTCGCCGCGCTCTGCGACCTCACCCCGCCGCCCGTCCTGGACGACTTCACCACACCCCGGGCCCGCGCCGTCCTCGCCGACGTCGACCTGCTGGTCACCGGCTGGGGCTGCCCCCCGCTCGACGAGGACGCGCTCGCGGCGGCGCCCCGGCTGCGCGCGGTCGTGCACACCGCGGGCAGCGTCCGCGGCCACATCACCGACGCCTGCTGGGAGCGCGGCGTCCAGGTGTCCTCCGCGGCCTCCGCCAACGCCGTCCCGGTCGCCGAGTACACCCTCGCGATGATCCTGCTCACCGGCAAGCACGTCCTGGAACGCGCCCGCGCCTACCGCGCCACCCGCACCCGGGACGACTGGCTGCGCACCCCCCGCACCATCGGCAACCACCGCCGCACCATCGGCATCCTGTCCGCGTCGCTCACCGGCCGCCGCGTCATCGAACTGCTCCGTCCGCACGACCTGCACGTCCTCCTCCACGACCCGTACGTCACCGACGCCGACATCGCCCGACTCGGCGTGGAACGCGTGGCGCTGGACGAGTTGTTCACCCGCAGCGACACCGTCAGCGTGCACACCCCGCTGCTGCCCGCCACCCGCGGCCTGGTCAGCCGCGAACTGATCCAGGCCATGCGCCCCGGCGCCGTCCTCATCAACACCGCCCGCGGCGCGGTCGTCGACCAGGACGCGCTCGCGGAGGCCGCCGTGGCCGGCCGCGTCCGCGCCGTCGTCGACGTCACCGACCCCGAAGTGCTGCCGCCGGAGCACCCGTTGTGGGACTGCGACAACGTTCTCATCACCCCCCACCTGGCCGGCTCCCAGGGCAACGAGTGGCGCCGCCTCGCCGACCTCGCCCTGGCCGAGACCGCGCGCTGGGCCTCCGGCGCCGGCTTCCTGCATCCCGTACGACGCGAAAGGCTGGCATTCCAGGCATGAGCAGCACGAGCATCCCCTTCGAACTGCCTCCGGAGAACCGCGAGTCGAGCCCGTACACCGGATACACCCGGGCCCACTGGGAGGCCGTCGCGGACGGGCTGCTGGCCTCGGCGTGGCGCTGGAGCACACCGGATCGCGCCCTGCTCCACCTGCCCGGGCGTCCCTCCCGCTCGGGAGTGCGCTCCGACGGACTGGAGGGCTATGCCCGCACGTTCCTGGCCGCCGCCTTCCGGGTGGCGGGCGCCGCCGGCGACGACCCGCACGGCTGGCTGGAGCGGTACGCGCGCGGCCTCGCCGCCGGCACCCGCACCCCCGGCCGCGACGACACCGCGTCCTGGCCGCTGATCCTGGACCACGACGTGCAGGGCCAGCCGATGGTGGAGTCCGCGTCGGTCGCGCTCGGGCTGCGCCTGACGGCGCCCTGGCTGTGGAAGAACCTCGACGCCGGGGTCCAGGACCGCGCGGAGGAATGGCTGCGCGGGGCGCTGCGCCACACACCCGCGCCGAACAACTGGTACCTCTTCCCGTACACCGTCGCCGGGTTCCTGGAGTCGGTCGGCCGCGGCGACGCGCAGACGGCCGCGGCACGGCAGCGGGCGCTGGACCTGCTGGAGGAGTGGTACAGGGGCGACGGCTGGTACGCGGACGGGGACGGCCGCGCCTTCGACCACTACAACGGCTGGGCCCTGCACCTGTACCCGGTGCTCGACGCCCACCTCGCCGGGGACGAGGAGTCGTCCGCCCGCCACGGGGCGCGGCTGCGGGAGCACCTGGACGGCTTCTCGCTGATGTTCGGCGCGGACGGTGCGCCGCTGCACTTCGGCCGGTCGCTGGCGTACCGGTTCGCCGCGTCGGCCGCCGTCGGCCTGGGCGCCCTGACCGGCCACACCCCGCTGACCCCGGGCACCTCGCGGCGCCTGGCGAGCGGCAGCCTGCGCTACTTCCTGGACCGCGGCTCGCTGACCGAGGACGGGCTGCTGAGCCTCGGCTGGCACGGCCCGCACGGGGCGACCCTGCAGACCTACTCGGGCCCCGCGTCCCCCTACTGGGCGTCCAAGGCGTTCGTGTCCCTGCTGGCACCCGCCGGTCACCCCCTGTGGACGTCCCGGGAGGAGCCCGCGCCGGCCGAGGAGGCCGACCGGGTGCTCGCCCTGCCCGCGCCGGGGCTGCTGGTGCAGGCCACCCGGGCCGACGGGATCGTACGGCTGCACAACCACGGCAGCGACCATGTGCGGCCCCACGAGGGCGAGTTCGCCGCCGAGGACGATCCGCACTACGGGCGCCAGGCCTACTCCACCCGCACCGGACCCACGGCTTGCGGGAACGTCCCGGACAACCACCTGTCCGTCGAGGTGAACGGCCGGGGAAGCGTACGCCGCCGGATCCGTCCCCTGGGGGCCGGCCACGGCGACGGCTGGGGCTGGGCCGCTTCCTGGCACCGGCCCGTCTTCGTCGCCGGGCCGCCGATGGTGCCGGGCCTGCGCGTGGAGAGCATCACGATCGTCCGGGGACGCCACGAACTGCGGGTCCACCGTGTGGTAGGCGCCCCGGACGGCGCCCGGGTCGTCCACACCGGCTGGGCCACCGGCCCCGAGGAGCCGGTGGTGTCGGAGCTGCACGGGCTGTACGGCTGGGACGAGGGCCCGGAGCCGGTCGCCGCGCCGGGCGGCACGGCCTACGCCCGCTGGGCCCGGGTTCCCCGGCTCACCGCACGGGCCGGTGGCACCACCGTCCATGTGTGCCTGGCGAGTCTCACGGCGGAACCCGGGCCCGCGCCCCTGGCGGAGGCGGTCGCCGACGTCAGGGTCGACGGCGACGGCGTCGAGGTGACGTGGGCCCACGACGGGGCGCGGTCCCGGGTCGCCTTCCGGCCGCTCGGCGTCTCGCTCCTGCAGTGAGTGACGGGCCGTCAGCCGATGTGGTAGCTGTCCCCGTACACCTTCCAGTCCAGCGGCGGGTCGAGGTTCAGGTTGCCCTTGCGCAGGAACACCCGCTGTTCGGTGTCGACCCTGCTGGTGTCACTGTGGGCCTCCTCCTGCTTCATGGCCCACACCCGCGCGTCGAGGAAGGCGTTCAGGTAGGCCACCTCGCCGCCGCCCTGCGCCGGCGGCTTCGCCGTGCGCAGGGCCCGCTTGCGGATGTTGCGGAAGCTCGTGGGGTCGTCCCCGTCGCCGTGCATCACGATGGCGTCGTAGTACGTGAACTGACCGAGGACGCCGAGCCCGTCCGCCTTGCCCTGCCGGACGGCCGGGTTGAAGTACACCCGGTCGCGTTCGTCGTTCTGCGCCTGCTGGAACGCCGCGTCCTGCGCCGCCTTGCGCCAGTCCTTGGGGAAGTTCGGGTCCAGTCCGTCGTGGGAGTCGCTGCCGTTCACACGGCGCAGCGCCGGCAGGTACTTGGCGAGGACGTTGCCGGGCTTGCGGTCGGTGTAGAGCTGCACGAGGTCCAGCATGTCGCCGGTGCCGGAGCAGAATCCGATGATGCCGGCGGTGTAGCCGCGGCCGTCGCCGATGTCCTCGATGTACTTGTACTGGGCCTTCCAGTCGAGGGAGGAGTTCTCCGCGCTGGAGACCAGTTCCATGGCGATCTCCTTCTTCGCGGGGTCGTCGAGCCCGGCCGCCTTCGCCGCCTCGGGCGCCGCCGCCGCGCGCGGGGCGTCGAGGAGCGGGACGGCCGCCAGGGACGCGCCGATGAGCGCGAGGACGGCGCGGCGCGGCGTGCCGGCGGGCTCTGCGTCGGGGGTGTGATGCACCACTGGGACTCCAAGTGAGGGTGGGGGGTGGGTACTTGGGCCGTGCTTGTTAGGAAGGTTTCCTATCAGATGGCCTGACGTCCGGTCACCCGTACGGCGGGCAAGAGACTGGTAAGAGAGCGCGGGGACGAACGGGGCGTCCGCCCCTCAGGGCAGCGGCTGCTCGGCCCAGATGACCTTGCCCCTGGGCGTGTAGCGGGTGCCCCAGCGTTCGGTGAGCTGGGCCACGAGGAACAGGCCGCGCCCGCCCTCGTCGGTCATGGCCGCGTACCGCAGGTGGGGCGAGGTGGTGCTGCCGTCGAAGACCTCGCAGATCAGGCTGCGGTCGTACAGCATGCGGACGCGCACCGGCGCGCTGCCGTACCGGATCGCGTTGGTGACCAGCTCGCTGAGGACCAGCTCCGTGGTGAACGCCAGCTCCTCCAGGCCCCACCGAGCCAACTGCCGGGTCACCGTCGCCCGCACCTCGGCGACGGCCGCCGGATCCGTCGGCACCTGCCACTCGGCCACCCGGTCGGCGGCAAGGGCCCGGGTGCGGGCGACGATCAGGGCGATGTCGTCGCTCGGCTGGTCCGGCAACTCCGACTCCAGCACGGCCCGGCAGGTGTCCTCCGGCGACGGCCCGGCACCGGCCAGCGCGGTGCGCAGCAGTTCCAGGCCGTCGTCGATGTCCCGGTTCCGGTCCTCGACCAGCCCGTCGGTGTACAGCACCAGCCGGCTGCCCTCCGCCAGCTCCAGGTCGGCCGTCTCGAACGGAAGCCCCCCGAGGCCGAGCGGGGGACCGGCCGGAATGTCGGGGAACTCCACGCTCCCGTCCGGCCGGACCACGGCCGGCGGCGGATGGCCGGCCCGGGCCAGCGTGCAGCGCCGGGAGACCGGGTCGTAGATCGCGTACAGACAGGTCGCACCCGTCACGGGGGCGCTGCCGGGGTCGGTCGCCTCGTCCTGGTCGATGCGGCCGACCAATTCGTCGAGGAGCCCCAGGAGTTCGTCCGGCGGCGGGTCCAGCGCGGAGAAGTTGTGGACCGCGGTGCGCAGCCGCCCCATCGTGGCCGCGGCGTGCAGCCCGTGGCCCACGACGTCGCCCACCACCAGCGCCACCCTGGCTCCGGACAACGGCAGTACGTCGAACCAGTCTCCGCCCACCCCCGCCTGCGCCGGAAGGTACCGGTAGGCGATGTCCAGGGCACCCTGCTCGGGCAGCGTCCGCGGCAGCAGACTGCGCTGCAGCGTCACCGCCATGCTGTGCTCGCGGGTGAACCGGCGCGCGTTGTCGATGGAGACCGCGGCGCGGGCGACCAGCTCCTCGGCGAGGGCCAGGTCCTCCGTGTCGAAGGGCTCGGGCTTCTCGCAGCGCCAGAAGTTGACCAGGCCCAGGATCAGCGTCCCCGCCCGCACCGGCACCGTGATCAGCGAGTGGATCCCGTACTCCACCACCTGGGCCGCCCGCTCGGTGTCCTGCGCCAGCCAGCCCGGGGCCTCGGCGAGACGGGGCTCGAGGACCGCCCGTCCGCTCCGCAGGCCCACGGCCTGCGGAGCGGACGGGACCCAATGGACCCGCCGGCCCACCGGGTACAGGGGAGAGTCCTTGCGGATGCCGCTGAACGCCGTGCGGCACAGTTCGGTCCCCGCCTCCGGCTCCTCACCGCCGAGCACCGCGTCGTACAGGTCCACGCTCGCGAAGTCCGCGAACCGGGGGACGGCCAGCTCGGTCAGCTCCTCGGCGGTACGCGTCACATCCAGGCCGGTCCCGATGCCCAGGCCGGCGTCGTAGAGCAGGCTGAGGCGCTCCCGCGCCACCTCGGCACGGCCGGACAGGGCGCGCAGCTCCGTGGAGTCGCGCAGCGTGGCCACACTGCCGAGCGGGCCGCCGTCCACGTCGGTGGGCCGCTGGTTGACGGCCAGCAGCCGGTCCCCGACCAGGTGCACCTCGTCGGTGGCGACCCGCCCGGACGCCAGGAGGGCGGCGGTCTCCGGGGCGAGGCCCAGCTCGGAGACATGCCGCCGCTCGGCGTCCTTCGGCAGGCCGAGCAGGCGGTGCGCCTCGTCGTTGGCGAGCAGCAGGTCGCCGTCCTCGCCGAGGATCAGCACCCCTTCCCGCACCGAGTGCAGCACCGCGTCGTGGTGCTCGTACATGCGGGTCATCTCCCGCGGCCCCAGGCCGTGGGTCTGGCGCAGCAGCCGCCTGCTGACCAGCGCCGTTCCCGCCGTGGCCAGGGCCAGGCCCAGCGCCGCGGCGGCCAGGACGAGCGGGAGCTGCCGGTTCGCCGCGCCGCCCACGCGTTCCGTCGTGATCCCGGCCGCCACCAGGCCCACGACCTTGCCGTCGGGCGCCTTGACGGGCACCACCGCCTGCACCAGCCGCCCGATGGTCCCGTTGATCTCCTCGATCTCGGTGCCGCCGGCCAGCGCCGGCCGGATGTCCCCGACGAACTTCTTGCCGATGCGGTCCGGTCGAGGGTGGGTGTAGCGGATCCCGTCGGTGTTCATGACGACGACGAAGTCGACCTTCGCCGCCGTGCGGGCGGCCTCGGCCCGCGGCTGCAGCACGGCCGTGGGGTCGGGGCTGCTCAGCGCCTGGGCCGTGCCCGGCGCGTTGGCGAACGCCTCGGCGACGGCGAGGGAGCGGTGGCGGGCCTCCTGCGTGGTGTCGTGCCGCACCTGCAGCACCAGCGCCACCACCGACGCGAGGACCAGCAGCAGCACGATGACCACCTGCAGGACGAAGACCTGCCCGGCGACGCTGCGCCCGCCCAGGACCGCCCGCAGTCCCGCCCCCGGCCGCCGACCGGACCGGCTCGCCTCCCGCTCGCGGCGGGCGAGCGAACGGCGCGGGGCTCGCCCCGGGCCCTGTTCGGACGCCCCTGGAGGGCGGTCGTGCGCGGGTGCGCGCACACCGCTGGGACGACGGGGCGAACGGGTACCGGGTCGCCCCGGAAGCCGGACCATGTGCCATGTTTACACTGCCGTGCCCCGGGAGGCGAGGGGCGTCACGGAGGGTGGCGGTTCCGGAACAGTCCCCGTGACGTGCCCGCCGCCGAGTGGCGGCCCCGATACCCGCCTTTCGAGTGAACCTGCCGCCTGTCTACGGGGACGGCCGAGGGGGCGTGGCCGACGATCGCAGACGGCCGGGCACATCTGTCCGTACCGTCGTCCGCCGGGAGTACGCCGTGCACATTCTGCTCGTGGCCAGCGCGTTCAACAGCCTCACCCAGCGCGTCCATGCCGAACTGCGCGACCGCGGGCACACCGTCGCCGTGGAACTGGCCCTGCCCGACGGTTCGCTGAGCCGGGCCGTACGGCGGCACGCCCCCCAACTCGTCCTGGCGCCGATGCTGAGGACGGCGATCCCCCGGGAGGTGTGGGAGGCGTACCCGTGCTTCGTCGTCCACCCCGGTCCCGTCGGGGACCGGGGGCCGTCCTCCCTGGACTGGGCCGTCCAGGAGGGCGCCGAGCGGTGGGGCGTGACGGTCCTCCAGGCGGAGGAGGAGATGGACGCCGGTGCGGTGTGGGCGTCCGTCGCCTGCCCCCTCCCGCCGCTGTCCAAGAGCGACCTGTACCGGGGCGAGATCGCCGACGCCGCCCTCGCCGCCGTCCTCCTCGCCGTGGAGCGCTTCGCGTCGGGGACCCACGCCCCCGTACGCCAGGACACGGCGCGCACCCGTCCGTATCTCGACCAGAGCGTGCGGCGCATCGACTGGGACGCCGACACCACCGACACCGTGGTGCGCAAGCTCCGCGCCGCCGACTCGCAGCCCGGCGTGCTGGACGTGCTGCTCGGCGACGAGTGGTACCTGCACGGCGGCCACCCCGAGAACGATCTGTGCGGCGCCCCCGGGCAACTGCTCGCCACCCGGGCCGGGGCGATCTGCCGGGCGACCCGGGACGGCGCCGTGTGGATCCCCGAGCTGCGGCGGCGGCGCCGCCCGGGGCAGCCGCGCTCACTCAAACTCCCCGCCGTGCAGGCACTCGGCGACCGGCTGCCCTCGCTCCCGGAGCTGCCCGTGCCCCCGGGCGCGCGGTGGCCCACCTGGACGGACATCCGCTACCGCGAGGAGGGCGGCGCCGGCTTCCTGTCGTTCTCCTTCCCCGGCGGCGCGATGAGCACCACGCAGTGCCGGCGCCTGCTGGACGCCTACCGGGACGCCTGCGCGCGCCCCACCTCGGTGCTGGTCCTCGGCGGGCAGCGGGACTTCTTCTCCAACGGGATCCACCTGGGCGTCATCGAGGGCGCCGAGGACCCGGCGGCCGAGTCCTGGGCGAACATCAACGCCATCGACGACCTGGTCGAGGCGGTCCTGACGACCACGGACCGGCTGGTGGTGGCCGCGCTCGCGGGCAACGCGGCGGCGGGCGGCGTGATGCTCGCCCTGGCGGCGGACGAGGTGTGGTGCCGCTCCGGCTGCGTACTGAATCCCCACTACCGGCTGATGGGCCTCACCGGCTCCGAGTACTGGACGTACACGCTGCCCCGCCGGGCGGGCGCCGCCGCGGCCGACCGGATCGTGGGCGAGGCGTTGCCGATGAGCGCCGCGAGCGCCCACGGCCTCGGGCTGGTCGACCGGGTGATCGACTGCGCGCCGCAGGACTTCGCCGCGGAGACCGGCCGGCTGGCGGCGCGGCTGGCGTCGCTGCCGGGGACACGGACGCGGATCGCGGCGAAGAAGGAGGCGCTGGAGCGCCAGCAGAGCACCGAGCCGCTGTCGGCCTTCCGGGAACGGGAGCTGGCCGCGATGCACCGCGTCTTCCACGACCCGGACGCCTCCTACCACGCCCTCAGGCGCGCTTTCGTCCGCAAGGAGAAGCCGTCGTGCACACCCCCGCACCTCGCCCTCCCCACCGGCCCCCGGACGGCGGCGGACCCCCTCCGCGTCGAGGCCGCCGAGGAGCCCACTCCCTGACCGGGCGCCCCGTTCGTCCGGGGCTCTGAGCCGGCACCACAGGAAGGACCGCCATGAGCGTGACCGCGTTCGCCCCGCAGACCGAGGCCCGCTTCGCCCTCGCCCGGAAGGTGGCGGACGCCGTCCTCTTCGAGGGCTGCCCGCTCCACCCGTACCGGACCTCCGCCCCCGGCACCCGGCTGCGCAGGCAGTGCGGCGTACTCGTACCCCCCGCCTGGGGCGCGGGCAGCGAGGACTACGACTTCCAGCACACCGAATGCCTGATGGAGCCCGGGCCCGACGCGACCCTCGCGGTCGAGCTGCGCTTCCTGCGCGCCCGGCGGCGCACGGTCCAACGGGCGCTGCCCACGGGCGAGTTCGAGACGGTGCCCGAACTCAGGGTCGGCGAGGGCCTCCTGGCGCCCTGCGACGAGGGCACCGAGGAGCGCGTCGAGGCGGTCGTCACGGTGGACGAGCTGACCGGCGGCGACGGGGTCCTGGTCGCCTTCGGCCGCCCCGCGGCGGAGGAGTGCGAACAGATCTCCGGCGAGGACGGCCGGGTCCTCGGCCGTACCGTCCGCCGGGGTGAGGAGATCAGCGGCCTGCTGCGGCTGTCGGCCCACCGCATGGAGGGGCCCTGCCCCGTCCTGCGCCTCACCGCCGTGGTCGAGAACACCGGCACCTGGGCGCCCGAGGCCGGGCAGGCCGCCGACCGGGGAGCCGCCCTGCCGCACTCCCTGCTCTCCACCCATCTGCTGATGGGCCTGAGCGCCGGCTCCTTCCTGTCGATGAGCGATCCCCCGGAATGGGCCAGGCCCGCAATCGCCTCCTGCCGCAATCTGCACACCTGGCCCGTCCTCGTCGGTGAACCCGGCCACGCGGACGTGATGCTGTCCTCACCGGTCGTCCTGGAGGACCACCCGGGCATCGACGCGCAGGGCGCTCCGCGCGCCGGCACGCCGTGGTGGGACCCGGCGGAGGAGCCCGGCGACGCCCCGGACACCGAGCGGGTGCTCGTGGACGGGCGGCCGGTGGGCCCCGGAAGCCGGGTGCGGCTCAACCCGGGGCAGCGGCGCACCGACGCCCAGGACGTGTTCCTGCGGGGCCGTCCCGCGACCGTCGAGGCCCTGCGGCACGACGTGGACGGCTCCGTCCACCTGGCGGTGACCGTGGACGACGACCCGGGCGCCGACGTCCGCCGCGAGCGGGGAACCTTCCACTACTTCCGCCCCGACGAGGTCACCCCGCTGGAGGAGCACCTGTGAGCGGCACCGTTCTCGTCGCCGGCATCGGGAACGTCTTCCTCGGCGACGACGGCTTCGGCGTGGAGACCGTCCGCGCGCTCACCCGCCGCCGACTGCCCGCCGGCGTCGAGGTCGTGGACATCGGCGTCCGCGGCGTGCACCTCGCCTACCAGCTCCTCGACGGCTACGACACCCTGGTCCTGGTGGACGCCACCGCGCGCGGCGAGGCCCCCGGCACCCTGTACGTCATCGAACACGACGACACGGGCGCGGACGCGCTCCAAGGGGTCGCGATCGACGGCCACCGGATGACCCCCGACGCCGTACTCGCCCTGCTGAGCACGCTCTGCGCCGGAACCGGAGCCGTGCCGCCGCGTCGCACGCTCGTGGTCGGGTGCGAACCGGCCTCGGTGGAGGAGCGCGTCGGCCTCAGTCCGCCCGTGTCCGCCGCGGTCCCCGAGGCCGTCCGGCTGATCGAGGAGCTGCTGTGCGGCGAACGGCGTACGCCGCCGGGCGGTGACGGCGTGCCGGTCCACGGGCCCGGGGCGCCTCACCTCTAATGGATTGCGGCGCGCACGCGGTCCCCGTCCCCACGGGACGGGGACCCGGCCTTCGCCGGGACGGAGACCCATGCACGAGATGTCCATCGCGCTGGCGGTGATCGGCCAGGTGGAAGAGGCGGCCGAGCGGGCCGGTGACGTCACCGCCGTGCGTTCGGTACGGCTCCAGGTGGGCGAACTCGCCGGTGTCGTACCCGACGCCCTGTCCTTCTGCTTCGAACTGGCCTGCGCCGGGACCGTGCTGGAGGGCGCCGAACTCGTCACCGAGGAGGTGCCGGGGCGGGCCCGCTGCGAGCCGTGCGCGCACGAATGGGCCGTCGGCATGCCACCCCTGCTGAGCTGCCCGCGGTGCGACGGCGGCGCCATCGATCTGCTGTCGGGCCGGGAACTCCAGATCGTCAGCGTGCACTGGGAGGACACCCGGACGCCCGCACCCACCCGCGAAACCGTCCCCGAGGAGCGCTGAACCATGTGCCGAGTGGTCGACCTGCAACAGGCCGTACTCGCCAAGAACGACCAGGCCGCGCACACCCTGCGGGCGGACCTCGCGGCCCGCGGCACCGCCGTCGTCAACCTGCTGTCCAGCCCGGGCAGCGGAAAGACGGCCCTCCTGGAACGGGAACTCACGCTGGCCCGGGAGCGTTCCGTGCCGGTCGCGGCGCTCACCGCCGACCTCGCCACCGAGAACGACGCGGTGCGCCTGGCCCGGTCGGGCGTCCCGGTCAAGCAGGTCCTCACCGACGGACTGTGCCATCTCGAGGCCGACATGCTCGCCCGGCACCTCCACGGGTGGCTGCCCGAGGCGACCCGGTTGCTGTTCGTGGAGAACGTCGGAAACCTCGTCTGCCCCGCCTCCTACGACCTGGGGGAGACGCTGCGCGTGGTGCTCGCCTCCGTGACCGAGGGCGAGGACAAGCCGCTGAAGTACCCCACCGCCTTCGGCCTGGCCCACCTGGTGGTGGTCACCAAGACCGACATCGCCGAGGCCGTCGCCTTCGACCTGGCGGCGTTCCGCGCGAACGTCGAGCAGGTCAACCCCGGGGTGGAGGTGCTGCTCACCTCCGCCCGCCGGGACCTCGGGCTCGGCGCCCTGCTCGACCGGGCCCTGGCCGCCGCGGACGACGGCCCCCCGCACACACCCGTCATGGCCCGGCCGGCCCACGGCCACAGCCATGACCACACGGACCACGCCGGCGCCCTGGCGCAGTCCCGCTCGTGAGCGCTTCGCCCGCGACGGCCGCCGCCGTCCAGGCCCCGCTGCGCCGCAGGGTCACCGTGCGGGGCGTGGTCCAGGGCGTCGGCTTCCGGCCGTACGTCCACGGCCTCGCCACCTCCCTCGGCCTGTCGGGGCAGGTGACCAACACCCCGGACGGTGTCGTCGTGGAGGTCGAGGGGACGCCCGCGGCCGTCGGCCGGTTCTGCGACCGCATCGCCGAGGACGCGCCACCGCTGGCCCGCGTGGAGCGCGTCGACCACCAGGACGTGCCCGCCACCGGCGACACCACGTTCACCATCCTCGCCTCCCGCACAGACGGCCCCGCGGGCACGCTCATCCCGCCCGACACCGCCACCTGCGCCGCGTGCCTGCGGGAACTCGCGGACCCCGCCGACCGGCGCCACCGCCACCCCTTCATCACCTGCACGCACTGCGGCCCCCGGTTCACGATCGTCACCGGCCTGCCGTACGACCGGGCGAAGACCACCATGGCCGGCTTCCCCCTGTGCCCGGACTGCGCCCGCGAGTACGCCGATCCCGCCGACCGCCGCTTCCACGCGCAACCGGTCGCGTGCCCCTCCTGCGGGCCCCGCCTGCGGCTGCTCGTCCGCCCCCGGGACGGAGGCGGCCCGCCGCAAGAGGTCACGGACACCGACCCCGTCGCCGGGGCGCGCAGGTTGCTGGCCACCGGTGCGATCCTCGCCGTCAAGGGCCTGGGCGGCTACCACCTGGCCTGCGACGCCACCGATCCCGCCGCCGTCGCCCGGCTGCGCGGCCGCAAGGCCCGCGGGGACAAGCCGTTCGCCCTGATGACCCGGGACCCGGACGGCGTCGCACATCTGGTGCGGCTCACCGACGAGGAGCGCGGCCTGCTCACCGGCGCCGTCCGGCCCATCGTGCTGCTGCGCCGCCTGGCGTCCGCGAGCACGGCCCCCCGGCCCGCCGAGGCCGTCGCACCCGGCAGCCCCGACCTCGGCGTCATGCTGCCGTACACCCCCGTCCACCATCTGCTGCTCGGCCTGCCCGGCGACCCCGACGGGCCCCGACTGCTCGTCATGACCAGCGGCAACGTCTCCGGCGAGCCGATCGTCACCGACGACGACGAGGCGCTCGAACGGCTGGCGCACCTGGCCGACGCCTGGCTCGTCCACGACCGGCCCATCCAGGTGCCGTGCGACGACTCCGTGGTGCGCGTGTGCGACGGCAGGCCGCTGATCGTGCGCCGCGCCCGTGGCTACGCCCCCCTCCCGCTGGACCTGCCGGTGCCCGTGCGCCCCGCCCTCGCGGTCGGCGGCGACCTGAAGAACGTGTGCTGTCTCGGCGAGGGCCGCCGGGCCTGGCTGTCCGCGCACATCGGCGACATGGACGACCTCGCCACCCAGCACGCCTTCGAACGCGCCGTGGCCCAACTGGAGTCGATCACCCCGGTGCGGCCCCGGCTGCTGGCCGCGGACCGGCATCCCGCCTACCGCTCCGCCCGGTGGGCGGCCCGCAACGCGGCGGGCCGCCCCGTGGTCCGGGTCCAGCACCACCACGCCCACGTGGCCGCCGCGATGGCCGAGAACGGACTCGACGGCAGCAGGCCGGTGCTCGGAGTCGCCTTCGACGGCACCGGCTACGGCGACGACGGGGCGGTCTGGGGCGGGGAGTTCCTGCTCGCCGACTACGACGGTTTCACCCGCCTCGGACACCTCGCCTATGTGCCGCTGCCCGGCGGCGACACCGCGGTGCACCGGCCGTACCGCATGGCGCTCGCGCATCTGCGCGCCGCGGGCCTCGACTGGTCCGGGGACCTGCCCTGTGTGACGGCCTGTCCGATCGAGGAACGCCGTGTGCTGGCACGGCAGTTGGAACGGAACCTGAACTGTGTGCCCACCTCCAGCATGGGCCGGCTGTTCGACGCGGTGTCCTCCCTGGCCGGCGTCTGCCACCGGGCGGGATACGAGGCCCAGGCCGCCGTCGAGCTGGAGGCCGCCGCACTGCGGGCCCCCGCGGGGGACACCTCCGCGTACGCGTTCGCCGTACGGGACCCGGAGAGGGGCGACGGCCCGGAGACGGAAGTCGGCCGGGGGAGGGACCGCGGCCCGGACGAGAACGGCGGCCCGCTCCTGGCCGACCCCGCGCCCGTCCTCGCCGCGATCGTCGACGACCTCCGCGCGGGCGCGGGGCCGGAGCTGATCGCGGCCCGTTTCCACCGGGCCGTGGCCCACCTCGTGCACCGCGTCTGTGCGCTCGGGCGGGAGCGGCACCACGTCGACACGGTCGCCCTGACCGGCGGCGTGTTCCTCAACTCCCCGCTCTCCTCGGCGTGTGCGCGGGCCCTGGGCGCGGACGGCTTCACGGTGCTGCGCCACCACCTCGTCCCGCCGGGCGACGGGGGCCTGGCCCTCGGACAGCTCGTCGTGGCCGCACGCGCCGGGGCGGGCCCCGACTGACCGACCGTCCCGGCAGCGCCGGGCGACGCACCCCCCACAGCGAGGAGAGGCCCATGTGCCTGGCGGTACCCGGCAGAGTGCTGGACATCGAGGAACGCGACGGCACCCGGATGGCCACCGTCGACTTCGGCGGTGTGGTCAAGGAGGTGTGCCTGGAGTACCTGCCCGACCTTCGGGTCGGCGAGTACGCCATCGTCCACGTCGGCTTCGCCCTGCAGCGCCTCGACGAGGAGTCCGCGAAGCAGACGCTCGAGCTGTTCGCCGAACTCGGCATGTTGCAGGAGGAGTTCGGCGACCCCTGGGAAACAGCCGCGGAAGCGGGCGGAGCGCTGCCGCCCGCGCGCGAGGAGGCGCGGAAGTGAAGTACATCGACGAGTTCCAGGACCCGGATCTGGCACGCCGGCTCCTCGACGAGATCCACGCCACGGTGACCCGGCCCTGGGCGCTGATGGAGGTCTGCGGCGGACAGACGCACAGCATCATCCGCCACGGCATCGACCAACTGCTGCCCGACCAGGTCGAACTGATCCACGGGCCGGGCTGCCCGGTGTGCGTGACCCCGCTGGAGGTCATCGACAAGGCACTGGAGATCGCCTCCCGCCCCGAGGTGATCTTCTGCTCCTTCGGTGACATGCTCCGCGTGCCGGGCACCGGACGCGACCTGTTCCAGGTACGGGGGGAGGGCGGCGACGTACGGGTCGTCTACTCCCCGCTCGACGCGCTCAGGATCGCCCGGCAGAACCCCGGCCGGCAGGTGGTGTTCTTCGGCATCGGCTTCGAGACGACCGCGCCTCCCAACGCGATGACGGTGTACCAGGCGCGCAAGCTCGGTGTCCCGAACTTCAGCATGCTGGTCTCCCATGTGCGGGTGCCCCCCGCCATCGAGGCGATCATGCGCTCCCCGCAGTGCCGGGTGCAGGGCTTCCTGGCCGCGGGACACGTGTGCAGCGTCATGGGGATCGACGAGTACCCGGAGCTGGCCGAGCGCCACCGGGTCCCGATCGTGGTGACCGGATTCGAACCCCTCGACGTCCTGGAGGGCGTGCGCCGGACCGTGGCCCAGCTCGAGCGCGGTGAGCACACCGTCGACAACGCCTACGCCCGCGCGGTCCGCCCCGAGGGGAACCCGGCCGCCAAGGCCATGCTGGAGGACGTCTTCGAGGTCGTCGACCGCTCCTGGCGCGGCATCGGGGTGATCCCGGACAGCGGCTGGCGGCTGTCCGCCAAGTACCGCGACTACGACGCCGAGTACCGGTTCTCGGTCGAGGGCATCCGGACCGAGGAGCCCGCCGCCTGCCGCAGCGGCGAGGTCCTGCAGGGCCTGCTCAAGCCGCACGAGTGCCAGGCGTTCGGCACCGTGTGCACCCCGCGCACCCCGCTCGGCGCCACCATGGTCTCCAGCGAGGGCGCCTGCGCCGCGTACTACCTCTACCGGCGCCTGGACACCACCCCTGCGGCCCGGGAGGCGACCTCCGTTGTCTGACGCCATCGACATCACCGCACCGCTTCCGGACCCGGCGTCCTGGACCTGCCCGGCCCCGCTGCGCGAGCAGTCCCGCATCGTGATGGGCCACGGCGGGGGCGGGGCCCTGTCCGCGGAGCTGGTCCAGGACGTGTTCGCGCCCGCGTTCGGGGGCGAGGTGCTGCACCGGCTCGGCGACGCCGCCGCCCTGTCGCTCGGCGGTCTGCGCCTGGCCTTCTCCACCGACTCCTTCGTCGTGCGGCCGCTGTTCTTCCCCGGCGGCAGCATCGGGGACCTCGCCGTCAACGGCACCGTCAACGACCTCGCGGTCAGCGGGGCCCGGGCGGCCTACCTCTCCTGCGGGTTCATCCTGGAGGAGGGCGTCGAACTCGACACGGTCACCCGGGTCGCCGACACCCTGGGCGCGGCCGCGCGGGCGGCCGGGGTCGAGGTGGTGACGGGCGACACGAAGGTGGTGGAAGCCGGCCACGGCGACGGCATCTACATCAACACCGCCGGGATCGGGCTCATCCCGGCCGGCGTCGACCTGCGGCCGCAGCGGGTCGTCCCCGGGGACGTCGTGATCGTCAGCGGCGCGATCGGCGTGCACGGTGTGGCGATCATGAGCGTGCGGGAGGGGCTGGAGTTCGGCGTGGAGGTCGTCAGCGACTGTGCGCCGCTCGGCGGGCTGGTCGACGCCATGCTCGCCGTCACCCGGGACCTGCACATGCTGCGGGACCCCACCCGGGGCGGGCTGGCGGCCGCGCTGAACGAGATCGCCGCCGCCGCGGGCGCCGGTGTGGTCATCGAGGAGCGCAAGGTCCCCGTCCCGTCGGCCGTCGCCAACGCGTGCGCCGTGCTGGGCCTGGACCCCATGTACGTGGCCAACGAGGGCAAGCTGGTGGCGTTCGTACCGCGTGAGCACGCCGACGCGGTGGTGGAGGCGATGCGTGCCCACCCGCGCGGCGCCGAGGCCACGATCATCGGCGAGGTGGTCCGCGACCACCCCGGCATGGTGGTGGCCCGTACCGGCCTGGGGGGCACCCGGGTGGTCGACATGCCGCTCGGGGAACAGCTCCCCAGGATCTGCTGACCGCAGAGGCTGCGGGCGGTGATTGTCCGGTGATTTCCGAATCCATGGCAAGCGGTTTCAGGGATTCGAAGGACGTTGCTTGCAGTATGGATCGCCAGAAGGCGGCAAGGCGGACCAAACGGCGATGAAGAGTTACGTTCCGGACACTCGAAAAGACCTTCGTTGAAGGTTTGAACCTGCGGTGGTCTTCCTTCGTACTCGATGCTGTGACCAGAAATCCCGGTACCGTCACCGTCGCATATGAGGTGGCGGCGGGCCGTGCGGCCGATTTCCACTCGTGGGGGTGGGCCGTGCTGCGTGCGACCGCTCAGCAGCCTGGTTTTCTCGGTGGTGGGGCGCTCGTCGACGGAGAGGCGGAGTGGCATGTGATCTACCGCTTCGACGGTGAGGGCTCCGCCCGCGCCTGGGAGAACTCGCTCGCCTGGGCCCAGTGGACGGCCCGGTGCGGAAGGGCTCGCCCGGGAGACGGGACGACGGAGTGTTCATGGTTCCAAGATCTGGTTCGATTCCCGGGAACCGCGGAAGCCCGCCCCGCCCGTGCCGGGTCCCCCGGCGAAATGGAAGTTGTGGTTCGTGAATATGAGCGCGGTTTTCCCGCCCGTGCTCCTGTTCAATCTGACAGTGCTCCCCCATCTCGGCAGCCTGAACCCTCTCATCCGCACTCTGCTGCTGTGCCTGTGTGTGACGGCCCTCGTCACCTGGATTCTGATGCCGCGACTCCAGTATTTCTTCAAGAAATGGCTGTATCCGCCGCTTCAGGCGCTCCGTGGACGGCACAAACGGCGGACCGTGTAAGGCCCGAGAACGACGCAAGGGAGGTGGGCGGGTGAAGACCCTGCTCATCGACAATCACGACTCGTACACGTACAACCTGTTCCAGCTCATCGCCGAGGTCAACGGCGAGCGGCCGGTGGTGATCCTCAACGACACCCCCGCCGACGCCGCGCCGGACCTGGGGGAGTTCGACAACGTGGTGATCTCGCCGGGCCCCGGACACCCCGCGGAACCGCGCGACTTCGGCATCGCCGCCCGGATCATCGCCGACGCCGGCATCCCGGTGCTCGGCGTCTGCCTCGGCCACCAGGGCATAGCGGCGGGGGAGCGGGGCCGCATAGCGCCCGCACCGCAGCCCCGGCACGGGCACCTGTCCTCCGTCCGGCACGACGGCCGGGACCTGTTCCACGGGCTGCCGCAGAACTTCACCGCCGTGCGCTACCACTCGCTGGCCGTCACCGAACCGCTGCCGGAGACCCTGGAGGCCACCGCCTGGGCCGAGGACGGCGTCGTGATGGGCCTCAGGCACCGCACCCGGCCGCTGTGGGGCGTGCAGTTCCACCCGGAGTCCGTGCTCACCGACTACGGCCACCGCCTGCTCGTGAACTTCCGCAACCTCACCGCCGAGCGCGCCCGCAGGCCCCGTACGAAGAACACCACGATCCCGCGTTCCGCGCCCGTCCCGGGCCCCCGCCGCGCCGCGTCCCCCGCCCACCGGCTGCACTACCGCCGCCTGGCCGGCGCCGTCGACGCCGAGGCCGCCTTCGCCCGGATGTACGAGGACGCCCCGCGCGCATTCTGGCTGGACAGCTCGCGCGTCGAACCGGGCCTGGCCCGCTTCTCGTTCTTCGGCGACGGCAGCGGCCCCCTCGCCGAGTTCGTGCGCTACGACGTGGACGCCGGCGTGTGCGAGGTCGAACGGGCCGGCCGGCCCCCGCGCAAGGTCCGCGCGAGCGTCTTCGACTACCTCAAGCGGCAACTCGCCACCCGCCGCGTCGATGCCACCGGACTGCCCTTCGACTTCACCGGCGGCTATGTCGGCTACTTCGGCTACGAGACGAAGGCCGACTGCGGCTCCGCGAACCGCCACCGGGCCCGGACGCCCGACGCCTGCTGGCTGTTCGCCGACCGCCTCATCGCCGTGGACCACGAGGAGGGCGCCACCTACGCGGTCTGCCTCGCCGAGGACACCCCGCAGGCCACCCAGGAGGCCACCGAGTGGCTGGACGCCGCGACGGCCCAGCTCAGCTTCGTCGCGGGACAGGACACGGCGACCGAGCCGCCGAGCGAGGAACCCGGGCCGGACCCCACCGCTGCCGAGCCGTGGCTGGTCCGGGACCGGGCCACGTACCTCGCGGACATCGAGGCATGCAAGGAAGCGCTCCGAGTCGGCATCAGCTACGAGGTCTGCCTGACCAACGCCGTGCGGTTACCGGCACCGCGCGACTCCTACGCCTTCTACCGGGCGCTGCGCCGCGTCAACCCCGCCCCCTACGCGGCGTTCCTGAGGTTCGGCGACCTCGACGTGGCCGGGTCCTCACCCGAGCGGTTCCTGCGGATCACCCGGGACGGCGTCGCGGAGGCCAGACCCGTCAAGGGCACCGCGCCCCGCGGGGAGAACCCGGCGCAGGACGCCCGGCTGCGGCACTCGCTGGCCGTGGACGAGAAGACCCGCGCCGAGAACCTGATGATCGTCGACCTGCTCCGCAGCGACCTCGGCCGCGTCTGCGAGACCGGATCCGTACGGGTCACCCGGCTCATGGCCACCGAGACGCACGCCACCGTGCACCAACTGGTGTCCACCGTCGAGGGGCGGCTGAGCGAGGGCGCGGACGCCGTGGACTGCGTCCGCGCCTGCTTCCCCGGCGGCTCCATGACCGGCGCGCCCAAGCTGCGCAGCATGGAGATCATCGACGCCCTGGAGACCGAGGCGCGCGGGGTGTACTCCGGTGCCCTCGGCTACTTCGGCTGCAGCGGCGGCGCCGATCTGAGCATCGTCATCCGCACCGCCGTCATCGCCGACGGCCTGCTGCACCTCGGCGCCGGCGGCGCGATCGTCCTCGGCTCCGACCCGGCCGCCGAGTACGACGAGATGCTGCTGAAGACCGCCGCCCCCATGCGCGCCCACCGGGAGCACACAGCGGCCCCGGCCAGCGAGGAGGAGCCGGCCCGATGACCACACCCCAGGCCACGCTGATACCCGCCGACGCCCAGGCGCCCGGCAACCTCGCGGCCCAGCTCGCCGCGCTCGCCGAGCGGCGTGCGTGGACCGACCGGCCCGCCTTCCACCAGGGCCACCGCACCTGGACCCACGGCCAGGTGCACGACCTCGCCGCCCGCGCGGCCACCGTCCTCGCCGACCACGGCGTCGGCCCCGGCGACCGGGTGCTGCTCGCGCTGCCCGACTCCGTCGCCTGGGTGACGGCGTTCCTCGCCACCGCGCGCCTCGGCGCCGTCGCCGTCCTGGTCAACCCCGAACTCACCCCGCCCGAACTGAGGTTCATGGCCGAGGACACCGAAGCCGTGCTCTGCGTGTCCGGGCCGGGCCCCGACGACCGGTTCCCGCGTCACCGCCGGCTCGGCGCCGACCAGCTCGTCGCGCTCACCCGGACCGCACCGCCCACGACAACCGCCCACCAGGCCGGCCCGTACACCCCGCTCTACATCCAGTACACCTCCGGAACCACCGGCCGTACCAAGGGAGTCGTGCACGGCCACGGCGACCCGAAGGCGTACCACGACCTGATAGGCCGCCGACTGCTGCGGATCACCCCCGACGACGTCACCCTGTCGGTGTCGAAGCTCTTCTGCGCCTACGGCTTCGGCAACGCCTTCGTCTTCCCGCTGTTCTCCGGCTCCTCCGCGGTCCTGGTGGACCGCCGCCCGAACCCCTCGGCCGTGGACGAGCTCGTCGTACGGCACCGGGTCACCCTGCTCTACTCGGTGCCCTCCCAGTACGCGGCTCTGGTCGCGGAGCGCGCCGACGGGCACGAGGCGTGTTTCGCCTCCGTCCGGGCCGCCGTCTCGGCCGGGGAGGTCCTGCCCGCCGGGCTCGGCCGGCGGATCACCGACCTGCTGGGCGCTCCCGTGCTGGAGCAGATCGGCTCCACCGAGGCCGGACACGCCTTCTGCGCCAACAGCTTCGACCACAACCACCCCGGCACCGTGGGCCGCCCCGTGCCCGGCTTCGAGGTGGAGGTGCGCGACCACGCCGGACGCCCGCTGCCCGACGGCGAGGAGGGCGAGCTGTGGGTGCGCGGGCCGACGGTGACGACCGGCTACCTGGGCCGGCCGGAGGAGACCGCCCGCACCCTCGTCGGAGGCTGGCTGGCGACCAGGGACCGGGCCCGGCGCAACCCCGACGGCACCTTCACCCACCTGGGCCGCGCGGACGACATGGAGATGGTCGGCGGCATCACCGTCTCCCCCCTCGAGGTCGAGGCGCTGCTGCGGACCCATCCGGCGGTGAGGGAGGTGGCGGTCGCCGCGGTCACCGACCACCGGGGCGCGGGCCGGCTGCGTGCCTTCGTCGTCCCCGTCACCCCGATACCCGTCGGCCTGGAGGCCGACCTCATCTGCCTGGCCCGCGAGAGCCTCGCCGCCTTCAAGGTGCCCCGCGGCGTCAGCTTCGTACCGTCGCTGCCCCGCACCCCCACCGGGAAGCTCCGCCGCCATCTGGTCCGCCGGGGAGCGTGGTGACCATGGCCGACGCACGCGCCTTCCACCTGGGCCCGGTGTTCCGGCGGGCGGCGAACCCCATGGCGCGGTCTTCGTCACGCTGGACCGGCCCCTCGACCCGGACCGCCGGCGGGAGGCCACCGAGGACCTGCCCGCCCTGGCCGAGCCCCGGCAGTGGCGGTTCGAGGAACTGCCGATGACCGCGACCTGGAAGGTGAAACGCGTGGAGATCACCCGCAGACTGGCCGAGAGCAGCCGGGTGTGAGCGCGGTCGTCGTCGTGGGCGCGGGCCCGGTCGGACTCGCCGCCGCCCTCGCCCTGCGGGCCCGGGACCTCCCCGTGGTGCTCCTGGAGGCGGACCCGGAAGGCCGGGAACGGCCCGGCAGCCGGGCCCTGTTCGTCCACCGGGAGAGCCTGGAACTGCTGGACGGGATGCGGCCCGGGCTCGCCGCCGAGATCAGCGCGTTCGGGCGCACCTGGCACACCAGGCGCGCCCTCTACCGCGGCCGCGAGGTGTACGCCCGCACGTTCCCGCCCCCTTCCGGGCTGCCGCCCTTCACCAGCCTGCGCCAGGTCGACACCGAGCGTTTCCTGCTCACCGCCTGTGAGGAGGCCGGTGTGGAGTTCGTCTGGGACGCCCGGGTGGAGGGCGTCCGGTCCACGCCGACCGGGGTGACCCTGACCGGCGAGGACGGCCGCACATGGTCCGCCACCCATGTGATCGCCGCCGACGGCGCCCGCTCCGCCGTGCGCCGCGAACTCGGCGTCCCGATGGAGGGCGGCCACGCGAGCGGCTTCCATGTGGTGGTGGACGTCGCCGACATCCCGGGCGCGCACCTCCCGCTGGAGCGGGTCTTCCACTACGAGCACCCCTCGCTCGGCGGGCGCAGCGTGATGCGGGTGCCGTTCACCGGCGGGTTCCAGCTCGACCTGCAGTGCCGGGACGACGACGCGGAGGAGGAGTACGGCACCGAGGAGGCCGTACGGCGGTGGCTGCCCGCGGTCGTGGGGGAGGGGTACGAGGACCGCGTCCTGTGGGTGTCCACGTACCGCTTCCCACGCAAGGTCGCGGCGTCCTTCACCGACCCGCAGTACCGGGTGCTGCTCGCCGGTGAGGCCGCGCACCTCTTCCCGCCGTTCGGCGCCCGCGGCATGAACAGCGGCATCGCGGACGCGGCGGCGGCAGCCGAGGCCGTCGCCGCCGGGACCGTGACGGCGGTCGCGGAGTACGCCGCCGCGCGGCGGGCGGCGGCGCTGTTCAACAGCGCCGCCGCTGGGACGGCCCTGGCCCGTCTGCGGCCCGAGCGCCGGATCGTACGGGTCGGACAGCGTGCCGCCGCCGCCCTCGCCCCCCTCCTGCCGTGGTGCGGCGCCTGGCTGGAGCACGCCCCGTACGGGCCCCGCAACGGTCCGCCGGCGAGCGCCGGCCGCAGGTACTGAGAAAGGAACCTCCATGACCCGACCGGCCATCGCCGAGGGCCTGCTGACCTGGACACCGGCCGACGGGCTGTCCCCCGGAGCCGACACGGGCGGGCGGCTGCTCGTCGCCGACTCCTGGCTGCTGCGCGACGGACGCGTCCGTGGCTTCGAGCGCCACCGCGAGCGTTTCCTGCGCGCCTGCGCCGGCTGTGACGGGCCGCCGCCACGCCGGCTCGTGGAGTTCTGGCGGGACGTGACCGCCGCGCTGCCGCGCACGGGGGAGTGGTTCCCGCGGGTCGAACTCGCCGCCGAGGCGCCCCGGTTGCGGCTGCGGCTGCGCCAGGCCCCGCCGCTCGCGCCGGACGTGCGGGTGTGGGCGCTGGGCCAGCCCGACCCGCGAGCCGCGCCCCGCCGCAAGGGCCCCGACCTGGACCGGCTGGCCCGGGTCCGCAACCGGGCCTCGCTGCACGGCGCCGAGGAGGCCGTGCTGATCACCCCGTCCGGGGTGGTGCTGGAAGCCGCGTACTCCAGCGTGGTGTGGTGGGAGGAGGACACTCTGTGCCTGCCCTCACCGCATCTGCCCGTGCTCGCCGGGGTGACCGCCGCCCTCGTCCAGGAGCGCGCCGCCCGGACCGGCGTCCGCATCGCCCACCGGGAGCGGGCCGTCGAGGAACTCGACGGCCGCGAGGTGTGGCTGGTGAACGCCCTGCACGGCATCCGGCCCGTGACGGAGTGGACGGAACGGCCCATGGCGGCGGGAGTTGCGGCACGCGCGCCGGAATGGCGGGCCTGGCTGGACGACATGAGGGAGCCGCTGGCGTAAAAGCCGCTGAATTCAGGGAAGAGGCGCCGGGGCCCGTTCGACACGAGAAGGGGAATCGCTGTCGACCAGGGGGTGACCCCTATCCCTGAATGAGACCCCGTCGGCGAGAAAGCCGGGAATTCCTTTCAGGCCGTTCCCTTGTAGACGTCCTTCACGTTCGGGCGCGGCGCGGGGCGATGGCGGGCGGCCGGGCCCAGCGCGAAGGCGTGCAGCAGGTTTTCCGTCGTCCGGGTGACGAAGGCGCGGGTGCGGGCGTCCATACCGTGGTCGCGGCCCCCGTCCGGGGTGCCTGCCATCAGGCCTTCCACCCAGCGCATGGTGCCGGTCGCGAAGACCCCCGCCCCGCTGGGCACCGTGTAGTACGCCGAGTCGCTGTTGCTGCGCCGGCCGTTGCACACCAGCGGCGAGTGGGCCGTGATCTCCAGGGGCTCCGGGACGGGCGCGCCCGGCGTGACCCGGTCGTACTCCACACCGACCAGATGGCCGAAGCCGTCACCGGGGCGTACCCCCGTGCCCTCGTACAGCCAGTGGTCCGCCGCGTGCACGACGTACGGCGCGTCCGTCGGGTAGCCCTCGTACAGCACCCCCGTCATCGACGACTCCGGGTCGGCCGCCGGGGACTGACGGAAGTCCGTCGTCACCAGCGCCGGGTGGGTGGTGTAGCAGGGGTCGGCACGGAAGGACGACTTGTAGCAGACCACCGTACGGTCCGGTCGTGCCTCGCCCTGCTCCAGACGGACCCTGCGGAAGCAGGTGTTGGCCCCGAGGAAGGCCACGTTGGTGCCCGCGTCGCGGGCCTGGGTGACATGCCGGCGCTGCTCCGGGGTCCAGTACTCGTCGTGGCCGAGGCACAGGACGGCGCTCGCGCCGCGCAGCACTCCCGGGTCGCGGTACACGTCCATCCCCGTGGTGTACGCGAGGGGGATGCCGAGCCGTTCGGCCAGCACCACCGCCGCCCGCTCGTACACCAGGAACTTCTCCGCGCCGCTGGAGTCGTAGGGCCGGTCGAAGCTGACGGCGAGGGACCGGGTGGCATACGCCCCGGAGGAACCCTCGTAGAGGCTGTAGCCGCCCCACCGGTTGTACGCCTGCCAGGTGGCCGGGGCGTGCATCAGCACCGTACGCCCCGCGCCCTGCGTGGAGCGCACGATCAGCGGCACGTACCGCTGGTGCCCGCCCTCGGCGTCCAGCCGCAGCAGATACGCGCCCTCCGGCCAGCCCGCCGTGCTGAAGGCCAGGGTGCGCCTCCAGTCGGTGCGGATGGTGCGGGTGCCGGACTCCAGGCGCGGCTCCGGCTGGACCCGGCCCGGTACGCGTGCGGAGGACCAGACGAGCCGGGCCCCGTCCCCGCCGTACCAGCCGACGCGGAAGGCCGAGACACGGAAGGACGACGCGGTCGTCGACACGTACAGACCGCACTCCTCGCCCGGGGTCACGCTCACCCGGTCCGCGTACCCGGCGACGGCCGGTGCGGGACCCTGGGAGCGGATACGCCAATCGGGTGTACCGGCGCGATCGCGTTCCGCCTCGGGACGGTGCGAGGCGGCCGTCGGGGGACGGCCGTGCGCGGAAGGGGCCGCGTCGCAGGCGGCGGCCGCCGAGACGAGCCCGAGGCCCGCGCACGCCCCCAGGAAGGTCCTGCGCCGCAGCCCCGGTATGTGCTCCGTCCCGTGCCGCGGCACCTCTGGCTGGTCGGGGCCCACATCGCCTCCCGTGCGTCCGGCTCGCGTGTCGCCCCCGCGCGTCAGCGTCGCACGGCGCGGAAGGGCGCGCGCGTCATGGGGGCGCCGGGCGCAGCGCCTGCAGCACCGCCCAGGCGACGGACACGAACGGCACGGCCACCACGGCGCCGACCACGCCGGCGACGATGCTCCCGGCGATGACGGACACGGCGACGACCAGCGGATGCAGCCGGACGGCCCAGCTCATCACCACCGGATGCAGGACGTGCCCCTCGAGCTCTCCGATCACGACGATGAGCAGCACCACGGCCGCGGCGATGATCGGGCCGCGCCCGGCCAGCGCGACCACGGTCGCCACGGCGAGCGCGACCGGCGAGCCGACCAGCGGCACGAACGTGGCGAAGAACTCCAGCAGGGTGAGCGGCAGCGCGAGCGGCACCCGCAGCACCAGCAGGACGATGCCGACGAGGATGGCGTTGGTCGCGGCCACGATGATGATGCCCCGCGTGTACCCGGCGAAGGTCCGCCAGGCCGCGTGCCCCGCCCGGTCCCACGCCGACCGGGCGCCCCGGGGGAGGAGCTGGTCGCGCACCCAGGACCACAGGCGTTCCCCCGAGTGGATGAAGAAGACGGCGAAGAACAGCGCGAGCGCCAGCCCGGTCACCAGCTCCACGACCCGGGTCAGGCCGCTGAGGGCGCTGCTGAACAGGGCCGCCCGGTGGGACGAGACATACGAGCCGATCTGGTCCTGCAGGTGTGAGAGGGTCTTGTGACTGAGCCGGAACGGCGGGCGCTCGAGCCACTGTTCGATCCGGTGGATGCCGCCGCGGAACTCACCGGTGAGGCTCCCCCACTGGCCCGCCACCGCCTCACCCACGAGGGCGAAGAGGGCGAGCAGGAGCAGCCCGCTCCCGACGAGGGACACCGCGACGGTCAGGGCTCGTGGCAGCCATCGGGCGAGCAGGTCGGCGAGCGGGCGCAGCACCGAAGTGATCACCAGCGCGAGGAACAGCGCGACGGCGATGAGCTGGAAGCGGCCGAGGATGGTGAACACGCCGTAGACGACCACCCCGACGAGGATGAGGCGCCAGGCGTAGGCGGCGGCGACGCGCAGCCAGGGAACGACGTGCTCGGCCGCGGGCGCCCGGTCGGCGGCCCGGGAGCGCGGAGGGAGACGCACGGACGGGGACGGCCGGCTGCCCCGCACCACGGCCACCCCGCGCCGCCCCCGCCCCGTCCCGCCCGCGTCCGCCACCACACCTCCCGCGCGCCGACTGCCGGTCACCTCCTCAGCCAGTAGGCACCACCCGCGCACGGGCCGCCACACCACGCCCGTCCGCCGGTGACCGTCGCCGCGCCCGCGCACACCGTCACGGTGTCACCCGGAGTGACCGGAAAGTGCGCCGTTCGGGCGGAAAAGTCAGTATTGTGAGGGCGGGAGAGTCGCCGTCGACCCGCACCCTGTCTGCGTGATCCGCCGGAGGAATCGATGAGCGGGGAAGCGCGCGGGCGGTCGGAGCAGCACCTCAAGCTGCGGCTGGACGAGCTGCTGGACGAACTGCAGGCCCGCATCGACGCCGCACGCGGCACCCAGGACCGGGTGCAGCGCCTCCTCCAGGCCGTCCTGTCGGTCGGACGCGAACTCGATCTGGCGCAGGTGCTGCGCAGCATCGTCGAGGCGGCCGTGGTGCTGGTCGACGCGGAGTACGGCGCACTCGGAGTCATCGGCGACGACCTCACGCTCTCCCAGTTCCTCACCGTCGGCGTCAGCGAGGATGCGCGGGCCAGGATCGGGGCGCTGCCCAGCGGGCACGGCATCCTCGGCGAGCTGATCCGCCATCCGGAGCCGCTGCGCCTGTCCGAGATCTCCGACCACCCGGCCTCCTACGGCTTCCCGGCCCACCACCCGCCGATGCACTCCTTCCTCGGTGTGCCCATCCGGGTGCGCGACCAGGTGTTCGGGAACCTCTACCTCACCGAGAAACGCGGCGCCGAGGAGTTCGACGCCGAGGACGAGGCCGTGCTCTCGGCCCTGGCGGTGGCGGCCGGTGTCGCCATCGAGAACGCCCGGCTGTACGGGGAGACACGCCTGCGCGAGCGCTGGGTGGGGGCCAGCTCCCAGGTCACGAGCGCGCTGCTGTCGGGCGCCCCGAGCGCGGACGTGCTGGAGCTGATCGTCGAGCAGGCGCGCAGGATCGCCTCCGCCGAGGTCGGCATGATCGCCGAACGGGTGCCCGGGGAGGACGTGCTGCGCCCGGTGTTCGCGGTCGGCCTCGAGGCCGACCGGCGCCGTGGACTGGTGATGTCCCGGCAGGACGGCTTCGTCGAGGCGGCGCTGAGCACCGCCGAACCGGTGGTCAGCCCCGACATCCGGCACGACCCCCGCGCCGACCCGGACTCGGCCCTGTGGACCGGACTGGGCCCCGTGGTCGGCGTACCGCTGGTGGCGAGCGGCAAGTCCATCGGCGTCCTGGTGCTGGGGCGTACCGCGGGGCGCATCCCGTTCACGGACACCGACGCCGGCCCCCTGCTCGGGTTCGCCGGGCAGGCCGCCCTGGCGCTGGAGCTGGCCGAGCGGCGCCGGGACGCGGAGCAGATCACGCTGCTGAAGGACCACGACCGGATCGCCCGCGATCTGCACGACCTCGCGATCCAGCGGCTGTTCGCGGCCGGCATGACCCTGCAGAGCACCCAGCGTTTCGTCGACCACCCCGTGGCCGCCGAACGGCTCTCGCGGACCGTCGACGACCTCGACGAGACCATCAAGATCATCCGTTCCACCATCTTCGGGCTGCGCGCGCACGGCGACCGCAGGCAGGCGGGGACCGGGCTGCGCAGGCGGGTGTCGGAGGCGGTGACGGCGTCGGCCGACTCCCTCGGTTTCACGCCCGCGCTGCGTGTCGAGGGCCTGGTGGACACCGACGTCCCGGGCGATGTCGCCGACGACGTGACCGCCGTGCTCGGAGAGGCCCTGAGCAACGCGGCCCGGCACTCCGGCGCCCGCTCCGTGGACGTCCATCTGCGGCTCAGCGACGGCGAGTTGACGCTCACGGTGGCCGACGACGGCTGCGGTGTGCCGGCCGGCGCCGTCCGCAGCGGCCTGCGCAACCTCGAGGAACGGGCCGCCGCCCTCGGTGGCACGCTCAGTGTGGGGGAGCGCCCGCAGGGCGGCGGGACACGCCTGGTGTGGCGCGTTCCGGTCCTGCTGGACGCGGACTGACGGTGCGGCCCCTCCGGTACGGGAGGGCTCAGCGGGCGGTCCGCTCTCCCGGCCCGGACGGTTGCAGATGGGAGGCGAGGACCGCCGCCTGGACGCGGCGCTGCACGCCCAGCTTGGCCAGCAGCCGCGAGATGTGGTTCTTGACCGTCTTCTCCGACAGGTAGAGCTTCCGGCCGATCTCCCGGTTGGTCAGCCCGTCCCCGATCAGCGCGAGGATGTCCCGCTCGCGCGGGGACAGGCCCGCCAGCTCGGGTGACAGCGCCGGATGCTCGGTGGGGTCGCCCCGCAGGGAGTGCATCAGCCGCGCGGTCGTCGCCGGATCGAGCATCGACTGGCCGGAGGCGACGGTGCGGACAGCGGACACCAGGTCGGAGCCCCTGATCTGCTTCAGCACGTACCCCGCGGCACCCGCCATGATCGCGTCGAGCAGCGCGTCCTCGTCGTCGAACGAGGTCAGCATCAGACAGGCCAGCCCGGGCATGCGGCTGCGCAGCTCACGGCAGACGGTGATGCCGTCGCCGTCCGGCAGGCGCACATCGAGGACGGCCACATGCGGCCGCACCGCCGGACCGCGGGCGAGCGCGTGTTCGACCGTGTCGGCGTCCCCGACCACCGCGATGTCGGGTTCGGCGTCCAGCAGGTCGGCCAGGCCGCGCCGGACGACCTCGTGGTCGTCCAGCAGGAACACCCGGATCGGGTCCTGCTCGCTGAAGGTGCGCGCCTCGGCCATGACGACTCCTCGTTCCCTGTCGAGTCTTGTCGAACCCCCGCCGAAGGACGGACCGCCGCCCGCCCACTGTCGATGATCTTCACGCGCGGGCCCGGGCACACCGGGGCCGACCGTCCCCACTCGCCGCCGCGGTGCGCCCTCTTCGGCCCGACGCCGCGGATCCCGGCCCCCCGGCCGCCGTTCCCCGGAGCCGGACGGTGCCGGCCCCCACGCCCCCTGCCGGGACCCGGTCAGGCGTAGCTCCCGCTGCCGTAGGGGGCGTACAGGTCCAGCAGCCGGGTGCGCTCGGAGCCGAGGCGGTGGGACAGGATGCCCCCCATCCACTGGGAGACCGCGAAGCCGAGCGACGGATCGTCCTGGCACATCGAGCGGACCGCCGCGGCGTCGAACTCGTACGCCCGCACCGGCGTCGTCGCCTCGGCGCCCAGGTGCCAGGAGTGCGGGCTGAACATCCAGGACCAGCCGAGGAGTTCGTCGTGCCCGAGGGTCTCGATGACGGCGGCGCGGCGGCCGGGCACATGCAGGTCCAGGTCGACCGTGCCGGATCGGATGATCCAGAACCGGTCGGCGCGTCCCCCCTCCTCGCACAGGCGCGTTCCCTGCGCGAAGGACACCTCGCGGGCCGTGCGCATCAGCCGCTCGCGGTGCGCGGTGGGCAGCGCACGCAGGATGCTGGTCGTCGGGGGAGCGTTCATGACGGCCTCCAGGGGCGGCGTGGGGACCCGACCCTCACAGCCTGTCCCCGCGCCGGGCCCCGGACCATGGGCCACTCGGCCCCCGGCCCGGGCCGTCCGGTACCGCGCCGACGGACCCCGCCACCTCGGGCGTGCGCCCCGGCCGGGGGCCACGGGCGGCGACGGGGCCCGTGGCGGCGTTGGGCCGTTGGGCCCCCCTGATGGGCCCCGGCGGCCCCTGCGCACGACGCCGCTCCCGCGTCAGGCTCGACGCAGGAGCAGCGGAACCCCGGACAGGAGGTGCGCGCCATGGCCCGGCCCGTCACCGCGGGAGTCGACGCGTCCGACGAGAGCCTCGCGGCCGCCCACTGGGCCGCCCGGGAGGCGCTGCGCCGGGGAGCGCCGCTGCACCTCGTCCACGCCTGGAAGCGGCAGCCGCTGCCGGCGCCGTCCGGCGGGTGCGAGGACGACCGGCGCGAGGTGGGGGAGGGGATCCTGGAGCGGGCCGTCCGCAGCGTTCGCGCCGCGCATCCCGGGCTGGAGCTTGAGGCCTCCCTGCCGGCCGAGCCCCCGGTGACCGCCTTGCTCGCGGCGGCCGGGGAGTCGGAGATGCTGGTGCTCGGGTCCCGTGGGCTCGGCCGTGTCGCCGGCTTCGTGGTCGGCTGGGTGTCCCAGCGGGTCGTCGCCAGGGCGGCGCGCCCCGTGGTGCTCGTACGCGCGGGTGAGACCTCCGCCGACGAGCACCTGCCGGCCCTGGACGGCGTCTCGCCCGAGGAGATACCCGAGATCCCCTACCGCGACGTCGTGCTCGGGCTGGATCCCCGGTCCCCGCCCCAGGAGCCGATCGAGTTCGCCTTCGACTCGGCGCGGCGCCGCGGCACCGCGCTGCACGTGGTCCACGCCGCCGGTGACGTCCGTGCGCACGCGGCCGACGGGCCGGACGCACCGGCCGAACAGGAGCACCTGGTGACCGCCGCGCTCCGGCCCTGGCGCGAGAAGTTTCCCGGGGTCCCGGTGACGGAGACCGTCGCCGCGGGCCGCCCCGCCCCGCAGTTGGTGAGCGCCTCCACCCGCGCCTGTCTCGTCGTCGTGGGGCGCCGGACGAGGGACGGTCTGTTCGGCCCGCACATCGGCTCCGTCGCCCACGCCGTGCTCCACCACGTGGCCTGCCCGGTAGCCGTCGTCCCGCACGCCTGACCCGGGCCCCGTCGGGGGGCCTCCATGAGAGCAGCCGTCGTACGGAGTTTCGATTCTTGAATATCTATTCGAATGGCGGCCGCCGAGGCGCGGGACGCCCGAACTCGACAACCGCTGCGCGGATACCGTCCTGACGCCGCCCGTCACGGCGCCGATGACCTGCGGGACGGTCGTCGGCGTCTCGGCGTGCCGCCGTCGAGGGCGTGGCCGAGGGTGGGCGCGCCCGGAGGGGTCGCGTCCAGAGGGGTACCCGGAGGGGCACGACCTCTCCTGCGGTCCGCTCGGGCCCGGCCGGGCGATCGGGGCCGACCGGCCCAAGCCGACCCCCGAGAGGTGGGACAATCTGGATGTAATGCGCGAAACCGGCATCATGCCGGATGCGCTGCCCTACCGGCTTCCGGACGGTCCCCGGGCCCAGCCCCGGGGGGAGGAAGGAAGGATCGTCATGAAGGGCTTCGTCTTCCACGGCCCCGGAAAGTCCGCCTGGGAGGAGGTCCCGGACCCGGACATCAAGGAATCCACCGACGCGATCGTCCGCGTGGAGACCACCACCATCTGCGGGACCGATCTGCACATCCTCAAGGGCGACGTGCCCGAGGTGCGTCCCGGCACGGTACTGGGCCACGAGGCGGTCGGTGAGATCGTCGAGGCCGGACGGGACCTGCACGCCGTGCAGCCGGGGGAGCGCGTACTGGTCTCCTGCATCACCGCCTGCGGCCGGTGCGGCTACTGCTGGGAGCGGAGGTACGGCCAGTGCCGCGGCGGCGGAGGCTGGATCCTCGGGCACGTGATCGACGGAACCCAGGCCGAGTACGTCCGGGTCCCCCACGCCGACCTGTCCGTGCACGCCCTGCCCGGCGCGGTGGAGGGCAGGGACGCCGTGCTGCTCGCGGACATCTTCCCCACCGCCTACGAGGTGGGCGTGCTCAACGGACACGTGCGCCCCGGGGACAGCGTGGCCGTCGTGGGGACCGGCCCCATCGGGCTCGCGGCGATCACCACCGCCCGGCTGTTCGCCCCCGAGCGGATCGTCGCCGTGGACCCGGCCGCGATGCGGCTGGACGCCGCCAAGGGGCTCGGCGCGGACGCGCTGGCCGACCCCGCCGACGCCCAGGAACTGATCGCCGACCTCACCGACGGACTGGGCGCGGACGTGGTCATCGAGGCGGTCGGCGTGCCGGAGAGCTTCGAGCTGTGCACACGCGTGGTGCGGCCCGGCGGGCACATCGCCAACGTCGGTGTGCACGGCCGGCCGGTGACCCTGCACCTGGAGGACCTGTGGAGCCGGAACGTCACCATCACCACCGGCCTGGTGGACACCTACTCCACGCCCGCGCTGCTTCGGATGGCGGCCGCCGGCCGGCTGCCCACCTCGTCGCTGGTCACGCACACCTTCCCGCTGGACCAAACGGAGGAGGCGTACGACGTCTTCGGCCGGGGCGCCGACACCGGCGCGCTCAAGGTCGTACTGGGCGGGGAGCAGCACGAAGTCGTCGCCGTACGGGCGACGTGACGGAAGGAAGTGACGGGCCATGTCCGCACAGGCATCACCGGACGCAGTGGAGGGCCACCCGGGTCACCACCCCGCCGGAAGCCTCGGGTGCCGTATCGCCCTGCGGCGCGAGGAACTCGGACTGTCCCGCAAGGAAGCGGCGTGCCGGGCGGGGATGGCCGACAGTTATCTCCAGTACCTGGAGGAACAGCCCACCGCCGCGCCCGGCGTGAGCACCCTGCTCAGGCTGGCCGGCGCACTCGAGACCACGGTGCTCGAACTCACCGGCGGGGACGTCGACCTGCCGCCCGGCCTGGGACAGGCCGGAGGACACCCGAAGTTCACCGAACTCAGCATCCGGGAGTGCCGGGACCTGCTGTACACGCACGGCGTGGGGCGGCTCGCGGTGCCCACGGAGTCGGGGCCGGTGATCGTCCCCGTCAACTACGGAGTCGTCGGAGACGCGATCGTCTTCCGGACCGCTCCCGAGGCGGTGCCCTCGCAGGCCGCCGACTGCCTGGTGGCCTTCGAGGTCGACCGCATCGACGGATCGTTCAGCCAGGGCTGGAGCGTGCTCGTGTGCGGACACGCCCGCACGGTGACCGATTCCGACGACGTGCGGCGACTGGAGGAGCAGGCGTCCAGCGCGCCGTGGGCCGGGGGACAACGCGACCTGTGGATCCGCATCGATCCGCACAGAATCACCGGACGGCGCATCACCGTGTGAGCCGGCCCGGCGGCTCTCGCCGGGGCGCGCCGCCGCACCCCATCGGAGGACACCATGGACGGCACCCCCCACTTCGTCGGCGACGTCATGACCCGCAGGGTCGTCGCCGTCCAGCACGCGGCGACGTTCAAGGACATCGTCAAGGCCATGCGGCAGTGGAAGGTCAGCGCCCTGCCCGTCCTGAAGGAGGGGAACCGGGTCGTCGGCGTCGTCTCCGAGGCCGACCTGCTGCGCAGGCAGGAACTCGGCGACGCCGAACCCACCCGGTACGCGTCCCCGGAGCGGGCCGCCGACCTGGGCAAGGCCGGTGCGGTGACCGCCGGGGAACTGATGACCGCGCCCGCCGTCACCGTCCATGTGGAGGCGAGCCTCGCCCAGGCCGCCCGCACCATGGCCCGGGCCGGGGTGAAACGCCTTCCGGTGGTCGACGACGAGGGCACGCTGCTCGGCATCGTCAGCCGCTGCGACCTGCTCAGGGTGTATCTGCGCGACGACGAGGACATCGCCGGGGAGATCCGCCGCGAGATCGTCGCCCGGCTCTTCCCCGCCCCCTTGGAGCCGGTCCGCGTGGAGGTGCGGGACGGCGTCGTACGGCTCACCGGCCGGGTCCGGGACACGAGTCTCGTGCCCCTCACCGCGCGGCTGGTGCGGGGCGTCGAGGGCGTCGTGGACGTGGACTGCGCGCTGATGGGGCCGCCCCGGGTCCCGAACCTCGAAGCCGACTTCCCGGAGGTCCCGGAGGACGAGATGTCGCGGTGGCCCTGGAGAGCCGGCAGCATCACATGAGGCGCCCGAGAAGGTGACGACCGATGGCGACGATCTGTCGTACGGCGGGAACCAGGGTGTGGCTGTGGCGATGGCGGCGCAATCCGCTGCTGCGGCGCAGCGACCGCCTGGAGGCCTGGATCGTCCTCGTCACCTGGCTGCTGGCCCTGCTGGCCGGGGTGCTCGCGGGCTGCGCGGCGGCGGACGCGGTGGAACACGGTCTCGCCGCCCGGGCCGCCCGCTCCCACCCCGTGCGGGCCGTGCTGACCGAGGACGCGGCGAGGAGCCCGCAGGACGTGCCCGCGTACGGGGAGGGCGGCGTGTGGGCGAAGGCGCGCTGGAGCGCCCCCGGCGGCCCGCACACGGGCCTGGTGAAGGTGGAGCCCGGGCTGAAGGCGGGATCCCCGGTCACGGTGTGGACGGACCGCGCCGGGGACCTGGTGTCCAAACCGGCCACCGGCGGCGAGACACGGCTGCAGGCGTCCTTCGTCGGCACGCTGGTCGGCAGCGGTGCCGCGGGCGGCGTGCTGGCCTGCGGCTGGCTGGTGCGCGGTCGCCTGGAGCGGCAGCGCATGGAGGAATGGGCCCGGGAGTGGGAGTGCGTCGGGCCGCAATGGAGGTAGGCGGCCGCAGGAGTGCGGCCGACGTGCGTGGCCGCGCCGGTCCGTGCCGACCTCCATGCCGACCTCCGTGCCGACCGAGGCGCTGCTGCGTGGCCGGGGCGGTCGGAGGTCGGCGCGGCAGGCGCACGCCGATGTGTGTGGCCGCAGGTCGGCAGCGGTGGACGGCCGGCCGGCTGCGGGCCCCGTCCGCTCCGGGAGCGGACCGCACACGGGCGGGCGTCCGGTGTCTGCCGCCGAACCGCGTCAGCCCGCGTCGTCCCCGCCGGTGAGGTGGCAGTCCACATCGACCACGCCCTCGACGGCCCGCGCCAGCCGGACGGTCATGGGGATCATGGCCGTGTCCCCGACCTTTCCCGTGAGGGTGACGACGCCCTCGGCGACCAGGACGTGGATCGGCTCCACCGGGGCCGGGAAGAGGACGTCGACGATGTCGCGGCGTATCTCGTCGGCGATGTCGTTGTCCTCCCGCAGGAACACCTTGAGCAGGTCGGCGCGGCTGACGACGCCCTCGAGCAGGCCCTCGTCGTTGACCACGGGGAGCCGCTTGACCCTGCGCACGGCCATGATGCGGGCGGCCTGGGCGAGGGTCGCGCCCGCGTGCACGGTGACCGCCGGCGCGGTCATCAGCTCGCCCGCGGTCACCGCCCCGGCCTTGGCGAGGTCCGACAGGCGCCGCAGCCGGGTGTACGGGTCCTGACCGCCGTCGCGGAACTCCTCCTTGGGCAGCAGGTCGGCCTCGGAGACCACACCGACCACCCGGCCCTCGCCCGCCAGGACGGGCAGGGCGCTGACCTTCCACTGCTCCATGAGCTTGACGATGTCCTTGAACGGGGCGTCACGGCCCACGGCGACGACGGTGTGCGTCATCACGTCGCTGACGACGTGCGGCCCGACGGTCACGATCTCCTCCCAGGGGGTCGGATGCGGTGCCCGGCCGGTCGGACCCGGGCCCTCAAGCGCTGCCGCTGCCGTAGGGGCCGTAGAGATCGAGCAGCCGGACGCGGGCCGCGTTCAGCCGGTGGGCGAGGACCCGGCCCACCCACACGGCGATGTCACGGCCGAACTCGGAGTCCTCGGCGCACATCGTCCGCACGGTCACCGCGTCGAACTCGTAGGCCCGCACCGGCGTCATGGCCTCGGCGCCCAACTGCCAGACATAGGGCTCGAAGTGCCATGACCAGCCGACCAGCTCGCCGTGGCCCAGCGACTCGATGACGGCCGGTCGCCGGCCGGGCACGTGCACGTCGAGGGCGACGGTCCCGGTCCGGACGATCCAGAACCGGTCGGCCCGTCGGCCCTCCTCGAACAGGCGGGTTCCCTCGTCGAAGGAGACCTCGCGGGCGATCCGCATCAGCCGTTCGCGATGCGGGGCCGGAAGGGCCGCGCCCACGGTGGTGACAGAGGCCATGGCTTCCGTGTCCTTTCGTTCCTGCCGCCGCGAGGACAGGCCCGGCCGCATTCGGCGGGGACTCCACATGACATGACATGACATGACGGGGCGGGAAGGACCCATCCGGTTCTCTCGGATCCTGATTGCGCGGTGCGCGGCCGAAAGCCGCTTCCCCGCGTCTTCCGCGGGTCCTTCCCGTCACCTTCAGCACACCACGCACCGGCCGCGTCCGCCAGGGCCGATCGGCCCCACCACGCCCGTCCACCCGCGCCGGGCGGGGCGGCGCCGACCGGGCGTCACGGTGCGACGGGACCCGCCATCTGCACGATGTCCTCGGAGGCGACGTCGTGCAGCCGGATGGCGAGATCCTCCAGCGCCCGGCTGGCGGCGAGTTCGTCACCGATCTCGGGGATCGGCCGGTCGACGGGGTTGCGCCGGGCCACGCCCCTGCCGGCGACGGTCGACGTGTCACGCGTCCTCAGGACGGCCCGCGCATGCGTGTCGTCGCCGTCCTCGGTGATGTAGATGTCCACGGTCCACTGCTTGGCTTCCATCGGGATCACTTCCCGCACGACGAGGTGTTCGTCCTCTTCTTCGGCTACTTCCAGCCTGCGCCTGCCCCCGGGCCGGGTCCACACCGGCGGTACGGCGGCCGTGGCCGCCCCCTGTGACGGACCACACGGTTTGGTGCACTCCCTCTGTGATTGGCGCCATTTCTCCGTTTCCGGCCGACCGGTAGCGTGACGCCGATGTCAGCCGATCTGTCCCCCGTCATAGCCGCGACCACCCAGTGGCTGCTGCGCTCCTACCCCGGAACCGGAGGGGCCCTGGACGCGGCCCTCGCCGAGGCCCAGGCCTCCCAGGCGGTCATGGTCGCCGCCTGGCTGCGCTACCCCACCGAGGCCGACGCGGCCCTCGTGGTGCTCGTCGGGCCCGGCGGCTCCGACCGCCTGGACTGGCTGACCGGAGCCGAGACGGCGGCCGTCGCCGAGGCCGACGCCGGCTGGCGGACCTGGGTGGACGAGGTGGTCGCCAGCTGGGCTGCCTGCCTGCTGACCATGCCGTCCCTCGCCCGTGAGGCGGTCGCCGCGCTCGACGGCAGCGAGCACGCCCGCGGTCTGGTGTTCGACTTCCGCAGGCTGACCGACCCCGGTGAGCAGGACCGCCGGGCGGCGGCCCTGCTGCGCCACCCCGACCTGCTGGCGTCGCTCGCCGGCCTGCACCATGACTCCCTCGTGGAGCGACTGCACGGCGAGCCCGTGGATGAGGGCGGCCACCTCGGGGACCCGGTCGTCGGCTGACGCGGGTTCGCCACGAGGCCGGACGACCCGACGCCCCGACCGATGGCCGAACAGGACACGAAGGACGGGCCGACCGCGGGCGGCGTCCGCCGTCGGGCGGGCTCGCGCTGTCAGGAGGAGCGGCCCCGGCCCGTGACGAAGTCGCGGACCCGGTCCACCAGACCCGCCCCCGGGGCGAGCAGCTTGTTGAGCGGCGGCGTGTCGGGGGCGGCCGGGTGGGGCCGCGTGGGAGCCGTCTTCTTGGCGGTGCGGATCTTGTCGCCGAGCTGGTCGAGCACGTCCTGGCCGCAGGCCTGGCGCAGCTTGGGGAAGAGGTTGTTCTCCTCGTCCTGGACGTGCGAGGTGACCTCGTTCTTCACGGCCAGGAACGTCCGGTCGAACTCCGGGTCGTCCACGGAGCACCCCTCCAGCCGTTTGAGGGCCTCCTCCACCCGCGCATGGTCGGCGAGTTCCTTGTCGGCCATCGCGCCGCCGCCCTCGACGTGCTCCCGCACCGCCGGGTACAGGTACTGCTCCTCCGCGACGGAATGCCGTACGAGTTCGATCGTCATCTCGTCGGCCAGCTTGCGGCGGTCCCGGTGGCCGCTGGGCAGCGACTCGATCCGCTGGAAGAGGTCTTCGACCTCCCGGTGATCGGCGGTGAGCTCGGCGATGACGTCGCCACCGTGTGCCATGGCGGTCTCCCTGTGACGTGGCTGATGGGGTGAGGCGGACGGCTGTCCACGGCTGCTCGTGGCAGCCCGAAACCGCCCGGACATCACTTCCCGCGCCGAACAGGGCGTTAACGGCAGTCGCCGGCGGTCCCCGGATCGGCCCAACGGCCTCCTCGCCAACGTGGCCCCCGGAAGGCGCGGAGTCACTCGAAGCGTGCGGTGTCGCCCGCTCCCTTGCGTACGATCTCGGGCTCGCCCCCCGAGAAGTCGATGACCGTCGTCGGTTCGGTGCCGCAGTCCCCGGAGTCGACGACGGCGTCCACGACGTGGTCGAGCCGCTCCTTGATCTCCCAGCCCTGCGTCATCGGCTCCTCCTCGCCCGGCAGGAGCAGGGTGCTCGACAGCAGTGGCTCGCCGAGCTCGGCCAGCAGCGCCTGCGCCACCACATGGTCGGGGATGCGGACCCCGACCGTCTTCTTCTTCGGGTGCAGCAGCTTGCGCGGCACCTCGCGGGTCGCGGGCAGGATGAACGTGTAGCTGCCGGGCGTCGACGCCTTGATCGCGCGGAACACGTCCTTGTCCACGTACACGAACTGGCCGAGCTGGGCGAAGTCCCGGCACACCAGTGTGAAGTGGTGGCGCTCGTCGAGGTGGCGGATCGCCCGGATGCGTTCCATGCCGTCCCGGCTGCCGAGCCGGCACCCCAGCGCGAAGCAGGAGTCCGTCGGATACACCACGAGCGCACCGTCACGGATGCTGTCGGCGACATGGCCGATCGTGCGCGGCTGCGGGTTGTCGGGATGAACGTCGAAGTACTTCGCCATCCGCCGAGTGTCGATCACACGCGGGTGCGCTGTCCATGCGACCTGGCTCCCGCTCGGGTCGGGTGCGACCGTCGGCCATGGCCGCCCGTGCCGGGGCTCGGCGTCGCCGCCGGCCGCGGGCGGTGGGAGCGGCCTTCCCGCCCCGCTGGAAGCCGCCGGGTGGCGGCGTGTGCCGCCGGGCAGCCGCCCCGCAGGCCGCCGTGGTCAGGCGGGGACCGGGACCGGCTCGTGCTGCCCGGCTCGCGCGGCCTGTCGCTCCCGGCCCGTGGCGTCCGCCGTGAGCGGCAGTGCGCGCGGCAGGGGACGCGTCTCGCGCAGGCTCGGCGCGGGGGCCACCGGCACCAGGGGCGCGGGGTCGCCGGCCCGGGCGCGCTGCGAGAACCAGATGATCTTTCCGCCGGTGCCGGTGGCGCAGCAGCCCCAGCCGTTGCTCAGCGCCGCGATCCGCGCCAGGCAGCCGCTCGGCGCGGAGTGCGGCAGGATGTCGCGCTCGCTGTCCTGGACGGCGGTGATCAGGTGCTGGCCGTTCCACCACATCTCGATGGTGGTGTTCTTGTCCGTGGCGTGGGCGTCGATCGTAAGCAGCAGCGCTTCGGCGCACTGACAGACGGGTTCGACGAGGGTCTCCAGGTCCCAGTGGCGGAGGTGGGCGGCCAGGATCCGCCGGACGTGCCCGATCCGCTCCGGGCTGACCTCGACGTCGAGGTGGTAGTAGCAGGGCGCTGCGGTCTTCATCTTCGTTGGCTCCTCACCGGCGAAGCCCCCGCTTCTCTCGCCCCTGTAGGTCGAGCCCCCGTACACGAAGCGTGAGCGGTCGTCGCTCTCGAGTCAGTCCCAGAGTGCGAGCACTACTCCATTCGTGCAACAGGAGGCCCCATCAGCCCCATTGTTGAAATCCGAACAGGACGCTGAGTGATGTGCCGTGCACCATGGGTGAAACACCCGGCGGCGAGAGCGGAGGTGACCGGTGCCATGCTCCTGCCGGACAGAGCCGAGGTCGCCAGGCATCTCGAGCGGTATCGGACGTGGGAGCGCCTGATGCTCGCGTCCCCCGACGACCGCGAGGTGCGCGGCACCTTCGAGAGCACCGGCCACACCCTGTGCGTGCTCATGGGGAAGCGCTGCGCGCGGGAGGCCGCCGACGCCGCCGAGTTGTATCTCCGCACGCACCGTGAGCGGGCCGCCCGCAGCTTCCCGGCATCGTCGGCGGACGCGTAGTAAGACGCCGCACGCAGCCCAGGACCCACGACCGCAGAGCCGGCGCCCACCGAGCTCCACGACGGCGGAGGAGGCGAGGACCGATGGAACCGCAGGCCGCGCACCGGGACGGGGCGGGCCCTGTCGCCGGGGAGGCGAGGCCCGCGATCGGACGCGTACCGGTCGTGGACGTCCGCCCGGCCGTCGACGGCGGCCGACGCCCGGCCAAGGCGGTCGAGGGGGAGACCTTCGAGATCACCGCCACCGTCTTCGGCGAGGGGCAGGGCGCGATCGGCGCCGACGTCGTCCTCACCGACCCCGAGGGCCGCCCCGGCCCGTGGACGCCGATGCGTGAACTGGAGCCCGGCACCGACCGCTGGGGCGCGGAGGTGACCCCGACGTCCGTCGGCCACTGGACCTATGCCGTTCAGGCGTGGAGCGATCCGGTCACCACCTGGCGCCGGCACGCCCGGATCAAGGTGCCGTCCCGCATCGATGTCGCCCTGGTCCTGGAGGAGGGTGCCGACCTCCACGAGCGCGCGGCCCTGGGAGTGCCGGAAGGGCCGCGGCGGGACGTGCTGCGCTCGGCGGCCCGCGCCCTGCGCGACGAGTCCCGTCCACCGGTCGCCCGTCTTGCGGCGGCGTTGACTCCGGAGGTGGATGCGGTGCTGGCGCGGTATCCGCTGCGTGAGCTGGTCACGTCGTCGGAGCCGTTGCCGTTGGTGGTGGAGCGGGAGCGGGCGTTGTTCGGGTCGTGGTACGAGTTCTTCCCGCGTTCGGAGGGGACGCCGGAGCGGCCGCACGGGACGTTCCGGACGGCGGCGCGGCGGTTGCCGGTGATTGCGGGGATGGGTTTCGACGTGGTGTATCTGCCGCCGGTTCATCCGATCGGGACGACGTTCCGCAAGGGGCCCAACAATTCTTTGTCGGCGGGGCCGGGGGATGTGGGGGTGCCGTGGGCGATCGGGTCGCCGGAGGGCGGTCATGACGCGGTGCACCCGGATCTGGGCTCGATCGAG
>NZ_JBVHTR010000011.1:204265-258387 GCF_055565775.1 Streptomyces sp. NPDC028331 | reverse complement strand
ACCGTGCCGGTGCGGCCCTGGGAGGACCAGTCGAGTTCCAGGTACCAGTTGCAGTCGTAGGTCTCGGTCGTCGCGGTGACCAGCAGCACCTCCGGGTCCTCGGCGGAGACGCGGTAGGGGAACTGCACCGCGGGGAGGGGCTTTCCGCTGTCGTTGCCGGGACGCGCCCGGGCGATCGGGCGGTCGATGTCCAGGTTCACGGAGAAGTCACGGGGCGTCAGCCCGCCGCCGCAGCCCTGTTCCATGGCATACGCGTTGCCGGTGACCGGGGTGCCGCGGCTGACGATACGGACCCGGAGGGCCTCCAGGACCACGGCCGTGGACGACTTCCCCTGCACCGAGATCTGCACCATCGTCTGCCGCCCGTGCACCGCCCCCTGCGTCGCCGCCCACACCGCGGCGTCCTGCTGCTCCGGCGGCGGGGGCACCTGCGCCGGATTCTTGGCGATGACGTAGTCGTGCCCGCAACCGCCCTCCCAGATCTGCGAGTCGGCGCTCCAGACCAGCGGCACACCGGTCGGTGCCGGGGCGTCGCTCCTCGTGTCCGCCGACGGTCCGCCCCTCGGCCCGGGGCTCACCGAAGCCCGTACTCCTGCGGAGGGCGAGGCCGACGAACGGCCGGGCGAGGGGCGGGTCGCAGCCGACGGGTGGTGCGACGTATCGGCTCCTGGAGTACGGGTCCGACCGGGCGCCGTGGCGGTGTTGTCGTGGGACCGATCGGCCGACAGCGCCGACAGACTGCCCAGCGCCGCCAGCAGCACGGTCGCCGCGGCGGCGCCGACGACGGTGCGGCGACGGCGGTACCAGGGCCGTCCGGTCGAGCGGGCCGCATCCCCCTGGGCCCTCGGCTCGGGACTGCCCGGTGCGGGAGCGTCGGGGGCGGGCAGCCCGGCGTCGGGGGCGGGCAGCCCGGCGTCGGGTGCGTCCGCGTCGGGCCGCGGCGGTGCACCGCGCGTGCCGCCACCACCACCGACGCCGTCCGCGCCGCCACCCACGCCCCGTGCCGTACCGCTGTCCGGATCCGGAACCCGCTTGCCCCCTGTCGGCTCCGGCGCCCCCTCGGCCTTCGTCGGCTCCGCCGCTCCCCCGACCGCCCTCGGCCGTTGACGTGCCGTCGCCGCGAGCAGCCACAGGCGGTGCAGTTCGAGGCGTTCCTCCGGTGTCGCCCCGCAGAAGGCGGCCATGCGCTCCACCGGGGCGTAGTCCTGCGGGACCGCGTCGCCCGCGCAGTAGCGGTGCAGCGTGGAGGTGTTCATGCTGAGACGGCGGGCCAGGGAGCCGTAGCTCCGGTCCGTGCGGTCCTTCAGCCGGCACAGCAGTGCTGCGAACTGCTCGACGTCGTCCCCGGTCGACACCGTTCCCCCGTCCTCCCCCGTGTCCCCGTATCCCAGGCGGTCCATGTACCTGCACGTCAGACGGGCTGGGATGGTTCCACCGTCGCCGAAGGGGCGTCCGGCGTTGCGCCGGCGCGCCGTGACGGCCGATGCTCTCGGTGTCGCACCGACCGGGGCCGGACCGACCAGCCGGCGGCGGGCGGCACACGACACCCATGCACTCGTCCACGGGGGACACCCGTGACAGCGCCATTCGGCGCGATTCGACACGATTCGCCACGACTCGGAAAACGGGGAACACACATGAGCAGCAAGACCCGCACCATCCTGACCGCCGGCGTCCTCGCCGTCGCCCTCGGCCTCGGCGCCACCGCCCAGGCCTCCGCCGGCGCCGCGCGCAGCGTCAGCGGCAAGCCGTCCGACGACCTCACCCGCATCGCCGACTTCTACGGCACCTACATCGACGCGGTGAGCGACGAGGACAGGGGCAACCTCGGACAGGCCCTGCGCAGCCACTACCTCACGCCCGCCTTCCAGAAGGAGCTGGCGGCCTGGGAGGACCGGGAGCACGCCGACGGCGTCCTGCGCGCCCAGAACGTCCCGCTCGCCTGGAAGGTCACCGGCAGCGGCACCGCCCGCACCTACACGGAGGCCGTGGTCACCCTCACCTGGAGCCGCGACACCACCACCGAGCTGGTCGTCGACATGACCCGCGACAGCCACAGGATCTTCCACATCGGCGAGAAGGGCCTGGGACGCAAGTAGCCACTCCGGTCGCAGCCGCGGCGTGCGGATCCGGAACGGCCGCCGCCCGAAGGCCGAGCCGTTTGCGACGCCCGCGCGGCGGGGCTGCGACCACGGGCCCGACCGACCGCACGGAGCCCTGCCCCGGCCAGGCGGCCGGGGCAGGGCCGGTGTGCGGGCGGCGCCGGTCAGGCCTTGCCCTGGAGCCGCCAGATCTGGTTCTTCTTGGTGCTGAGGGCGCTTGCCGGGTCGCAGGTCCACTGGTGGATCAGCGCCCCGGCCGTGGTCGAGACGTTGCTGACGTCGACGCACTTGCCGCTGTGGACGGCGACGAGCTGGTAGTCCTGGCTGTTGCCGAGTGCGGTGACGGGGTTGAGGGTGAACATCTGGTTGGTGGCGCCGTTGCAGGTGTACTGGATGACGGCGGCGCCGTCGGCGGTGGAGGCGCCGGAGACGTCGAGGCACTTGCCGCTGAGCTCGTTGACGACGGTGTAGGTGTTGGCCCGCCCGGCGACCGGCTTGAGGTCGAGCATCTGCTGGTACCCGCCCTCGCAGTAGTACTGCTGGTACTGGGTGCCGTTGGCGGTGCTGAGGTTGGTGTCGTCCAGGCACTGGCCGCTGTTCTCGCTGACCGCCACGGTGGAGATGGTGGTGTTGGACGGCGGGAGCAGGGTGATGATGTAGCCGTCCTTGGCGTTGGTGTAGGGGACGGTCACCGAGGCCGCGTTGTTGCTGACCGTCAGGGTGGTGTCGGAGATGGTGGTGGGGCCGGTGACGGCGGCGCCGTTGTTGTAGGGGACGCGCTGGACGACGGCGCGGACCTGGCCGTTCTCCACGACCGAGGTGGTGTTCAGGCCGGTGAGGTTGACGGTGACGTTGCCCGTGTTGCCGTTGCTGCCGATCAGGATCTTGGCGTTCCTGGCGGTGTTGTCCTTGGTGGCCAGGCCGTCGGTGTTGGTGCCGGGCATGTAGTTGACGATGTTGCCGCTCTGCGAGCCGTAGTAGCGGTACATGAACCACTCCCCCAGCGGCAGGTACTGGCCGGAGCTGTTCTTGGTGAGCAGGTTGGCCTCGTCGTCGTGCAGGGCTGTGCCGGAGGCCCAGTTGCCGCGCAGGCCGTCGGCGCCGGCCCGCTCCAGGCGGCCGATGAACCAGGCGCCGCCGCCCGGGGACTGCATGGACAGGGTGGCGTACTCGTTGATCTGGTAGGGGCGGGTGTTGGTGAGTCCTGCCGCGGAGAGGGTGGAGTCGGCGCCGCCGACGTCGGTGGCGGGGTCCCCGGGTTCGTCGTGCCAGCTGTAGATGTCCGGGGCGACGTTGTTGGCCTTGACGTAGTTCAGGTAGGTGGTCCACCAGGTGTTGGAGGAGTTGGGCTGGCCCGCCATGCTGGGACCGACGATGAGCTGGCCGGGGAAGTTCGCCCGCACGGCGGCGTAGAACCGTGACCACATCTGCAGGTACTGGCTCTGGGACGGCGCCCAGAAGCCCTTGCCGTCCGGCTCGTTCCACAGGTCCCACTCCACCGTCATGTTGTTGGCCTTGACGTCGGAGAAGAGCTGGCTGACGAACTTGTCGAAGAGCGTCCAGTCACCGTTGTCGCCGGGGAAGGCCTGGCTGGTGGTGCCGTCGGCGCCCCACAGGTCGTGCGGCAGGATGACGAAGGTGCCGCCGAGGGCCTTGGTGCGCTTGTACTGGGCGAGGGTGGAGTTCCAGCGGGTCTGGTAGTCGGCGAGGCTGGTGGCGTAGCCGCCGCTGTTGAGCTGTGCGCCGCCGGCCCGCATGAAGTGCCACTTGATGTCCTTGAAGAAGTGGTCCTGCGGGAGTGAGCCGTTCGGCGTCATGCCGTAGATCATGCCGGAGGCGCGGTAGGCCGGGGCGCCTCCGGCGGTGGCGAAGTCGACGGTGACGCTGGTGTCCGCGGCCTGCGACGGGCCGGCGGGCACCAGGGTCGTGGCCAGCGCGGCCAGGAGGACGGCTATGGACGACGTCGCTCGGCGTCCGGTGCGGGTTGCGGGTCTGCGAAGTGTCCAGGGCGATTTCATGGTGCGGCTCCTGCGTGAGCGGTGAGGGGGCCGGGGCCGGAACGTCCCGGGGCTGTGGGGAGACGGCCGGTCAGCGGCCGTCTCGGTGGGCGTGTGCTTCGGCGAGGAGGAGATAGCTGCTGGCGGTCCAGGTGTAGGCGCGGTCGCGCAGGCCTGTTCCGGTGAGGGCGTCGAAGTTCTCGGCGAAGCCGTGGGTTTCGCACAGGGCGCGGAAGCGGGCGCTGATGTCGTCCGCCAGCCGGTGGTGGCCGGCGCGGCGCAGGCCGTCCTCGATGAGGACGGTGGCCGGGGCCCAGATGGGGCCGCGCCAATAGCCGTCGGCGAGGTAGTGCGGTGAGGCGGTCAGTTCGGTGGCCAGGCCGTACGGTGTCAGGTGGGCCTTGATGCGGTCGGCCAGCGCGCTGCCGATGTCGTCGGGCAGGTGTTCGCCCAGCACGACCGGCATGAGGTCGAGAAGGCTGGCGCTGCTCCAGGTGTTTGCGGTGGCGGCCGACCGGGCGACGAACCTGTCACCCGTCCAGAGCTGGTCGATCAGCGCCGTCCGCATGTCCTCGGCCGCCCGCGTCCACCGGCTCGCCTCGTCCTGTCTGCCCAGCTCCGTCGCCAGATCGGCGAGTTCACGCAGTTGGAGGGCCAGAAAGGCGGCCAGGTCGGCGGTGACGATCACCCGCTCGGGGTCGAAGGTGGTGGCGTTGTCCCAGCCGCTGTCGTTGCCGTGCTGGTAGTGGGCCAGTTCGGCCCCGGGGGCTCGCCGTGCGGTGAGCCAGAAGTCCGTCCAGCGTTCCAGCCGCTCGTACACCCCGGCCAGTTCCTCGTGGCTGGGTGGCGTCGGCAGCCGGCGCCGCAGGCGGCCGAAGGCCCAGCCGTGGATGGGCGGTTTGACGAAGTTGTAGAGGACCTCGGAGTGGGTGACGGAGTCCGGAAGGGCACCGCTGGAGTCCTGGTGGTCGAAGGGCAGGGCGAACTGGTCCAGGGCCAGTTCGGGGAGTCCGGGGGCCAGGGCGAGGGCGTTGAAGCAGTGGTCCCAGCTCCAGACCTTGTCCATCCAGTGCTTGGACATCAGCACGGCGGGCCGGGTGACCAGACCCGCCTGCCGCACGGTCGCCGACCAGACGACGTAGGCCGCGAGTTCGGCGGCCGGAGTGGCGGACGAGCGCCAGGGCGCCACCGCGTCGACGAAGCCCGTGAAGGACCTCTGTGCGGCCTCCACTATCTCGTCGAAGCTCGCCGAGGAGGCATACGGCGGGCGGGCGGTGTCCTGTTCCTCGATCGCGATCTCCCAGGCTCCGTCCGCCTCCGCGATCACGGTGAGCCCGCGGTCGGCGCCGCCCAGCGCCTGGGCTCCCGCCGTGTCGGCGATGGTGCCGGACAGCACGGTGACGCGGTAACGGCGTCCGGTCTCGTACGACGTGAACACGTGGGCGTCGGCCGCCGGGTCGTGGAAGAAGTACGTGCCGCTGAACGGGGTGAGGGTCCGTGCCGCGGCGAAGACGCTGAGGCCTAGACCGCTGCCCCGCAGGCGTACGGTGTCCGGCGACTCGTAGGCGAGGTCGGCGCGCCCGCTCTCGCCGATCCAGCTGAGCAGGCCGGGTGTCGCCTCGACGCGGGTCTCGGCCCGGCCGCCTCTCGCCGGGTCCCGGGGGACCAGGCGCAGGACGCCGTGCATACCGTTCTGGTGTGAGACGAGGTGGAGGTCCTCGGCGTACGTCTTCTCGGCCACCACGGGCGATATGCCGAACCAGGATCCGTACGTGCTGAACGGGATGTCGTGGACGGAGAAGGCCGGGCCGGATCGGGCGGCGGTCATGTGGCGTGACTCGTTTCTGGAGCAGGGGGCGGCGGCCGGCGGACAACTTGCCCGCCGTCGTACCGGAGTTGGGGGGGGAACTCAGTCCTTGACGGCACCGGCGGTCACGCCGGCGGCGACATAGCGCTGAGCGAGGACGAGGATGACCGCGGCGGGCAGCGAGGCCACGACGGCGGTCGCCATGATGGCGTTCCACTGCTGGTTGTTGTTGCCGATGTAGTGGTAGATGCCGAGGGTGATGGGCTCGTGGGCGCCGCCGTTGACGAGGGTGCTGGCGAAGACGAAGTCGGACCAGGACCACAGGAACGCGAACAGGGACACCGTGACGACGGCGTTGCGGCTCATCGGCAGGACGATGGACCGGAAGGTGCGCAGGGCCCTCGCCCCGTCCATCTGCGCCGCCTGGAGCAGTTCACCGGGGATGCCCGACATGAACGCCGTGAAGATCAGGACGCCGAAGGGGACGGCCAGGGTGGAGTCGGCCACGATCAGACCGGGGACGGACTGGAGCAGGCCGAGCTGGAGGTAGACGGCGTAGAAGCCCATCGCCATGATGATGCCGGGGATCATCTGGGCGGCCAGCAGCACGAAGCTCAGGATGCCGCCGCCGCGCGGGCGGAGCTTGGCCAGCGCGTAGCCGGCCGGTGCGGACAGGACCACGGTCAGGACGACGGTGCCCAGGCCGATGACGAGGCTGGTGCCGAGGTAGGGCAACTGCTCGTCGAGGACGGTGCGGTAGCCGGCCAGGGTGCCGTGCACCGGCAGCAGGTCCGGCGGGCTCTTGCGCATGTCCTGGTCGCGGGTGAGGGAGACGTTGAGCATCCAGTAGACCGGGAAGAGCATGACCGCCGTCAGGGTCAGGCCCACGGCCGTCTTCCACCATGTGGCCCGTCGCCTGCGCGATCGGGCAGGGGCGGCAAGGGATGTGGTCGCGGTGGTCATGAGGCATCCTGCTTCCGCTGGACTCTGACGTAGACCAGTCCGAAGACCAGGGCGGCGACGACGAGCAGGTTGCCGACGGCGGCTCCGGGACCGAAGGCCGGCAGGAGGTTGCCGAAGCCGAGCTGGTAGGACCAGGTGGCAAAGGTGGTGGACGAGTCCGCGGGGCCGCCCTTGGTCATGATCCAGATGATGTCGAAGACCTTCAGCGTGTAGACCAGGCCGAGCAGCAGCGTGATCCCCGAGACCGGGCGCAGGAGCGGGAAGGTGATGCTCCGGAACCGGCGCCAGGCGCCCGCGCCGTCGAGGGCGGCGGCTTCGTACAGCCCGGCCGGGATCGACTGCAGGCCGCTGTAGAGCACGACCAGGTTGAACGGGATGCCGATCCAGATGTTCGCGATGATCACGGAGGTCAGCGACCAGGAGGGCGAGGTCAGCCAGTTCACCGGTCCGATGCCGAGGGCGTGCAGGGCGGCGTTGACGACGCCCGACTCACTGTTGAGCATCCACGACCAGGTGGAGGCCGACACGATCAGCGGCAGCAGCCAGGGCACCAGGAACAGGGCGCGCAGGGTCGCCGACAGCCGGAAGTGCTGGTTGAAGAAGACCGCGAGGGCCAGCCCGATGACGTACTGGAAGGCCAGGCACACGGCGGTGAAGACCACGGTGTGCAGCAGGGCCGGGGCGAAGGTCGGGTCGTCGAAGACGGTCCGGTAGTTCTTCAGGCCCGTGAACGGCGCGTCGCCCTGGACGAAGGAACGGACGGTGTAGTCGCGCAGGCTCAGGTCGATGTTGCGGTACAGCGGATAGGCGTAGAAGAGGGCGAGGTAGAGGGTCACCGGGGCGAGGAATCCCCAGGCGGCCCACTGCCTGGAGGCGGGCCGGCGGCGCTTCCTGCTGCGGGCCGGGGGCGGGGCGGCGGTGGCCGCCCCGTTCCGGACGCGCACGGACCGGTGGTCCGGCAGCCGTGTCGTGTGGTTCATCTGCGGTCCGGGGGCATCCTGGTTACTTGGCGGCGGACTGCGCCGCGGCCAGCGCGTCCTTGGGCGACTTGGACCCGCTGAGGGCGGACTGGACGGCCTTCCACATCTGCTCGGAAATCTTGGGGTACTTGGTGCCCAGGTCGTCGCTGGTGCGGCCCTTGGCCGCCTTCACCGCGTCCACCCACGGCTTCAGCTCGGCGTTCGCGGCCACCTGCTTGTCCTGGACCTCGCTGGTGGGAGCGACGTAGGACAGCGTGGTGTCGGTGGTGTAGAGGTTGTCGGTGCTGGTCAGGCAGCTCGCGAGCTTCTGGGTGGTGGCGTAGCGGCCGGTGTCCTTCTGAACCGGGATGGTGACGAACTCGCCACCGGTCGGGGCCGAGGCGCTGCCTCCGTTCGCGCCGGGGACGGGCAGGACGCCGTACTCGAAGCCGGCCTTCTTCGCGTTGGCCAGCTGCCAGGTGCCGTTCTCGCTGAACGCGTAGTCGCCGGTGGCGAACTCCTGCCAGCTGGTCGTCTGGGTGTTGTTGAGCACCGAGTTGGGGGCGTAGCCGTTCTTCAGCCAGTCCTTCCACAGGCTGAGGGCGGACACGGCCTGGGCGGAGTCGAGTTCGGTGAGCTTGGCGCCCGCGCCCCAGAACCACGGCAGGAACTGGAAGCTGCCCTCCTCCGTGCCGATCGCCGAGAACGTGATGCCCTTCTTGCCTGCCTTCTTGACCTTCTCCAGCGCCGCCGTCAGTGACTTCCAGTCCTTGACCGAGGAGATGTCCACCCCGGCCTCCTTCAGCACCTTCTTGTTGTAGTAGAGGGCGAGCGTGTTGGCGCCGATCGGCGTGCCGTACGTCTTCCCGCCCGACTGGCCGGCCGCGAGCAGGTTGGGATCCACCTTCGAGGTGTCCAGCTTGTTGTCGTCGGTCGTGGTGAGCACGCCCGCCTCGGCCAGGGTCGAGACCACCGGGTTGTCGACGATGAGGACGTCCGGCGAGTTGCCCTGCTGCGCCGCGAGCAGCGCCTTGTTGCCCAGGTCGCTGGTGTCGAAGCCGGTCCGCTTGACCGTCACTCCCGCCTTGGTGCCGCACTGGTCCAGCAGCTTGACCCAGGCCGAGCTCTTGTCGAACTGCGGGTAGGGGTCCCAGATGGTGTACGTGCCGCTGCCGGCGCCCTTGGCGTCGCTGCTGCCGGAGGAGGAGTTGCATGCGGTGGCACCGGCGGCCACGGCCAGGGCGGTCAGGGCCGCTGCGGTCAGACGGCGCTGTCTGGAGGAGCTGTTCATCGCGAGGTCCTTAATTCTTGGCATGCGGGTGCCGAGGGCACGGGATTGCCGGGTGGTGGGGCACGCCGAACGAACACTGGTGAGCGATTCGAGCGATCGGCGGGTGAAGACAGGACGCGGGGGTTGCCAGTGGGATCGGTCAGGGTGTGGTACCGGGACCGGTGTCCGCGGGGGTCGTGACTCCTGCGGGCCCTGTGCTGGCCCGCAGGGAGATGGGCGGCGCCAGGAGATGGTGCCGGGGCGGCGCGTCAGGACGGTCGAGCCGCTCCACCAGCAGCTCGACGGCGAGTCGGCCCATCTCCTCCGCCGGTACGTCCGCCGCGGTGAGCTGCGGGGTCACCGTCTGCGCCCAGCGGCCGGCCACGACCCCGGTGACGGAGAAGTCGCGCGGCACATGGCGGCCGGCCTGGGCGAGCCCCCGGTACAGGCCGCCCAGAGCGGCCTCGTTCAGCGTGACCAGGGCCGTGGTGGCCGGCTCGTCGTGCAGGATCCGCTCCAGGCATGCCTCGCCCGAGGCGGCGTCGTCCCCGCAGCAGTACGTCCGGACCGTCAGCCCGCGCTCGGCCGCGGCCTTGGTGAAGCCCTCCAGGCCGCGGTGCGCGGACTCGTACCCGGCCCGCAGCAGTTGTTCGGGCCGGTTGACGAAGGCGACCCTGCTGTGGCCGAGGTCGGCGAGGTGGTGGACGCACGCTTCCGCGAGCGCGGTGTGGTCCAGGCCGACCCACCAGCCGCCCTCCGGACGGGCGGTACGGCCGATGGCGACGGAAGGGAAGCCGAGTGCGGCCAGGTGATCGACCCGGTCGTCCTCCAGCCTGATCTCCATCAGGATCGCGCCGTCGACCCGCCGCTCCCCCAGCAGCCGCTGGAAGGACCGGTCGCTGTCCACGCCGCTCGGTGACAGCAGCACGTCGTAGTCGTGGACCGCGGCGGCCTCCACCACGCTGCCGATGAAGTCCAACTGCATGCCGGTGTAGTGGTTTCCGGCCGGCGGGAAGACCAGGCCGATCGTGCTGGTCCGGCCGTTGGCCAGGGCTCGGGCGCTGGCGCTGGGCCGGTAGCCCAGCTCGTCGACGACCCGCTGGATCTTCCGGCGTGTGTCCTGCGAAACCGGGCGCTTGCCGCTCAGCGCGTAGGAGACGGTGCTCCGCGAGACACCGGCCCGCCGGGCGATCTCACCGATGTTCACGGCAACTCCTTGATCGAACCGGTTCGATAACGGACGGGATCATCCGTCGCTTGTGAGGATGTGGGACGGGATGAGGAGCGAGAGGCCGGTCGTCGAACCGGTTCGCGTGAAGTGAAGGTAGGAACTGCCCGAACCCCTGTCAACACCCCTGGCGACACTTCCGTTTCCCGAAAAGGGACCGGTAGGACCTTGGGGCGAAGGCGTTGCTGGTCGAGTGTCCGGATGCTAGGTTCTCGAACCGGTTCGATGAAGTGGTTCTCCCGCCGCGCTCCGGTCTGCTCGATGCCCACCCGCAGGGCGTGCTGCTCCGCCGCGCCGTGCAGGGCCTGCCCCTTGTCCGTTTGCCCGGGACGCGGACGCCGGTCAGGCCGAGCTCGGCACCCGCAGGACGAGTGCATGTCCGCCGTCGAGGCCCCGCCTGCGACCGCGACGCTTCCGCCTCGGTTCGTCAGCGCCGACGCAGGCCCCCCTCCCCCTCTGAAGGAGTTCCTCCATGCCCGCTCAGCCGTGGATGCGCCGCGCCCGGCGCGCGCTCCTCGCGGCCGGCACGACCGCCGTGCTCGCTGCCGGCCTGCTCGCCGGCACCGCCACCACCTCGCAGGCCGCCACCCAAGAACCGTGCGACATCTACGCAGCCGGCGGCACGCCCTGCGTGGCCGCCCACAGCACCACCCGGGCGCTGTACGCCGCGTACAACGGGCCCCTGTACCAGGTCCGGCGTGCCTCGGACGGCACCACGAAGGACATCGGGGTGCTCAGCACGGGCGGGTACGCCAACGCCGCCGCGCAGGACTCCTTCTGCGCCGGCACCAACTGCGTGATCACCGTCGTCTACGACCAGTCCGGGAAGGCCAACAACCTCACCCAGGCCCTTGCCGGGCAGTTCCCCGGTCCGGCCGCCGGCGGCAACGACAACCTCGCGCCCGCCACGGCGGCACCTGTCACCGTCGCCGGCCACAAGGCGTACGGCGTGTTCGTCGGCCCCGGCACCGGGTACCGCGACGACCACACCAGCGGCATCGCCACCGGTGACGCGGCCGAGGGCATGTACGCCGTCCTCGACGGCACCCACTACAACGGCAACTGCTGCTTCGACTACGGCAACGCCGAGACCGACAACCGCAACGACGGCAACGGCACCATGGAGGCCATCTACTTCGGCAACATCAAGCTCTGGGGCTACGGGGCCGGCAACGGGCCCTGGGTGATGGCGGACATGGAGAACGGCCTGTTCTCCGGCCGGAGCACCGGATTCAACGCCAACGACCCGTCCCAGAGCAGCCCCTTCGTCACGGCGATGCTCAAGGGGCAGCCCGATCACTGGGCGATCCGGGGCGGCAACGCCCGGTCCGGCGGCCTCTCGACGTACTACGACGGAGCCCGGCCCACCGGCTACACCACGATGAAGAAGCAGGGTGCCATCATCCTGGGCATCGGCGGAGACAACAGCAACGGGGACTCCGGCACCTTCTACGAGGGAGTCATGACCGCCGGTTACCCGACGGACGCCACGGAGAACGCCGTCCAGGCCGACATCGCCTCGGTCGGCTACACCGCCCCGGCGCCGTCGACCGCGCTCGCCCCCGGTTCCCGAATCTCACTGCGGGCCACCACGGCGTGCTGCACCTCCGACTACATCAAGCACGACGACGGCGACGCCTACGCCGTGATCGCGAACGTCACCTCGTCCTCGTCGGCGACCGCCAAGGCAGACGCGACCTGGATCGTCCACGCGGGTCTTGCGAACTCCTCCTGCGTCTCGTTCGAGTCCGCGAACACCCCTGGCGCATACCTTCGCCACTACGCCTTCCGTCTACAGCTCAACGCCGACGACGGAACCTCGCAGTTCGCACAGGACGCCACCTTCTGCCCGCAGGAGGGCAACAGCGGCCGGGGCTGGTCCTTCCTGTCCTGGAACCACCCCAGCAGGTACGTCCGGCACTACGACTTCACCGTCTACGCCGCGTCCAACGGCGGTTCGGACGGCTTCGACGCCCTGAGCGACTTCGTCGACGACAGCACCTGGATGGTTGCCTCTCCCTGGTCCTGACCTCCGGGTGGCCCGCAGGGAGACGACGGACCGAAGCGGACGTCCCAGCCGGTGGCCTCCTGGCCGGCCGGAAGCCGGACCAGGTCGGATGGGAGGGGGGAACGGTCCGGTGCGCCGGGCACGCCCCGGCCGGATGGGTCGGCCGGGGCGGTCCGTGTCACCTCACTGGTTGGCCCAGATCTGCTTCAGGAAGGTGCCGGAGGAGTCGAAGACGCTCATGGGTCCCTCGGTGTAGTTGGTGCCGTCCACCATGTCCGTCCAGGCCGGCCAGCCGGTGGCACCGGCGTAGTAGCTGCCGTTGCAGGTCTCGAAGGTCTTGCCGCTGTTGTTGTCGTTCGACGGGAAGCACGACTCGGCGATGGCGCCGGTCTTGGCGGAGTTCAGCTCCCACACGGAGCCCTGGACCTGCCAGCCCGCGCTCCGGGCGGCGTTGTTGAGGGTCATCTCCACCCAGTTGGCGTTGCAGCCCTTCGAATAGCGGTTGTAGACCGTGGCCGTCTTGGAGCCTGAGGTGTAGGTCGCGGTCGTGGTGGAGGTGATCCCACAGCCGTACTTGTACGGGTCGTGGCCGTTGCACGAGCCGCCGGAGCAGGAGGCGGCCCAAGCGGGACCGCCGCCGCCGAACACGAGGGTGGAGGCGATCACGCTGGCGCCGAAGGCGCAGGCCAGAAGCCGCTTCATGGAAGACCTTCCGTCGTGGTGGATGTCGCTGGTGCGGTTCACCGGTCTAGCAGCGGCCGGCCATGACCAGAACGTGTCTACCGGCCCGGATGGACAATGCAGAACAATGCCGAAGGTCCGCCGAAGCATCAGGAAGGCCCCATGCCCGGTCGCCGGAGATCGCCGATCACCGCTACAGGCCCACGAGCCGCCCTCGCCCAGCGGCTGCGGGACCTGCGCGACGAAAGCGGCCTGACACTGCAACAGTTGTCGCAGAAGTCCGGGTACTCCAAGGCCGCGCTCTCGGCTGCGGAGTCGGGGCGCCACAGTGCCACCTGGGAGCTGGTGGACGCGTTCGTGGTGGCCTGCGGCGGCGAGGCCGCGCACTGGCGGCAACTGTGGGAGCTGGCCCGGGACACCGCGCCGGGGGACGCCGCCCCCACGGGCACGCGGACGGGCGCTCCGTCCGAGCCGCCCGAGGAGCCGGCCGACGACGCGCTCCCCACCTCGGCCGGCCGGGGATCGGCCCCTTCGGCGCCTCGGCCACGTGTCCTGCGCCGCAGGCTGGTCGGCGTGGCCGCGGTCGGAGCGGTCGTGATCGTCGCGCCGATCGTGGCCTGGCTCACGGCGGGCAGGACGATCGGCGCCGACACGCAGAGTCCGGCCCCCCGGTCCCAGCCGGTCGCCGTGCGTCCGGCCGCCGACGGCACCGATCCCTACGCCGACGGGTGCCGGGCCGACGCCAAGCAGCTCGACTGGCAGCCCGTGGCCTGGGCCGACGGCAGCCGGAACTACGGGACGATCCTGCTCATGTACTCGCCGGCGTGCCAGGCGGCCTGGGGCTATCTGACCGGCCCGGTCTCTGCGAAGTGGGACGCCGTCATCGTGGCCCACCGCGATCCCGATCGCGCCAGTGCCCCCTCGCACTACTCCGGAGAGCAGTCGCTGCCGGGAAGCTGGGGCAACGTGCTGTCCACCCGGCCCGGCTGCGTCTCCGTGGAGGCGTATGTGATCCAGGGCCGGCGTACCGGGCCGCATGCCCGGACGGCTTGCTTCCAGCCGGGTGCGCCCGCCTCACCGTCCCGGGAGGGAGGACGACCGTCCGCCGCCCGCGAGCAACGCCCGTCCGTCTCTGCGACCGGTTCAGGAGGGCGCGCCGGCCAGGACCTCCACCTTGCCGGTGTCGAGTGAGTAGTAGGCACCGACCACCGCCAGGGAGCCCTTGCGCACCAGTGGAGCGAGGTCCGCGTTGGAGCGAAGCGTGGTGGCGGTCAACTTGACCTGGGCTCGTGTCATCGTCCCGACCGGGTCGGCGCCGCCTTGCTTCACTGCCTGCTCGTACGCCGGCCGCAGCGCCTTGACGACGGCCTGCAGGTTGCCGGGCAGAGGTTTGCCGTCACGCAGGGACTGGTACGCCGCCTTGACGGCACCGCAGCGTTGATGGCCGAGGACCACGATGAGCGGGGTGCTGCTCGTCATGGGTCCGTACTCGACGGAACCGGTGACCACCGGATCGACCGTCTGCGCGCCGGTGCGCATCACGTAGAGGTCACCCAGCCCGGTGTCGAAGAGAAGTTCGGGCGGCACTCGGGAGTCGATGCACGAGAGAACCGCGCCGAAGGGCTTCTGTTGCTGCGCCACGAGCTGGCGCCGGTCCGGATCCCGGTCGGGGTGCTGAAGGTTTCCGCTGACCCAGCGAGCGTTGCCGTCCATGAGTCTCGCGAAAGCGGTGGCGGGCGTGGTCGGCCGCTCCGCGGGCGAAGCGTTGGCCGCCGATGTGCCGGCGTTCGTCGATGTGACGGCGTTGGTCGACGAGCACCCCGCAAGGGCGACCGTGGCGCCTGCCAGTGAACCGGCAAGCAGAAACCTACGGTCCAAACGCCCTGTTGTGCCCATCGGCTTTCCCCTTTGTGCCGTTCGAACCCACGCCTGTCTGCGGACCGGGGCAATTGTTCAGCCTGGTGGAGTGGCCCGGCGGCAGGCGCAAGCGGACGCGGGCTGGTTTGCCCCCGACGGCCCACAGAAACGAGCCCGGGCGGCGGCTTGGGCGCCGTGGCGCCGCACCAGCGCGATCGGTGGCGTCGGGACGATCGGTGGCGTCGGGACATCCACCGACCCGCGCGTGCGCAACCACATCGGAGCGACAGCGCCCCGGCGAAACGCCCGCGCTCCCCCTCCTCGGGCGGGGCGGCCGGGCCCGCACACCCGGCGGGGCCGGCCCCCGGGCTCGCGCCCGGGGACCGGCCCGCCGTCGTCAGCGCCTGCCGTGCCTCACTGGCCGAAGCCGTAGGCGAACAGGTGGTCGGTGCCCGTCGAGCCCGTCACCGGCAGCGTGATCGACGCCACCTGCTTGGACGCGTCGAGCGGGACCTTCGTGGCGAAGACGTAGGTCTTCACGTTGTCCCGGCCCCCGCTCCCGGTGTTGCGGTAGGTCATCGCGACGGCCGTCGTGTCACCCGCGAGCGGCTTGCTCGACCCGCCGTTGAGCGTCCAGTCCGAGAAGCCGACCGTCGCCTGAGAGGTGGTTCCGTCGGTGTAGGTGACGGTCACCGTGCCCGAGACCCCGCTGCCGTCGGTCGGCGCGTTGGTCGCCGCGCCCAGCAGGCCCAGCGACGCGCCCGACGTGCCGGCCGGCATCTGAATGGTCTGGCCGGCCATCTCCAGGTTGTCCAGTCGGCCGGACGCCACGGTCGGCCAGACGTAGGGGATGCCGTCGACCGTGACGGTGGAGCCGCTCGTGGCGCCGCCCGCCGACAGCGCGTTCTGTGAGAGGGCCCAGCCGCCGCCGTCGAAGCCGCCGGAGAATTTCGTACCGTCGGGGTAGACGCCCTCGTTGGTGTCGTACGGCCACAGCGCACCGGCCTTGGCGACGGCCACGCGGAGGGTCGCCCCGCTCAGTGCCGCACCGGTGCTGTGGTCGGTGAGTGCGAAGGTGACCGGGAACGTGCCCTCGTTCGTGCCCGCCGTCACGTGGACCTTCGCCTCGGCGCTGCCCACGGCGGGCACCTCGACCGAGCCGGACGCCGTGTCCAGCGTGACGCCGGAGGGCACCGTCGCCTTCCAGTCGACCGTGACGGCCTTGCTGCCGAGGTTGGTCACATCGAGGGTGCCGTCACCGGACGCACCCGGTTGGAGCACCAGGCCGTCGCTTGAGGGACCGGTCGCGGCCAGCACCCGGTCGCCGCCCGTGGTGTCCGACGGCGGCACCGCCGACGGGTCGGACGCCCAGGAGGTGTCGGGCCGGGTGCCGAGGGTGAAGTCGACCGTGCCCGCGTTCCTGAACTGCTGGTACGTCAGCCAGGAGTTCTTCCACTCCTTGCCCTTGACGTCCAGTGACTGCACGTACGGCGCGTCGGGCGCGGCCTGCGGTGCGTTGATCTGCACCGTCTTGCCCCCGGCGAGAGTCACCTTGGCCACCGGGAACACCGGGCTGCCCAGCACCAGGGTGTCCGCGCCCGGGGTCTCCGGGTACATGCCGAGCTCGGACCAGACGTACCAGGAGCTCATGGCGCCGAGGTCGTCGTTGCCGAAGGAGCCGACCGGAGCGTTGAAGTACAGGTCCTGCTGGGCCCGGCGGACGGCGGCCTGCGTCTTCCACGGCTCGCCCGTGTAGTCGTACTCCCAGGGGATCTCCACGCTGGGCTCGTTGCTCAGATCCGCGTTGGTGTTGCCGGGGTTCGTGATGTTGTCCAGCAGGCTGTCCAGGAAGGACGAGTACGCCTTGGCGCCGCCGCGCGCCTGGATGAGCTGCTTGAGGTTGAACGGAACCATCGGCGTGTACTGGGCGGAGGTGCCCTCCACGAACCCGTTGGAGGTGCCCGGGGTGAAACCGCCCGCGAACTGGCCGTCCATGTTCTTGCCCTGCATGTAGCCGGTCTGCGGGTTGAAGACGTTCATCCAGTCCTGAGCGCGGGTGGCGAACTTCTCGTAGACGGCCGTCCTGCCCAGCGACTTCGCGAAGGCGGCGAGGGCGTAGTCGGCGGAGTCGTACTCCAGCTGCGTGGAGACGGGGCCGTAGAAGTTGCAGCAGCCGTAGTCCTTCTCGTCGAGCGGGAGGTAGCCCTTGGCGTCCCGCACCGACTCGCCGGGGCGGTCGTTGTTCGGGACGGTGGCCTCGTGCTGCAGGGCGGCGAGTGCCTTGTCCGTGTCGAAGCCCCCGGCGCCGAAGGCGTACGTATCGGCGATGATGCCGGCGGCCGGGTCACCGACCATCACGTAGCTCTCGCCGTTGTTCGAGGCCCACTTGGGCAGCAGGCCCGTCTGGTCGTAGCCGTTGAGCATCGAGGTGACGACATCGCTGGTGACCTTGGGCTCGACCATCGCCATCAGCTGGGTCTGGGAGCGGTAGGTGTCCCAGCCGGAGTAGTTGGCGTACTGGGCCTGCTGGCCCCTGGCCAGCTTGTGGATCTGGTTGTCCATGCCCATGTACTGGCCGTTGTCGTCCGAGAAGACGTTCGGGTGCAGCAGCGCGTGGTAGAGCGCGGTGTAGAACTGCACCTGCTGGTCCGCGGTCCCGCCGCCGATCTGGATCCTGTTCAGCACCGCGTTCCAGGCGTCGTGGTTCGCCTGCTCGACGGCGTCGAAGTTCCAGTTCCTGATCTCGGTGGCGAGGTTGTCGGCCGCGCCTGCGTCGCTCGTGTACGAGATGCCGACCTTCGCGCGTACCGTCGGGTTCGAGGAGGTGTCGAAGGTCAGGTACATACCGTTCGCACCCGTCGTGGGCGGCTGCACGGCCGTGCCACCGCTTCCGTGCACGGTCGGGGACGGTGCCGCCGGAACGGTGAAGTGCTTCTCCTTGAGCGGCTTGGACGGGCGCACCTGAAGGTTCTGCCGGGCCCTGCCCGCCTTCAGTGACGTCGCGTTGGGGTTGATGGTGCTGCCGACCCAGGTACCGCTCGCGCTGAACGGCTGGTCGAACTTGATGTCGAAGTGCAGCGTGTACCTGTTGCTCGCGCCGCAGAAGTGACCGCTGTCGATCGCGCCGCTGATCTCCTTGTCGTTCACCACCTGGACGCGGGTTCCGTCGACCTGGGTGGCGCCGCCGCTGAGCTTGAACAGCAGGTTCGCCTGCTGACCCGCGGGGAACGTGAAGGCGCCCAGGCCGGCGCGGACGGTGTCGGTCAACTGGGTCTTGACGCCGTTCGCATCGGTGACCCCGTAGTACCCGATGCCCGCCTTCTCGTCGTCGTGGCTGAAACCGACGGACGCGCTGCCGAGGTTGCCCGACAGCGCGCCGGTCACCGGCAGGATGGGCAGGTCGCCCGCGACGCCGCAGCCGGGTCCCGAGACGTGGGTGAGGCTGAAGCCCGAGATCTTTTTGTCGTTGTACTCGTAGCCGCCACCGTCAGGACGGTCGGGCGTCGTGTCGGGGCTCCATTGCACCATGCCCGCCGGCATGTCGGGCCCGGGGAAGGTGTCCACCGCACCGGATGTGCCGATGAGGGGGTTGACGAGGGACGCGGGATCCTTCACGAAGGCCGGCGTCGCGGCGTTCGCGGCATGGGCGCCCCCGATCGCCGGGAGTGGGAGTACGGCCATGCCCAGGATGGAGACCACGGCCAAGCGTTGACGCGATCTCTTTCGGTTACGTGGCGCGGCTGAACGTTGGGGTCGGACCATCGGTTGCCTCCGCAGCGGTTCGCGCTTCGCACATGAGGTGCTGACGTGCCGAAAAACGCCGGAACGCCAGTGACAGGCAACGGTGCCGGTCGCCTCGACGGCCTGACAACGTTGCCATGCACGGGTGTTGAGTGAAACGCGCGTGCTTATGGCGTGTCAACGAGGCCAACGAGACTTTCTGAGCGCGAAGTTCGCAGCGGGGCTCTTTTCGGCGCCGTGATCTCGGGGCCTCGGAGCGGGCTCCGATCCCCCGACGGTCCGGCGACCGGCCCCGGCCCGGCCATCATGCGCGGACCCCTGCGGTCCAGGAGGGCGCGGGACCGGCTCAGGGGCCGGTCCAGGAACTGTCCGCCCGATCACGGTTCAGTGTGCGCGTGCAAGGCCGGGGCGTCGGCGCTGCGACCGGCCTCACAGCAGGTCGTACATCCGGAGTTGATGCGGGGGCCGTGACAGAGGTGGGCGCCGGCGAGGCCGAGCGCACGCCGGGGCCCATCGGCTCCTGAAGCGCATTGCACAAACCCGCTGCGCGGGTCACCGCACCCGCGGCGACGTGCTGGTGCGGGCCGCCTCGCCGGGCTGCGCCTGGCTGATCGAACCCGGGGCCGAAGTCCCCGTCCGACGGCCGATCCTGCCGCCGCGCCCCAGCGACTGCGCTGGGGCCCGGTGGACTCAGTGGAGGCAGAGGCAGAACGGATGGCCGGCCGGGTCCGCGTAGACCCGCCAGTTGGCCCCCGGGCGGAGCTGGTCCGTCCGCTCCAGCACGGTCGCGCCGAGGGCCAGCGCCCGCTTCTCCTCACCGTCGAGGTCGTCCACGTCGAAGTCCAGGTGGAGCTGCTGCGGGCGCTCCTGGCCGGGCCATTCGGGCGCTCGGTAGCCGTCCACCCGCTGACAGGCCAGCGGCGTCCCCTCGAAACCGTGCACCTCGACCCAGTCGGAATCCTCCTGATCCGCGACCACACGCCCGCCGAGCAACTCGGCGTAGAACTCAGCGAGCCGTACCGGATCGGCGCAATCCAGCGCGACCGCCTGCAGCTTTCGAATCACGTTCCGACACCCCTCCTCATCGGCCGCTTCCGCGACACCCCCGCACGGGAGGGGTCGTACCCGTCGCGGCGGCGGGCATGCAGCCGAGGACGCTGATCGGGGTGAGCACCCCCGCGTCCACTACGGTCCAGCGCGGGCCGTGACTGGCGAGGTGGAGCGGCATGGCCGACGCCCCGTCAGCAGATCAGCCGATGCCATGTCGGCGAGGCTTCTTCCGGAACGGGAGGCCGCGCGTTGAGCCGCCTTTCGGTTTTTCCGATGACGGTTCACCGCCCGCGAGGGCGGCGAACCGTCGACGAGGCGAGGCGGACCGCGTCTGTGTCAGCCGGCCTCGGCAGGGCGCCGTCGCGCGCCGCCTCCACCGGCTCGGTTACCGCACCACTGGCATCGACTGCGCGTCCAGCGCCATCACCGCGACCCGGAACACGGGATTTCCCCCGTGCGGCGATGAGCCGGTCTCGCGTCTCACGAATTTCGCCACGGACGGCCGCGCGCCCTGCCGGATCGTGCGTATGCGGTCGTCACCTACCGCTTGGTCCACTGCACCGGGAACGGCGAGGTGGGCGAGGTGGTGGCGGCGAGGCAGGCGAAGTGGTGGCGTTGCTGCTGCCGCTGTTCGACTCGCGCCCTTTCATCTCAGGACGCAATTCGCAATGCGACGTTTATCACATATGGGAATTGTTTAGCCGGGCGACAGGGGTCTTTTATTGTGGTCGGACATCAGGCATAAACCGGACGTGCTGGCCATATCCGTCGAGAGCGGGGATCCGCGGCAGGGCGATGGAGCTCGCCGCCCGGCCGGCCCCGGAGCGCTTCGGAGCGACCGGTGAGCCCTGGGCGCTGACGCCCGGGGACGTGGATCTCCAGCGGACCCCGACCAAGGACGCCGCCGTGCCGTCGACCGGCAGCGCGCCCGCGCTCGGTCCCTCCTGCGCGTCGACATGACCAGTACCAGCACCGATTCGGGCACCGAGTGGTGCCGACGGAGGTAGATCTGTGGCAGTGGCCAGAATCAAAGGGGCCTCGGCAGCCGCCCTGACGGCGGTGGTCGCGGGAGCCGTGCTCACCGCGTGCGGCCCGCACGGAGGCGGGCACGTGTCCCAGAGCTCGCCCAGCAGCGCGACTCCCCCGACGAAGCTCGCCTCTCCCGGACCGCACTCGTCGTCCCCGGCGCCGTCGCCCTCGTCCGCTTCCCCGTCCGCGTCGGCATCCGACCGCGCGGCAGGAGGAGCGCAGTCCGGCAGCGGCAGCGGCTCCTCCGCGACGCCGTCCGGGCCCGCATCGCAGTCCGGCTCTGCGAATGCCTTCGGGCGGCTGCCGAGCGCGCCGCCAGGCTCCGACATGGTGGTCAGCCACACCGTCGAGGGCAGCGGCAAGTCCGTGGCGCTCACCTTCGACGACGGCCCCGACCCGCGGTGGACCCCGCAGGTGCTGGCGCTCCTCGCCCGGCACCACGCGAAGGCCACCTTCTGCGAGCTCGGGCCGCTCGCCCGGAGCCACCCGTACCTGACGAAGGCGATCGTCGCGAGCGGGGACCGGCTGTGCGACCACTCGGTCCATCACGACGAGCAGCAGAGCCGCAAGCCGGTCGAGTACAACGTCCACGAGATCGTCGACGCCAAGCGCGAGATAACCGACGCAGCGGGGAGCGGCGCGAAGCTGATGTACTACCGGGCACCCGGCGGTGACTGGAGCCCGACGATCCGGGCGATAGCCGGCGCCAACCACCTGCAGCCGCTTGGCTGGAGCGACGACGCCAACGACTGGCGGCGCCCGGGTGTGGACGGCATCCTGCACAACATCAACCAGGACCTGCGCCCCGGCGCGATCATCCTGATGCACGACGGCGGCGGTGACCGTTCGCAGACGGTGCAGGCGCTCGCTCGCCTCCTCGACCAGTTGGACGCGCAGGGATACAGCTACGGCTTCCCGGCCTGAGACGCCCGCCGATGATCGCCCGACGCGGCGTCGCCCATGACTCAGGACTGGGCGACGCCCACTGGGCGACGTCCGCCGGGTGGCCGAGCGCACCGGACACGAGGTGGCGCATCGTCGCGTCCTACTCCACGGCCCCGCGCCGAGCCGAGCGGCCGGCCCCTCGGCGTCGTCGCCGGCAGGGCAAGGCGCAGCCGCTCAGCGGAGACGGGTCACAGCGTGATCACGACCTTGCCGTGCACGTGGCGTCCGGCCTGCAGTGCCACGGCGTCGCGGATCCGCTCGATCGGGAAGGTCGCGGCGATGGGCACGGTGATCCGGCCCGCGAGGATCGCGTCGATGATCCGCTCCAGGTCGGCCCGTCCGGCTTCGCTGCCCCCGGTCGCGCGCACGCCGCCGGGAGGGTTCGGGCCCGCGGCGATGGTGGAGATCCGCTCAGGCGGAACGCCGAGTGCGAGCGCGGTCTCGGCCGTCTCGGTACCGAACAGGTCGGTCGCGGCGGTCACACCCTCGGGAACCAGCGTCCGCACGCGGTCCGCGAGCCCCGGGCCGTACGCCACGGGCTCGGCGCCCAGCCGCCGCAGGAACTCGAACGTGCCCTGCGAGGCGGTCCCGATCACTCTGGCGCCGGTGAGCTTCGCGAGCTGTACGGCGAACACGCCCACACCGCCGCCGGCACCGCCGACCAGGACCGTGTCATCGGGCCGCAGGCCGATCGCCTCCAGAGCGGCTGCGGCGGTCAGGCCGGCCACCGGAAGCGTGGCCGCCACCTCGTCGCTGATGCCGTCCGGTGTGTGGAACAGCGCGTCGGGTGCCTGAGCCGGAGTCCTCATCACCAGGAAGTCGGCGGCGGCCTTCGCCATCGCGCCTCCGTAGACGCGGTCGCCCACGGCGAACCCATCGGCGCCGGCTCCGACCTCGTCGACGACGCCGGCGAAGTCGTACCCGAAGCCGGACGGCACGGTGACGCCGAACCTCGCCGCCGCTTCCCGGTTCGACGAGAGGATCCAGTCCATCGGGTTCAGGCCGGCGGCTGTCACGCGGACGCGCACCTCGCCCGGGCCGGCATGCGGCTCCGGGGCATCTCGCAGCTCAAGCACCTCGGGGCCTCCGAAGGTCTGATAGACGACGGCTCGGCTCATGAACGGACCTCCATGGGGATGGGCGCCCAGTGATGGGACTTGGTCTCATCACCATACACGAGTGATGGGACCAAGTGCCGTAGACTGTTCTCATGGCCCGCTGGCAGCCCAACGCACGAGAGCGACTCGTCGTCGCCGCCCTCGAACTGTTCGAGGAGCGGGGCTATGAGCACACGACGGTGATCGAAATCGCTGAGCGTGCGGGGCTGACGAAGAGCACCTTCTTCCGGCACTTCCAGGACAAGCGGGAAGTGCTCTTCGGCGGGGAGACGATGACCGGACTGCTCGCCCGAGGGATCGCCGAGGCGCCGGGAACCGCCACGCCGCTCGAAGCGGTGGCTCACGCCCTGGACGCGGCCGGAAGGGAAGCGTTCACACCCGCCCGCCGCGAATTCAGCGCCCGCAGGCGTGCGGTGATCGCCGCCCATCCGGAGCTGCGGGAACGTGAGGCGCTGAAAGGCATCGGTCTCACCGCATCGATGGCCGACGCCCTCAAGCGGCGCGGCGTTCCCGACCTGACCTCGTGCGTGGCCGCGGAACTGGGCGCGCTCGCCTTGAGGATCGCCTATGAGCGCTGGAGCGAAACGACTGACGGCGACGACTTCGGTGACATCGCGCGTCGAGCGCTCGGCGATGTGCAGGCAGCCGGCGCCTTGTGCTGACACCGGCGGAGCCCGTGCAGCCGGACGGAGTTGCTGAGCAGTCGACGGTGGCCTGGAGCAAACCGATCCCAACCAACCGCACGGCGAGGGCTCTGCCTCGGTATCCGAGGACAGGGCCGCCGGCTGTCGGCGGCGCCTGAATCGCGCCCCTCCGGCGGCGCACGTCCGACGAGGAACACAGGCAGCCGTGCGGCCCGAGGCTCGAGGCCGTACGGCTGCGGTCGGGTCGGACTCGCTCGCGGGACGCCATCGCCGTCGTCACCAGGCCGAGGATGAGGGCGACGGCTCCGGTGACGGTGTTGCTGACGACGGTCCCCGCAGCCGCCGTCGCATGCATTGTGCTCATTGCGGCCCACGGTGATGGCAACGCGTATGGCACATCACGAGACGGCTGCTACTGCTCCGCCTCCGTTTCGAAGTGCAGGGAAATGGACTGGAGCACGTCGCCGGCGGAGACGTCGGCACGTCCCTCGTCGTGGATCTCGGCGAGTTGCACGAAGGCGAGCGCGAACGCCGACGCGATGTGCGCGATGGCCGGCCCGAGCGCTCGGCTCACCGCGGTCGCGACCTCCCGGGCACTCGCGTCAGCAGGCACCTGGATACGGGGCAGCATTTCCTCCAGCAGCGCAGAGACCGCTTCACTCTGCGGCACATCTCCGTCATCCCGCTCGCGGGCTTGGCGTCGCATCTCCAGCGCCTCGGTGAGGATGCCGACGACCCGCTGCATGATCTCTCGCTGCTCCATGCGGGAACGGTACGCCGCCGCGGCGACGGCATGTGATCACCACCGTGACATTCCGCGGGTAGCGGTCGGCGGCGAGCTGCATGAGCGGCTTCGGCCTCGGGCGTGTCGATCAGAAGGGCGCAGACGCGACTGCGGTGCACGATCGCACGGCATCGGCCCGGACAGTGCGTGGCTACGCCGATCAGCTCAAGGGCGGGCCAAGGTCGAGTGGCCCCCCGCAGCGCACCGGCCGACGTGAGGGCGGGATCAGTTCTTCGTAGGGGTCTGGCTCAGCCTTGCGCGTCCCCTCGGTCAGCGGGGCGGGCGCAGCCGCGGCTGTGCCCGCCGGTACTTGTCCGCGGCTGCGCCCGCCTCGGGAACGGCCTTGGCTGCGCGTAGAGTTGAGTCCGCATTCCGCGATCGAAGGCACGGGGGACTGATGACAGGTCAGTGGGAGACACTCGGCGAGGCGGGCGGCATCGAAGCCCACGTGCACCGGCCGGTGGGTGATGTGCGCGGCGCCGTGGTGGTCTGCTCCGAGTTGTACGGAGTCAACGCCTACGTCCGCGAAACCTGCGCAGAGTTGGCGGCGGCCGGCTACGTCGCGCTGGCGCCGGACTACTACTGGCGCAACGCTCGCCGCACCGAGCTCGGATACTCTGCCGAGGAACGCGAGGAAGGCCTGGTGCTGATGCGCGCTCTGGACCGGGACGAGTTGGTGGCCGATGCGTCGGCGGCGCTGGCGGCGGCGCGCGCGGAAGCCGGGGAGCGGGGCGTGGCGTTCCTCGGGCTGAGTATGGGCGGGCACATCGCGGTGCGGGCCGCGACCGAGCTCCGGTTCGAGCTGGCGGCGGTCTTCTACCCGGGTTGGCTGCTGAACAGTGGCTTCCCGCTGGTCGGCCCGGTGCCCCCCTTGGAGACCAGCGAGCAGATCGCTGCGGGCGGCGCCTTCCTGCTGGGCTTTCGCGGCGAACTGGACCACATCATCCCGGCCGAGGAGTGGGAGCAGGCGGAGCAGCGACTCACCGAGGCGAAGGTGCCGCACGAACTGGTGACCTACCCTGGCGCCCGGCACGGTTTCGCCTGCACAGACCGCCCGGCCGACTACGATCCGCAGGCCGGCGCGGACGCCTGGCGCAGGGTCTACGCCGCCTTGGCGTCGCACCTCTAGGTTCGCGCACGGCCCGACCCGCCGGCCTCGGCGCCCTCGCCGTGGCCCGCGCGGTCGAGCGGCCGGTCGCCGCCGTGGGCACGGGCCACCTTGCAGCTCGACGTCCCACACGTCGCCCAGACCGTTCGCGCTGCGGCGGCACGACCGCCGAAGGAGGCATCGATCACTCCGCATACGGATGGCTGATTCCGGTTCGCCGGTTCGCTGCTTCGGCAGGGGGAATCCCCGACAGAGCGACGCCTACCAGTACAGAGAGGGGCGAGCGGCGTATGACGGAGCGTGATCAACGCGGCGAGAGCCGGGACCCGGCCGACCTGCTGCTGGAGGACCCGCGCCGCGTCCTGCCTCGGCTGGACAAGCAGGGTGAGCCGCACCGCGACGCCGAAGACGCCGGTGGCTTCGCCCACCGGGCGGTGACCAGGAACCCTCGCCGCCCGGGCCGTCGCTGACCACGGTCCACGGTTCCCGAGCCCGCACGCCGACCGCCCGACACCGGCGGCGGGCCGCCCGTCCGCCGTTTCGAGGAGGAACCCATGTGCCGCCTGTTCGGTCTCAGCTGCGCTCCGCGGCGCGCCCACGCCACCTTCTGGCTGCTGGACGCCCCCGACAGTCTCAGCCGGCAGAGCCACCGCGACCCGGACGGCACCGGCCTGGGGTACTTCGCCTCCGACGGCACCCCGCACGTCGACAAGGCACCCATCGCGGCGTACCAGGACCGGGCCTTCGCCCAGGAGGCCCGGCAGAAGGAATCGGTAACCTTCCTGGCCCATGTGCGCTTCGCGTCCACCGGCAGCCTGGACGTGCGCAACACCCATCCCTTCGAGCAGGACGGGCGGATCTTCGCGCACAACGGTGTCATCGAGGGGCTGGACAAGCTCGATGACCATCTCGGCGAGGACCGGTCGCTGGTCCGGGGCGACACCGATTCCGAGCGGTTCTTCGCCCTGATCACCCGGGAGACGCGCAAGCACGACGGTGACGTCTTCGCGGGTATCGAGCAGGCCGCCCGCTGGGTCGCCGGGAACCTGCCCGTCTACGCCCTGAACCTGGTCCTCATCACCTGCGACGAGCTGTGGGCGCTGCGCTACCCGGACACCCATGGTCTGTACGTCCTCGAGCGTCAGGGGGGCGGCCAGCACGGCAACCGGCATCTCGATCACAGCGGCAGCCACGGCCGCATGCGCATCCACTCCGAACACCTGGCCACCCACCGCGCCGTCGTCGTCGCCAGCGAACGCATGGACGACAACCCCCACTGGCGCGAGATGCAGCCCGGCGAACTTCTCCATGTCGGCCCCGACCTGCGCACCACCCGCCGGCTGATCCTGCCCGACGCCCCGGCACGCCGGCTCGGCCTCGACGACCTGCGCCCCGACGCCGCCGCCTCCCAGACCGCCCTCTAGTGCTGTGACCGGAAAGGTTTGCCGGGAAGCTCGCGGCGTCCGGTGCGGTACATCGCAAGGCGGAGCATCGCCCGCGTACTGGATGTACTCGGGTGATGCGACAACGCGGCGAGGTGCCGTGCCGGGCGTCGCGAGCCGGTGAACCTTTCCGGTCACAGCACTAGCCGGCGCGGGGATGTGACCGGCTCCTCAGCCCGGCGCCGAGAAGTGGCCCGGTCACCGTACGTCGGCAGCGAGCAGGCCGTGTTCTTCGACGGCTCGCAGGGAGAGCGTCTTGTATCCGACCTGCTCGAACAGCACGACGATCCGGTCCCCCTCGGTGTGCATGACCGTGCCGGGCCCCCACTCGGCGTGCCGGACCCGGTCGTTCGAGGCGTACGGAACGGTGCCCGCCCCCGGTGCGGCCGCTTCCGCCGGTTCCGGCTGCTGCGGTCCGGCGCTGTCGCAGACGTCGCATCGCCCGCACGGCTCGTCGAGCTGCTCGCCGAAATAGCCCAGCAGGTACTGGCGGCGGCAGGAGAGGGTCTCCGCATAGCCGCGCATCATCTCGATACGGGACCGGTCCATGCGGCGCTGCCTGTCGAACTCCTCCGCGGCCGGTCCTGCGGCCTCGGCGGGGGTGCGGCCGGGCAGTGCGCGCACCGGTCGGCGTCCGCCTCCGGTGGTGACGGCTCCGGCCTTCTCGAGCAGGTTGACCAGATCGGTGGTCTTCTGACGGGAGAGGCCGCACCGCTGGGCCAGGAGGCGGCGGGTGACCGGGCCTTTCTGGTCGAGCAGGAACGACATCACTCGCTCGAGGCCTTCGGTGTCCAGGGTCCTGGCGGTCAGGAACTTCTGCAGTCCGAGGTCCTGGGAGCGGTAGAACAGCACGGCTCGGGCCGGTTCACCGTCCCGCCCGGCCCGGCCGATCTGCTGGTAGTAGGTGTCCAGGGAGTCCGGCGGCGAGGCGTGTGCCACGAAGCGGACGTCCGGCTTGTCGATGCCCATCCCGAAGGCGGAGGTGGCCGCCACCACGCGGGGGCTGCCCTTCATGAAGCCGTCGTGCACCCGGCGGCGGTCGGCCGCCGACATTCCGGCATGGTACGGCTCCGCGTCCACTCCCCTGTCGCGCAGTGCCGTCGCATAGGTGACGGAGTCCTTGCGGGTGGCGGTGTAGAGGATGCCCTGCGTCGCGGCGTCCGCGGTCCAGTCCACCACCGCTTTTCGCTTGTCCGCGTCGTCGGGGAAGGTCTGCACGGCGAGGTGGATGTTGGGGCGGTCGGAACCCGTGGATATCACCAGGGGATCGCGCATGCGGAGGTACTCGACGATGTCCGCCCGGACGGGCGCGGCGGCGGTCGCCGTCAGTCCCAGTACGGGCGGACGTCCCAGTCTCTCGGCGATCTCGCCGAGCCGCAGGTAATCAGGGCGGAAGTCGTGTCCCCAGTCCGAGACGCAGTGCGCCTCGTCCACGACGAACAGTGACGGCGTCAGACGGCGCAACCGGTCCACGACGCCGTCCTTCGCCAGTTGCTCCGGGGAAAGGAACAGGTACTCGGCCTCTCCCTCGCTCGCTGCCCGCCAGGCCTCGTCGGTGGCCGACTCCGGCTGGGCGGAGTTCACCTCGACGGCGTCAGGCGCGGCACTGTCCCGCAGCCCCGCGACCTGGTCGCGTTGCAGGGCGATCAGGGGCGAGACGACCACGGCCGGTCCCTTCAACCACACCGTCGGCACCTGGTAGATCGCCGATTTGCCGGCGCCGGTGGGCATGACCACCAGGACGTCCCGTCCCGCGCACAGCGCCTCCATCGCCGCAAGCTGCTCGTCGCCGAGATCCGCCCAGCCGAACGTCTCGCGGGCGATGTCACGCAACTCGGCGCCCCGGGCGCCGCGGCCCGCGGCAGGTGTCCTGGTCGGCACGGCGGCGGACACCTCCTGAGGTTTTCGAAGAGATCCGGCTCCGCGGAAGCGTCGCCTCGACATCCGGGTGCCCATGAAACCCCAGCTCACCCGTTTCCGGGCAGGACGACCGCGGGGATACCGGCAACGGCCGGTAGAGGCCGCTCGGGGCGGTGGCGGCCGCCCGGTCACAGGGTCCAGTGGGCATGCCAGGGCTCGTAGGTCGGGGAGTTCCGCTCGGCCGGCAGCCGGTACACCTCGGCGTCCGCGGAAAAGGTGACTCCCCCCCTGTACCGAGCCCGTCCGGCGACTCGCCGGATGACCTCACATCCCGACGGGGCCCGGCTTTCTGGCCACGCGTCAGAAGGCCACCACTGTCCCCCCATGCCTGTTGAGGCGTCAAGGAAAGTCACCGACACCAGCATCGTTCCGCTGCCGGACAAGTCTTCACCACCGCGCTGCGCGGCGTGGGCCCGCAGGAGACCGGCTCGGCGGCCGGGCTGCTCAACGCCGTTCAGCAGTTAGGCGGTACCCTCGGCGTCGCGGTGGTCGGGGGCGTCTGCCTCGCCGGGGACGGCGCCCCGGGCAGCGCCGTGCAGGCCGCGTTCGCAACGGCCGGTGCAATCCTGGCGGCGACCGCGATCGCCGCGACTGCGATGAAGGGACGGCTCGCCTGATGAAGCTTCTGTTGACGTCGAGCGGCTTGCGCAACGAGACATTGCGGGATGCGTTGCGGGACATGCTGGGAAAGCCGTTCGAGTCGGCGAACGTCGTGTTCGTTCCCACGGCGTCCGTCGCCGAGCCCGGAGACCACGGTTGGTTCGTCGCGGACATGAACCGGCTGCACGGCCTCGGCTGGCGCGAGTTCGACATCCTCGAGCTGAACGGCCTGCCCCGGCAGACGGTCCTCGACCGGCTGCTGCACGCCGACGTCGTCTATGTCGAGGGCGGCAACCACTACCACCTCGCGCGCAGCATCACCGGCAACGACCTGGCCGACGGCTTCCTCGAAGCGCTGGAGAGCCGGGTCTACGTGGGCGTGAGCGCCGGATCGATGATCTTCAGCCGGAACCTCACCGAACACTCCGCCGACGTCATCGGGGACGCGGCAGACCTGCACGCGCTCGGCGCGACGACCGTGAAGCCGCCGTTCGGTGTCTTCGACTGGTACCTGAAGCCGCACCTGTACTCTCCGGACTTCCCGGAGCGGGACGACGCCTGGGCTGATCGCATCGTCACGCGGGCGGACTTCCCGATCTACTTCATCGACGACGACACGGCTCTTCGCGTCACGGACGACAAGGTGGACGTCGTCTCCGAAGGGCAGTGGAGGTTCCATCCGTGATCGCGGCGGCCGGAGCACGGCTCGGCGAGGGCGTGTTCCCGCTGCGGTGTGCCGCGGCCGTCCGGACATGATCGATGCCTCAGGCGCCGAGGACAGGGAGCCCGACGCCGTGGCCTGGCCACGACCATCGAGGGGACGGCGACCGCGGCCGGCGTCAGGCCGGCTGCTCAGTCCGCGCCGTCGGCGCGGAGGACGATGTCGAGCAGCCCGGGGAAGCGTGCGTCGAACTCCTCGCGGCGCAGTCGGTTGACCCGCCGGGGCCCCTCGTCCCGCTGTTCCACCAGGCCGGCGCCGCGCAGGACCGAGAAGTGGTGGCTGAGCGCGGCTTTGCCCACGGGCACGTCGAAGCTGCCGCAGCTACGGGTCCAGTCGGCCGAGCCCGCCAGCTCGCGGATCAGCTGGATGCGCACCGGGTCGGCGACCGCGGACAGCGCGGTCAGGACAGAAACGTCCTCGGGATCCGTGTGTACGGGCGCCGCCCGGTGACTGCCGCCCGCGGCCTGGTTCGACATGCCCCTCTCCTCACCCAGTGCGTCCTCGTCGCGAAGCCCGCGGAGTGTTCTCGACGCTTGCAGAGTGTTCGATGAATATCTTACGGTGCCGGTGTTCGCTTTCCATTGAACACTCTGCACAAGGACGGGGCCGCTCATGCGCGCAGTCGAGTTCCAGGAGTACGGCGGTCCCGAGGTGCTGAAGGTCGTGCGGGCCGCCGTCCCCGAGCCGGGGCCGGGCCAGGTGACCGTCGACGCCGCCTATGCCGGTGTGAACTTCGCGGACCTCAAGGCGCGCGCCGAGGGGTACCGCGTGGAATCGCTGCCCTTCCGCCCCGGCCTGGAGGTCTCCGGACGCATCCGGGCCGTCGGCGACGGCGTCGAGGGACTGCGTCCGGGGCAGGAGGTCGTCGCGCTCGTTCACAGCGGCGCGTACGCGGAGGTCGTGGTCGCCGAGACGGCCACCGTCTTCCCGCTCCCCGAGGGCCTGGACCTGCGGACCGCGGCCGCACTGCCCACTGTGCTGCCGACGGCGCACGCCCTGCTGCACGAGGTGGGGCGCCTGCGCGCCGGGGAGAGCGTGCTGGTGCACGGCGCGGCGGGCGGCATCGGCACGGTGGCCGGGCAACTGGCCCGGGCGGCGGGCGCCGGTGCGGTCTACGGCGTGGTCTCGTCCGCGGACAAGGCCGGGCACGCCCTCGAGCACGGTTACGACGAGGTGTTCACCAGCGACGCCTTCTCCGACGACGTCCGCCGCGCCACCGGCGGCAGGGGTGTCGACCTGGTGCTCGACCCGGTGGGCGGCGCCACCCTGCGCCGCGGCCTGGACGCGCTGGCCGTCTTCGGACGGCTGGTGTCCTTCGGCAACGCGAGCGCGGCAGAGCCTTGGCACGTCGGCCAGCCCGAGCTGTACCCGCGGGGCCGTTCCGTCGCGGGCTTCTCCCTCCTGGCGCTCGCGCAGTCGGCGCCCGAGGCGCTGCGCTCGCTGGCCGAACGCGCGTTCCGTACGGTCACCGACGGCACGGTGAGGCTGCCGATCACCGCGGAGTTCGCGCTGTCGGAGGCGGCGGAGGCACACCGGCTGATGGGCGGGCGTACGTCGACCGGCAAGTTGCTGCTGCGGATGGCCGACTGAGCGCGCACCGTCCCGAGAACAGGAACGTGAGCCGGTGATGAGCAAGGGCGGCATGACCCGCGTGTACACGGGGGTCGTGGGCAAGATGCCCGCACCTGGGCTGGTGCTGGGCGGGGTGTTCGGAATCCAGTTCGGCGCGGCTTTTGCACCACGGGTGTACCCGCAGGTGGGTGCCGCGGGCGTCGTATTTCTCCGGTTGCTGATCGCAGGCGTACTTCTGTGCCTGGTGTGGCGCCCGCGGCGGCATGCGTCCAGCTCGGTGAAGGGCGCCCGGGGCACGGTGATCGGCGCCGGCGCGCTGCTGGCGGCGCACCACCTCACCTTCTACGAGGCCGTGAAGCACATCCCCCTGGGGGCCGTGGCCACGATCGAGTTCCTCGGCCCGTTCGTCATCGCCCTGGCCGGATCACGACGGGTGGTCGACCTGCTGCCCGCATGCCTGGCGGCCGGCGGTGTCCTGCTGCTCAGCGGGGGCGGCGTCCCCCTGGCCCCGACCGGCCTCGCGCTGGCCGCGCTGGCGGCGTGCTGCTGGGCGGGCTACATCCTCGTCTCCTCCCGCATGGCCCGGCGCATCAGCGGCGGGCAGGGCCTGGCGCTCGCGGTCCTGTGGGCCGCGCTGCTCAGTGCGCCGTACGGCATCGCCCACGCCGCGAGTGCGCTGCTGGCCCCGCATGTGCTGTGGGTCGCCACTGTGGTGGCCGTGGCGTCCAGTGTGCTGCCGTACTCGCTCAACCTGGAGGCACTGCGCCGCATCCCGCCACGCGTCTTCAGCGTGCTGACGAGCCTGGAGCCCGCCGCCGGCGCCCTGTTCGGACTGCTCATTCTCGGCCAGCGGCTCGCCTGGCCGCAGTGGCTCGGCATCGCCGCGGTCGCCTGCGCATCCGTGGCGGCCACGCTCCTCGGGGCGGGCGGGCGGCGGAGCTCGCGAGTCGGCGCGGACGGCAGGCAGGCATCAGGCGGAGACGCTGCCCGGGCTGGGAGCGGCCACGTCCCGGTGCCGGCCGAGTGACGCCGGTGGACAACGCGTCGCTGCTCCAGCGCGTCGGGCGCGGACGACACCGGGGACACCTGTACCGCGGCCGGCGGGGGTCGGTGCGGGGCGGGGCGGGGGAAGTCTGTCGCATCCTCGGGTCGGCGATGCCCGACGAGTCGTCTGCGATCGGCGGCCGGACCGTCGTCGGCACCGCTTCGGTCTCGTCGGGGCCGTCGGTCTCGTCACTCTCGGGCGTGACCGGCGGATCCAGGGCGTCGACGCGCCGAGCACCGGCGGGAAGCCCAACGCGTTGACGCTCGAACGGCGGACGCCTGCGACAGCAGATCCAGCCCCGCTGTCGCAGGCGTCCGCCAGACGTCCGTCTAGCCGCAGGTCAGCGTCGGCACGGCCCAGTCGCCGTGGTCGTTGCCGTTGCCGTCGCCGGCGTCACCGACCTTCAGGTCGACCACCTGCGCGCCGCTGACATCGACGTCGATCGGCACCGCCGCCTGCTTGCCCCGGATCGTCGGCGTGGTCACCAGGGTCTTGCCGTCGGCGATCACGGAGAACGTCACCGTTCCCGCGCCACCGGTCTCGTCGTCGACACCGACGTACGCCGTCATGCGCGAGCACTTTCCGGCGAGGTAGAGCTCGACGTCACTGACGGAGTTGGTGCCGAGGCCCTTCGGGTAGCGGACACCGGCGATGCTGATCGGACGGCCGTCCCCGGCCGCCTGTTCGCCGACGCTGCTGTCGCGCTCCACCGGACCCCACCCGTTGGTGGACGACAGGAACGGCAGGTCGCTCACGGCGCTGTCCCCGGCCGGCGGAGCCGGCGGGATACCGCCGACGATGCGCTCGTCACCGACGGCCGCCTGCCGTCCGTCCTGCCGGTAGCGCACCGTCGCGGTGAGCGCCGAGGCGGAGGGCAGTTCCCCGGCCGGCGGCTGCACCTTCCAGGTGAAGGTGGCGGATCCGCCCGGGTTCAGGCGCCCCACGGACGTGGGGCTCGTGGCACTCACGCTCCAGCCGTCGGGAGCGGAGAGCGAGGCCGTCAGCCCGGAGGCGGACGGTTTGTCCCTCGGTACCCGCACCGTCGCCTCGGCCGTGAAGGCCTGTCCTGACTGAGCCGTGTGGGGCACGTCCAGGGTCACATCCGCTCCCGGACGCTTCGGCATCGCGTACGTGCGGGGGTTGTAGCGGGGGCTGGCGTTCTGCGCGACGCGCAGGGACGAGGCGTAGCTTCCGTAGTCGGTGAGGGAGACCTTACCGAGCCCGCCGGTGCTGCCGTCCAGGTTCCACACGGCGATGGCGATGCTGTTCCGGCCGTTCGGGTTCAGGATCCCGTTGGGGACCGGGAAGGTGCTCTGCGGGCCGAGGTAGTTGACGTAGTTGCCCATCTGCCAGCCGTTCACGAAGATCGTGGCACGGTACTTGCGTGACGGGTCGTCGGTGAACGTCAGCCCCAGCGAGGTGTCCTGACCGCGCGGCAGGTCCAGGGTGACGTCGGTGCGGTACCAGGACACACCGGGACGGGTGTCGGTCGTCGGCAGGGACACCCGCTTCCAGTCGCCGTCCGGGTAGCCCGGCAGGGACCAGCCGGCCCGTTCGCCGTACAGGCCGCCCGTCGACAGCGGGCCGCGGACCGTGTCCTGCAGGTCCTCGCCGCCCCGGACGCCCTGCAGCCGCCAGGTGACGGGGGTCAGCGGCGCTCCGACGAGGGAGGCGCTGGTCAGGCCGCGCGCGGTCTTGTTGCCGTTGGTCGAGTTGTAGTCCTCCTCGTGCCCCATGTTCACGGTGAGCACGGAGACGATGTTGTCACCCTTCGACTTCACCGAGCCTGCCGGGAAGGTGAAGTCGGCGCTGCCCGTGGTGGAGCTGCCCAGGAAGGTGCCGTTGAGCCAGGCGGAGAAGGCCTGCGCCTTTCCGCCGGAGTCCGAGACCAGGTGGATGCCCGTCTCCTTGCCCGTGGCACGGAAGCGGCCGCGGTACCAGGTGTTGCCGGTGTGGAACCCGTAGTCGTCCGCGTAGAGCACCGGCAGCGCGTTGACGCCGGAGACGCTGTTGGTGGTGGTCCTGTCGGCCACCTGCCAGCCGGAGTCGTCGAAACCGGGGGCTGCTTCGGGGGACTCCTCGGCGTGTTTCCAGTTCGTCAGCTCCGGCAGGCGTACCGGGGCCGCGACGGGGATCTGTCCGGTGAGGCTCCCTGTGTCGGTGGCCCGGGTGGGCAGGGCGTGGCCGTTCCACGTGACGTGGTCGGCGGCGGTGAACACCTCGATGTTCTTGTCGTCGGCGTTGTCGCCGGTGAGCGCCAGGGTCTGGCCGCCGTCCAGGCTGGTCGCCGTCCGCAGCAGATGGGTGCCGCGCACGAGCACCGGGCCGGTCGCCGTGTCCTGGCGCCAGAACGTCTCCGCGGTGGCCTTGTCGCCGACGAGCAGCAGCAGGGGGCGCTTCCCGCCGCCGCTGACGCTGATGCGGATCAGGCCCTTGTGCGTGTAGTTCAGCCGCAGGTCACCGGTGGCCGCGTCCCAGGTGGTCGTGGCCGAGCCGTCGCCGGTGACCACGGTGGGCTTGGAGGAGTAGCGAAGGACGGTCTCGCCGTCGCTCCCGGGGTCGCCGTAGAGCACGGCGACGTCCCGGTTCCCGATCGTCGCGTTGGTCATGATCTCCGACGTCGAGTACTGCAACTGCGCGTCGCCGAGCCGGTAGTTCGCCACGATCACGTGCGAGTCGCGTCCGTCGAGTGTGATCGCGGTACCCGGCTGCTGGGGCACGACCGGGTAGGTCGGTGTCGCGGTGGCGGCCGTCGGCACGTCGATGGCGTCGATGGACACGTAGTTGTCCGTGGAGCCCGAGCTGTGGGTCCCGTCGACGACGATCTTCAGCGTGTGCGCGCCGGGCGTCAGGCCGGCCTTCTGGAAGATCACCGCCTGGTTCTCGCCGCCGGAGTCGTCGACCGTCGCCACCTTGGTGCCGTCGAGGTAGACGTCGGCGTAGCCGTGGTTGTCGGTCTTCGAGCCGATCCAGCGGATCGCGGTGCCGTCGAAGGGGACGGTGACCGAGTCACCGGCCTTGTTGGAGAACGACTCGGTGTGCTTGTAGTCCCCGCCCGTGTAGCTCTGATCGGCCACGTGCGACCACGAACCGGTGTACTGCAGCGCGGAGTCGGGGTCGTCCCAGGTGTAGGTGGTGTCCGCGGACGGCTGCGCGTTGAAGTCCAGCGAGATGTGGGTCTTGTCGACCGCCGTGGACGTGGAGTTCCCGTGCCGGAGGACGTGGAACTGCGTCTTGGTGTCGGGGTTCATCCGGGCGGTGTCGACGACCGCGGAGTCGTCCGGCGGCGTGGCCTTGATCGACTCGGTCTTGGTCAGCGGGGCGACCGACTGCGTGAAGTACCCGATCAGCTTGTCCTCGTAGTACTTCGGGTCCAGTTGGCGGTTCTCGCGGATCGCGGCGCCGTAGTCGTAGGACGTGTAGTTCTCCGGCATGCCCAGCCAGCCCCAGTTGGTGCCGCCGTAGGTCATGTAGAAGCTCTGCGCGGTCGCGCCGACGGCTATGTTCTGCTTGTAGAACACGTTGGCGAACTGGTCGTTGATCAGCTGGGCGCACTTGTCGTAGCCCGGCCCGCCCCAGGGGTCGAAGGCGCCGCCCTGGAACTCGGGCGAGTACAGCGGCTTGCCGGCCGGGTGGTCGTAGCTGATGTCGGGGACGCCGTTCCACTTCGAGGGGTTGGAGCAGTTGAACCCCTGCGGGTAGGAGTCGGGGCCGTCGACGTCCAGGGCGGCCGCACCGGAGTTGAAGGTGCCGTTGTTGTTGCCGGTCAGCGGCACCGTGATGCCGTCGGCGCGGGCCTTGTCCTCCAGGTGCTGCATGTAGGAGCGGCCCGCGGCCGAGCCGTTGTAGTACTCGTTCTCGACCTGGTAGGCGATGACCGACCCGGTGCCGTTGGTCAGCTGGTGGCGGGCGATGATCCGGTCGATCCGGGTCAGCCACTCGTCCGCGTACTTGAGGAACTGCGGGTCGTCACTGCGGTTGCGCCCGGCCTTGGTGGTCATCCAGCCGGGCAGGCCGCCGCTGTCGACCTCCGCGTTGATGTACGGCGCCGGGCGCGCGATCACGTAGAGCCCGGCCTCCTGGGCCATGTCGAGCAGCTTGTCGACGTCACGCACCCCGCTGAAGTCGTACACACCCGGCTTCGGCGAGTGGTATCCCCAGTCGAAGTACAGCGAGGTGGCGTTGAATCCGGCGGCTTTCATCTTCTGGAAGATGTCGCGCCACAGATCCGGACTCGGGAGCCGGAAGTAGTGGAACTCGCCGGACCACAGGTAGGTGCGCTTGCCGTCGACGAGGAACGAGTAGCCGTCGAGACTCACCGTGTGCGCCCCCGGGCCGGCGGCGGGCGCGGCGGCGGGCGCCTGCCCGTCGGCGTCCTGCGCGGCGGCGGGCGCGATCATGCCGGTGGACAGGGCGATGGTCGCGGCTGTCGCGAGGGCCGCCCGCCACCACCGACGGCGGCCGGGTCTCGCAACCTCTGAACCGATCCGATTACTCCGCACTGCGGCCTCCATACCGCCTGAGCAATCAACTTCAAACAGACTCAGGCAAAGTCGAACAGTAAGGGGGCGCGCGGCGCGGCACAATGGGGCGGGAGCACACGGTTGGGGTGACAGGGTGGCGCCGTGGACGCCGTACGCCACGGCACGCTCCGGTAACTGACGATCCGCCATGTGACGCGGTCGTCGAACGGACCGAACGGACCGGATGAGCGGGCGGGCACGGTGCGCGGCCGGCGGCATGGCCGCCGGTCCACCGGCTTCTGACGAGGCGGGTCCGGCGCATCCAGGGCCGGTCGTCCGGCGGGTCGCCGGGCCGGCCCGCAGCGTCCACGGGAGGCCGGGACGCTGAGCGCTGCGCACCACGGCGGCGGTCCGGCCGCCGGCCAGGGGTGTTGATTCCCTACGGCACCGCCAGGCAGTCGCCCCACAGTGCGGCCAGGCGTGCCGGGATCTGCGGGATGGCGGCGCAGCCGCGCGGGTCCCTGGGCAGGCCGTCGCTCGCGACGAGGGTCCAGTTTCCGTTCCCCGAACGGGAGAAGTACTTCATCGCGCTGCCGTCGTCCTGGCCGGCGACCTTCTCCGCGTAGGTGGCGTCGGCGGTCGGCTCGAACTCCGCGGCGGCGTACCCGGCGCCGTCGCACATGCCGTAGTAGAAGGTGCCGGTGCGGGGCTTGATGTGGACCAGCGGAGGCTTGTTCTGGCGCCCATAGGCGGCGGTGACCTCGGCCTTCACGGCGGCCGACACCGTGAGGGACCGGCAGCCGCGGGCGGACGCGCCGGCGGGCGTCCCGGACGGTGCCGCGTCGGACGTCCGCGAGGGGGCGGCGTCGGGCGTCCCGGAGGGGGCGGAGGTCGGTACGGGCGACGGCGTCGCGGCGCCGGCCGGGGTGGTCGTCACGGCCCCGTGGGAACGGCCGGCTCCGTTCAGGCTCGCCGAGTTGCTCGACGAACAGCCGGTGAGCAGGGCGAGGGCCGCCGCGGAAACGGCTGCGAGGGCGGTCGTGGTACGGCGGGTGGAGGAAATCGAAGGTCTCAACTCGAACCCCTTTGGGCAGCCTGCTCACGGAGGGCGGGCTCCGGCACAGATGTCTCTGCCGCCTGGAGACGCGCGACCAGCGCGGGCGGTTCCAGCGCATAAACAAACAATACGGGCCCGTCCAGGGCCCAATGGAACAAGCCCGACGCCACCACATGAACACGCCGGGCCGCGCGACGACGGCCGGAACGGGGACGTGCCGGCCGGACCCGGTTGTCCGCCCCGATCTTTTCCGGACGGGATGCCGTCCGAGCCGCGCGCGCCGTATGCGCGCGGAACGGGAGAAGCGGTTGTGCCGGCCCTGACGGACGGCACAACCGCTGGAGGAGACGATGCCGGACACGACGACGGGAGACAGACGGTACGGCACTTCACGTCGCCTGACGCAAGCCGCCCGTCAGCGGGTCCGGGACGTGATGACCTAGGAGGCCGACGCGGACGCCGGCGGCGGGGGCACGGTCACCGTCGGCGTGGGGGTCGGGATCGGCGTCGGAGTGGGGGTCGGGATCGGCGTCGGAGTGGGGGTCGGGATCGGCGTCGGTGTGGGTGTCGGAGTGGGCGTGGGCAGGCCGCTGCCGTTGAGCACCGTCTCGATGTAATGGTTCAGGGCGGCCACGAAGGCGGAGACGGCGGCAGCCACCTGGCCCGCGTCGCCGGAGCCCATCGCATGCACGAGGTCGTCGATCGCCTTCTGCAAGGCGGCCAGCGCATCGCCCGCCGGATCGGCGGCAGCGGTCGCCGACCGCTGCGCCCGGAGCCGGGCGAGGGCGTCCTGCGCGGCGTCACCGAGCATTCTGGCCTTCGCCGCGGGAAGTCGGCCGTCCCCGGCCCCCAACACGGCGGCCGTCAGGTCGGTGACCGGCGCCAGGCGGGGGTCGCGAAGGCTCTCCAGCCGGGCCAGCAGCGCATCCGGGTCAGCGACGGATGTGTGGGTGGACGCCGCATGGCTGCGCTCGCGGGCCGAGTCGGCCGCCGATGCGACGGGGACGGCGACAGCGGTCAGAAGGGCGGCGCAGAGCGCGGTGCATGCGGTACGACGTATGGACAGACCAGACATGGGTGTTCCTTTCGATGGACGTCGGATCCTGAGCCCACCGTGAAAGAGTTTGTCGCATTGTGCAACCGAACGACTACTCTGCGCATTGACCCACGTTCCGACATCGCCGCATGGCCCCTGATCAGGCGGCCGATGACGTGCGATCAGGTCACGGACACGTTCGGCCGAACGGCGCCGGCCGCCCGGCCCGCGGCGAAGACGTCGACGCCGCCCTGCACCGGCTGTCGTCGTCCGCCTGCAGTCGCTCGCTCACGCGCTCCGTACGGGCCCGCCCGGACGGGGCAGGGCGTCCGCTCCCCGCACGCTCGGACTCCGAGCCGGCCGCGCGGTGCGAGGCGATGCGCCGGCCGTCGCGACGTCAGCGGCCCTACGTATGCGCACCGCGGGCGATCGAGACGATGAACAGGACGAGGATGGCCAACACGATGGCCGCGAAGACGGGCCAGCCGCGCCCCCGGTCATCGCCGGGCCGATCGTGCGATCCCGCGGTGGCCGATGCCGGGGTGGTCGCCACGTGACGCCAGCCGCGGCAGGCGGCGCAGGGGCGCGAGGGGAAAGGGACCCTGACGTTGCGGCTGCTCAGTCCCGGCGTGGGGAAAGTGGCACGGACGCCCGGCGAGGTGGGCGTGAGTCCGTGGAGGTAGATGGCCGTGCGCTGAGGATCGAGGATCGCCGAGCGGTCGTCGTCGGGGTGCGCCAACGCGGTCACCACCTGGGCCGTGGCCAGGGCGACGAGCTGGATGTCCACCCGAGCACCGCGCGCGGCCTGGGTGTCGGCCGTCGTCTGCCGGAACGCCGCCGCGCACTCGTAGCAGGGTGTGCGCCTGCCGGGAAGCACCCACAGGATCTCGCCGACCTCGGCGTCACGGATCCTGGGATCCACCCAGACCGCCGGATACACCGCGGGCCTGCCCACGGCGAGGGCCACGCGGTTGACGTGGCGCTGGCACGTGGCCGAGTCGGTCGCCGCGACCACCACGTCCGCGCCGGCCACCAGCGACCGCTGCCGGTCCGCGGGCAGTTCCAGGAAGTCCACGTGATGCCCGACGGCGTCACAGGAGGGGAAGTCGCGGCGGATCTTCCCGGCCAGCGCGGGTGCCTTGGGACGGCCCAGCGCGGGAGCACCGAGCGGGTGACGAATCAGGTTCTCCACCGCGAGCGTGTCGGGATCGACCAGCCGGAGCGGGCTGAACCCGATCCGCGCCAGCTCCTCCGCGAGGAATCCGCCGACCGCTCCCGCACCGACGATCAGCACCGCCCCCGTGCGCCGACGGTGGCGCGCCCAGACGCGGTCCTCGGAGGGCTCGGTCAATCGAACGTCCAGCGGGCCACCCGAACCGGGCCTGGCCGGTCCTCCCGGTCGGGGTCGGTTTGCTCCCCCTCCGGCTTCAGCTCCCCGGTGTCGGCGTCGAGGAACCACTCGCGTTCGGTGTCACGCGTCTGTTCCTCCGTCAGCTCGGCCCGGTGCAGGGTCTCCGGCGCTGATCCCACGAGGATCCCTCCTTCCGGCTGTGGGCAAGGCTGCGGAGCCTCCCGGAGCATCGCTGCGTCTCGCCCGCCTCCATCGGTCACCGCCCGCCGGCGGCGGGGAGTGACGAAAGGGGTGCCTGGTCTCTTCGTCTCGTGTGATTCCTACGTTACGCGCCGGTATGAGCATCGCATCCCGGGCGTGGGAGGTGGCCGGGCCGGCGAGCGGTCGTCTCGCCGCCGTGCTTCCGTGGATCTACACGTGCGAGTCGGGGTATTCGGTGGTGACGCGGCGGGTCGGCCGCCGGTCCCAGGTGCAGAGGAGGGAACGAACATGAGCAAGGAGCCGCAGGTCAAGGAGCCACAGGTCGTGGTGGTGACGGGCGCCAGCGGCGGCATCGGGCGGGCGACGGCGCGTGCGTTCGGCACTCGCGGGGCGAAGGTGGCCCTGCTGGCCCGAGGGGAGAAAGGACTTGAGGGGGCTGCCGAGGAGGTGCGGAAGGCCGGCGGGACCGCACTGCCGATCCCGGTGGACACCGCCCGCTTCGAGGATCTGGCGGCTGCGGCGCAGCGGGTGGAGGAGGAACTGGGCCCGATCGACGTGTGGGTGAACGTGGCGTTCACCTCGGTGTTCGCCCCCTTCACCGAGATCCGTCCGGAGGAGTTCAAGCGCGTCATCGAGGTGACCCTGCTGGGCTATGTCCATGGCACCCGGGTGGCGCTCGACCTGATGCTGCCGCGGGACCGGGGCACGATCGTCCAGGTGGGTTCCGCGCTCGCCTACCGCGGTATCCCGCTGCAGTCGGCGTACTGCGCCGCCAAGCACGCCGTGCAGGGCCTGCACGACTCGCTGCGCTGCGAGTTGATGCACGACAAGAGCAACGTGCGGGTGACGATGGTGCAGATGCCGGCGGTGAACACGCCGCAGTTCAGCTGGGTGCTCTCCCGGCTGCCCAGGCACGCCCAGCCGGTTCCGCCGATCTACCAGCCGGAGGTCGCGGCGAAGGCGGTGGTGTACGCCGCCGACCATCCCAAGCGGCGGGAGTACTGGGTCGGCGGGTCGACGATGGGCACGCTGATCGCCAACAAGTTCGCCGCCGGTCTGCTGGACCGCTACCTCGCCCGGACCGGGTACGCGTCCCAGCAGACCGACCAGCCCCGCGATCCGGACCAGCCGGTCAACCTGTGGCGGCCCGCGGACGGGTCCGACGGCCGGGACTTCGGAGCGCACGGGGTCTTCGACGACAAGTCCACGCCGCGCAGCTATCAGGTGTGGGCTTCCCAGCACCTCGGGCTGGTCGGCGCCGCCGGGGTGGCCGCGGCCACCGCCGCGGCGACGCTGGCCGTCCGCGCCATCCGGTCCTGACGGGCTGGTCGGCCACTCCCGCAGGTGCTCTCGCATGTGCCGCCGGTCGTCCCCGCGCAGAACCACGCGGGCGACGGCGGTCCCGGCCGTCGCCGCCCCGTCGTCACTCATAAAATGGACACGTCGGACGGATCCGTCGTGGAGCCCGACGCGGTGTGGAGGGTGCCGTCATGGCCGAACAGATCACCTACCGGCGCGTCTACGAGGACGCCTCCCCTCAGGACGGCAGGCGCGTTCTCGTCGACCGCGTCTGGCCGCGGGGCATGCGCAAGGAGGACGCGCACCTGGACGAATGGCTGCGTGATGTCGCCCCCTCCAGCGATCTGCGCCGCTGGTACGGCCACGAGCCCAGCCGGTTCACCGAGTTCCGCCGCCGTTACCTGGCCGAACTGCGCGATGCCGCACACCGTGAGGCGGCCGAGCACCTGCGGTCTCTGGCCGCCGACGACAAGCTCACGCTGCTCACCGCGACCAGGGACGTGGACCACAGCCAGGCCGCCGTACTCGCCGAATGGCTGGGTGGGAGAGGCTAGCGCCCCCGGTGCCGGTCAGCCGCGGCCCGCGGCGGCAGCGGGTGGGACACGCCGATGCGGACGTGCCGGACCCCGTCGGAGAAGTGCACCAACGGTTCGGCGGCGGGTGCGGGAAGTCCCGCCGCCCGGGTCACGGTCTCCTCGAAGCGCTCGAGGGTGGCGGCACGCAGCGGCCAGGGCTCGTGTGCGACGGGCGTTTGCCAGAGCATCCCCAGCCGTCGTGTGTACGCGCGCCACCGGGAGGTCAGCCAGATGTCCCGCTCGGCGGCAACGAGGGGCCTGCCAGCCCGGACGGTCATCTCGTACCAGGGTGATCCGCCCCTCCGCGCACCCGAGTAGGACACCGTGTCACCGTCCCGGGACAGCCTCAGCCGGCCCGGGTTGTAGGGGGCGCCCACGGCGCGGGCCGCCAGCATGAGCGGGTTGTCCACCTCGATGGACAGGAACCACAGCCCGTCACGCCCGTCCGGTCCACGGACGTAGGTGCGCAGGTTGGTCTCCGGGAACGTGGGAAGCCCGGGCGTCGCGCCGGGCAGCACCGACGGTCGTACGTCGGCCATCACGAAGGGCGTCAGGCTCACCCACGCCATGCCCTCGTACTCGTGAACGGCCAGGCCGTCCGGCAACAGGCGCTGCACGGTTCCGGCCGGGAAGGCCCAGTGCACGAAGGTCTGAGTCAGCCATCCCGCCTCCAGGGCCGGCAGGCGGACGCGCTGCTCAGGTACGGAGGACACCATGACGACCGAGTCCCCGGCGGCGACACCCGGAAACGCCACGGGCCGTCCCGGCCCTCGGACGGATGCATTCCGACACGTGGACGGAAGCGGGCTCCGGCATACCGGTGACGCGTCCGGTACGGCTGGCGGGCACCGCCCTCGGCCGCACATATGATCCCGGCCATGGGCGAGCATCGGTCCGCAGCGGGGCCCGGTCGGCAGCCCAGCCGTCAGGGCGGACGGTCGCGGCCGGCACCCTCGCGCTTCGTGCCCGCAGTGGTGATCTCACTCCTCGTCGCGGCCCTGGCCGGGCTCTTCGTCAGCGCCTACTCATGGGCGATGGCCGACCCCGTACCGCATCGCATCCCCGTCGCGGTGACGGGAGGCTCGGTCAAGGGGGACCGATTCGTCGACGCGCTGGAGACCACCCTCCGCACCTCGTTGATCCTGCACCCGTACCCCGACTACCGCGCGGCGCTCGCCGCCGTCAACGCGCAGCGGGAGTTCGCGATCCTGCGGCGCGGACCGGCCGGGGTGGAGGTCGACGTGGCGAGCGCGGCGGGTGCGTCGGTCGCCCGGGTCCTCGGCCAGAGGGCCCCGGCGGTGGGCCAGAAGCTCGGCATCCCCGTGCAGGTCAAGGACGTCAAGCCGCTTCCGGCCACCGACCCCCAGGGACTCGCCCTCTTCTACATCACCCTGGGGTCGACCATCCTCGGGTTCGTCGGCGCCATCCAGCTCGGGGTGCACGCCCAGGCGCTGCACCCCGCCGAACGGATCGCCGTCACCGCGGGCTACTCCGTCCTGGGCGGCCTGTCCATCTGCGTCATGACCGACTGGGTGCTGGGCGTGGTTCGGCTGCCGTTCCTCCAGTCGTGGGGGATCTGCGCGCTCACGATGTTCACCGCCGGCATGATCTTCACCGCGTTCCACACCTTCCTGGGCCGCTGGGCGCTGCTGCCGACGTGGTTGTTGCTGGTCATCCTCGGGAACCCCTCTTCCGGGGGCGCGGTCTCCTGGCCGTTGCTCCCTCCGGTGCTGGGCGTTCTGGGGCGGTTCCTGCCGCCGGGTGCGTCGGTGAACGCGCATCGCAACGCCATCTACTTCCCGCACAACCAGCACCTCGAGCCCTACCTCGTGCTCGCCGCGTGGTGTCTGGCCGGCACGTCGGTCTTCCTCGTATGGCGTGCACGCCACCCCGGCGGCCGGGAGCCGGCGCCGTCCCCCGCTCCCGCCACGGGATGAGCTACGGCACGACCGCGAAGGGCACGCCGGCGCAGGAGACCGCCGCACCCGGGCAGCTCACGAGGCCGTCGGCGCCGGGTGCGGTGGTGCCGGCCGCTGCGCCCATGCCGGTGTCCAGATCTCGGTGCCGGAGTGGCCGGACCGCCCGCGGCCGAGGTGGTCCCGGAGCGCCGCGAGTGCCGGGTGCGGGTTGTCGCGGTGCCAGAGCAGTGAGTGCGGGTAGACCGGTGCCGGGTCGCGCACCGCGATCCGCCGCAGGCCGTGGTCGGCGGGCCAGACGAGGCGTGTCTGCTCGCCGACGAAGGTCGCCAGTGACCGTGAGTGGGCGATGGTGTCCAGCAGGGGCTCGGTGCCGAAGTCGGGGCCGGTGATCTCGATGGTGAGCCCGAACGCGGCGGCGAGCGCGTCGTAGTAGGCGGCCCACTCGGTTCCGGGAACGATGCCGGGCATCCAGATCCGGTGACCGACGAGTTGGGCGGGCGTGACTTCGCGGGCGGCGGCGAGCTCGTGGGCCGGTCCGGTGAGAAGCTGCACGGGCTCGTCGAAGGCACGGGCGACCCCGAGGTCGTCGGGGAGCTGCCGGCCGGGCATGGTGACGGCGCGGAAGGACGCGTCGATCGTGCCGGACCGGATGGCGTCGATGGCCGCGTCGGCGTCGAAGAGGGTCACCACATCGAGCTGGACCGCGGGGTGCGCGCGCCGGAAGTCGCTCAGCACGCCGGCCGGGCCGAGCCGTCGGCCGATCACGTCGACACGCAGCGCACGCCGGCCGGGACGAACGGAGGCGACCGCCCGTTCTTCGGCCCGTAGGAGATCGCGGGCGTGCGGAAGGAACGCCTGTCCGTCGACGGTGAGCTTCGCCCCTCGTGCGCTGCGGGTGAACAGCCGCACACCGAGGCTCTTCTCCAGTGCGGCGATGCGTTTGGAGACCGCCTGCTGAGTGATCGACAATTCCGCGGCAGCGTCCTGGAACCGCCCCGCGTCCGTGGCGGCCACGAAGGTGCGCACCGACTCGAGATCCACGCCGGCCATGCTATGTGCACAACGAAGGGTTGTGCTTTCCTGTCGGGTCGGTTGTTTGATCTCGCCATCCGCTTCCCGCTTTGATGCCGATGCTCAGCGCAGTGGTGGGGCGGATCGGCGAGAGGTGCGTCGGGTATGACAGGCAGGCGGTCCCTGGGCCGGCGGTTCGGGCGGTTGTGGGCGGCGTATGCGGTCAGCGCCTACGGCACCTGGCTCGGGTTCGGCGCGTTTCCCTTGATCGCGATCCTCGTGCTGCACTCCGGGCCGGCCCAGGTGTCGGCGCTGTCCGCCGCGGGGCGGGCCGTGGGGGCCGTGGTGGCGGTCCCGCTCGGTCCGTGGGTGGAGTTCCACCGCAAGCGGCCGGTCATGGTGGCGATGGACCTGGTCCGGTTCGCGGCGTTGATGAGCGTCCCCGCCGCGTTCGCGCTCGGCCGGCTCGGCTTCGCCCAGCTCCTGGTCGTCTCCGTCGTCGTCGCCGCTGCCAACATCGCCTTCAACGCGGCCAGCGGTGCGTATCTGAAGGCGCTCCTGCCCCCGGAGGACCTGCTCGTCGCGAACGGCCGGTTCGAGTCCACGATGTGGACCGCGACCGTGGTCGGACCACCGCTCGGCGGGGCCGCGATCGGGATGTTCGGCCCGGTGACGACCGTGGTGGCCGACGCCGTCAGCTACCTGCTCTCGGCGCTGGGCATCCGCTCCGTCGGCGGGACGGAACCGCGCCCCGCGCGGACCGGTGCGCGGCGGATGCGAGCAGGCGACCTGCTCGAAGGATGGCGTCACATCCTCACCCACCCCGCGCTGCGCCCGCTGTTCTTCAACGCGATCGTCGTCAACGGTCTGATCATGGCCTCCGAGCCGCTGCTGGCCGTACTCATGCTGGGCCGCCTCGGGTTCACGCCTTGGCAGTACGGTCTCGCGTTCGCGGCCCCCTGCATCGGTGGTCTCGTCGGCGCACGCCTGGCGCGCCCGCTCGTGACGCGGTTCGGGCAGCACAAGGTGATGCTCACCGCCGGGGTGCTGCGTGCGTGCTGGCCTGTCGGTCTGGCGTTCGTCCGGCCCGGTGTCCCCGGGATTGTACTGGTCATCGTCGTCCAACTCGGTCTGGTGACCTGCTGCGGCCTGTTCAACCCGGTGCTGGCCACCCACCGGCTCGAGCACACCGACCCCGACCGGGTCGCCCGCACCCTGTCGGCGTGGTCGGTCAGCAGCAGCGCCTCCATCGCGGCCCTGACCGCCTTGTGGGGTCTGCTGGCCGCCGTGACCGGCCCCCGCACCGCGATCGCCATCGCCGGAGTCCTCCTGCTGGCCACCCCGCTCCTGCTGCCGCCCCGGCAGAGCGCGCCGCGGAACGCGCGGGAAGAGGCCGCAAGCCTCACATGACAGGCCGCGGCGTGGCGGCCCGCCGCCACGCCAGTCGACGCCGGGCCGACGGACGCACACGGTGGTGAACCCCACGATCCGGGGCAGACGGGAAGTGATCTTGGTATCGGTCCCGTCGGGGGGAGTACATCTCGTGGCAACGCCCGTCCGCCGTGGGCGCCCGGTGAACCGTCGGCGCGCCTTCGATCTGCGCTACACGGCCCTGTTCTTCGCTCTCCTGGCCGCTGTCGTCAGCCTCGTGGGCCTGACCGCCCGCACGGCGATCAGCGTCGCCGAGCACCGGCCCCTGTGGGCCGTCGTGCTCGGCGTTCTCGTCCTGACGGCCGCCCTGCTCCTGCGGCGGCGTCGGCGGCATCCGTTCTCCGTGGCACGGACCGCGCGCAAGGCCACCGCCGCGCTCGACGAGGCGACCAGAACGGCACTTGACGCGCTGGATCACGAGTCTCCTGGTGGCCGGGACCCCGTCGCGTCGGCCACGGCCGGCGGACCGCTCCCCGTCCCTGCCGGGCGGACGGATCGCCATGAGCCGCCCGCCGCCTCCCACGGCACCGACGAGGCCGCAGCGCTCACGCCCGACGCGGCGACCGCCCGCCCGGCAACCGGGCCCGTCGACCTCGACACCCTGGACCCCGACGAGTTCGAGCAGGCGACAGCCGCCCTGTGCGAGCGCGACGGATGCACGGAGGTGGAGGTCGTCGGCGGAGCCGGGGACCTCGGCGCCGACGTGGTGGCCACGGCTCCGGACGGAAGGCGTGTCGTCATCCAGTGCAAACGCTACGGCGACACCAACCGGGTCGGTTCCCAGGACCTCCAGCGCTTCGGCGGCACGTGCTTCACCGTCCACGGCGCGGATGTCGCGGTCGTCGTCACCACCAGCGGTTTCACCGCTCCGGCGCTGGAGTACGCCGAGCAGTGCGGGATCGTGTGCTGGGACCGGGACGACGTGCGGGCGTGGAGCGACGGCACCGGGCCGGAGCCCTGGCGGCCACGGACGACCGACACGGACGTGCGCTGACCCGCCTCGGCGAAGCCCCGTTGGGCTCGGTCGGCCATCAAGTCGGTGGCGGCACGGGCCGGTTGCCGGTCGTCCGCGGTGATGGCCCGGCGAAACGGCCGGCAGGGCGAGAGCGCTGAGCAGTGCTGTCGGCCCGCGTCCGTTTCAGCGCATCAACTTCACTCGAATGCGGACCGACAAGATAATAGAAATATGATCGTAGTTCAGGATAATCGGGCTGTCAGCCAAAAAGTCCGGACTACGGAGGCTTAGGTGCGTCAGCGCGTGAAACTTGGAGTCGCAATGGCTGCAACAGCCGTTGCTCTGCTTGGGGGTGCCTCAACGGCCGCCGCGACCGACCCGATCGGCAACGCCGGCACGACCGGACTGGCCGGCGCGTACGGCGCGACCGGCCCTTGTTCAGATGACGGGGACGAGCCGTCGGGGACCGACGACGACCTGGGCGAGCTGGCCGATCAGCTCAGCTGTCAGTTCGGCGACGGCAACAGGAATGTGACTATCAATCAGACCAACAACATTTCCATCAACGGCGATCTCGACGGTGAGCTCGACAATTCCATCTTCCCGCCTGAGTGGGAATAGGACCGGGCCCCGTGTGATGTCCTCAGCGCTCGACGAACGCCTGACGAAAGCCCTCGGACGCCGTCGTCCGGGGGCCGGAACGGGTCACGCCGGCGGGCGGATCAGCCGGCGGCCAGGGTCATGAGGAACCGGGTTTGCGGATCGTCACGCCCGGCGCAGATTCCCGGGACCGCGTTGAGGGCGGCCAGGGCCCGGCACCACGCCAGCACACGCTGGGGAGACTGGCCGGGAACCATCGCCGCCAGCGTCTCGATCCTCTGCTCCAGCACCGCGGTACTCGCGGCTCCTTCAAGCACCCAGTCCACGGCGTCGAAGTCCGGGTCGCCCCATGCGGGCCTCGGATCGATCGCCACCAAGCGGGCGTCCGCACCGGACAGCACGTTCGCCGGGTGGAGATCGCCATGTACAAGTCCCACGGGTCCACCGGTGGCGAGTTCGAGAGCGGCCGCCCGGGTCCGGCCGAGCAGCGCCGGGGAGAACGAACCGTTCACACCGGCCGACGCCAGCCTGCGGTCGGCCAGGTCGAAGAGGAAGTCGATCCGGTGCGTGAGAGGCCGCAGTACCGAGTTCTCCCACGGTACGGGCGGAGGAACCCGGAGGTCACTCAGCAGCGCCGCCACCTCGCGCAGGCTCCAGGCGCTTCCCCGCACCTGCACTCCCGGCTCCACGTCCTCCAGTAGCAGAGCCCCGGCGGTGAGGTCGTCGGCCAGCAGGGTGACAACCGACGGCGTCTTCGCCCAGGCTCGCAGGGCTTCGGCTTCCTCGCGGGCGATCGCGGGCTCCGGCGTGAGCTTCAGCCACACCGTGGTGCCGGTGTCACGTCTCAGGCAGCGGAACACCCGTGAGGTGCCTCCCCCGCCGGCCGCGACGAGATCCAGGTTCCAGCGGGCGGTAAGTCCGCCGACGAGATCCGGCAACTCGTCGCACCAGGCCAGCACCTCGGCACCGAACCGAACGACGAGCCGGTCCCGGACCTCCGGCGCGACACGGGCCAACTCCCTCAACACGTCCCCCGCAGATCATCGATGCAGTCCTTGCGCATCTTAGGGCGATCGGGGAGCAGGATTGCGCCTACGCCGATCGCCCACGCCGGGCAGGGTTCCGGCAAGCGCCGCCAACTCCGCGGCGCGGGAGTTCCCAACACCGGGAGAACGTCTCGGCGTCCACTCCGACACGGCCGCCACCCGGGTCGGGGACGAGCGGTCACGGCAGGATGGAGTCGACGTAGCCGCCGTCCACCCGAAGTGCGCCACCGGTGGTGGCCGAGGCCTGGTCGGAGCTGAGGTAGACCACCATATGGGCGATCTCCTCCGGCTCGATCAGGCGCTGCAGCAACGACTGCGGCCGGTGCTCGCGCATGAAGACACGCTGCGCCTCGTCCCAGGGCAGGTCGCGGTCGACGAGTTCGTGGACGAAGTCCTCGACGCCTCCGGTGTGGGTGGGGCCCGCGATCACGGAGTTCACCGTGACGCCCGTACCGGCGGCCTGTTTGGCGAAGCCCCGGCTCACCGCGAGCAGGGCGGTCTTCGACATCCCGTAGTGGATCATCTCGGCGGGGATGACGACCGCCGAGTCGCTGGCGATGTACTGGATACGCCCCCATCCCCGTCCGGTCATGCCCGGCAGGTACAGGCGGGTCAGCCGTACGGCGGCCAGTACGTTCACCTCGAAGTAGCGCCGCCACTGCTCGTCGGTGATCTTCAAGGGGTCTTCGGCGCCGAAGATGCCCAGGTTGTTGACGAGGATGTCCACCTGTGGCAGGGCTTCCGCCGCTCGGCGGGCGCCCTCCTCGTCTGTCACGTCCGCCGCGACCGGGACCAGATCGGCCCCGGGCACCTCCTGCGCCAGCCGGGCGATGCTCTCCTCCACGCGCTGCGGAGTGCGGCCGTTGACACCCACCCGAGCCCCGGCACGGGCCAGACCGGCGGCGATCGCCGCGCCGATGCCCTGTGTGGAGCCGGTGACCAGCGCGGTGCGGCCTTTCAGATCGATCTGCATGTCGTCACAGCCCTTTCTCGCTCATGTCCCCGCTCAGGTACCCGGACCGGAGTCGCGGCATGAGACGTTCGGGTCCACGACGCCTGGATGGCCGCCCCGGCGAAGGAGTGGGCCGTGCGGCGCGAGTGCGCAGCGGACGTGCCGCCGGTGCCGACGGGAGGCACCGGCGGCATTCCGGCTACGGACGGTTCTGGCGGAGCGCCTCGACGATCGCCCGGGAGACCGGGTTCGGCGAGTTCGCCGAGCGGCCCGAAGACTCCGGGAGGCCCTGACTGTCGGAGTGCCGGCCACCGCGGGCGGTTCCGTCGCCGTGGCCGGCGACGGCGTCGGTGAGGAACCGCGGCAGCCCGGCGCCGACGAGCGTCTTCGCGTACTCGGCGGCGGGCACGGCTCAGCCCCGGGCGCGCCCGGCGGCCGCCTCGGCGGCCGGGAGACGGTCGAAGACCGTGGTGACGTGCCTGATCCGGCCGTTTTCGATCGTCACGTACTCCACGCTGCGGAAGTCCTTCATCCACGGGGTGTCGAAGCTGTAGACGATCGCCGCGCTGTCCTCGTCGGCGAGCACCTTCGTGATGGTCGCCCCGGCCAGCGCGTCGACGAACTTCTGGGTGAAGGGGCGGTAGGCCGCAAGCCCCTCGATCCGGCCGGCGGGCGCGTCGCACACGATGTCCTCCGCCAGATAGGTCAGTGCGGTGTCGACGTCCCCGCTGGTCCACGCCTTCGCGTAGCCCTCGGCGATCTGCTTGGTGTCGGTTGCGGTCACAGCCGTGTCCTTCCTGGATGCTTCGCCCCTTGCCCGCGAGCCAGGCGCGGGGTGCGCGCCCGGCAGCGGACGTGTCGGGGAGTTCCGGCCGCGTCCCTTCTGCGGCTCGGTCGACTGCATCCTGCGCGCCGTACATGACATCTTGTGTCATATAGCGCTGGGAGTCTTCCATCATGAGATCCGACCGCCTGCTGTCGATCATGCTGCTGCTGCAGACCCACGGACGGCTGCCTGCCGCCGACCTGGCCGACCGCCTGGAGGTGTCGGTCCGCACGATCATGCGGGACGTGGAGGCCCTGTCCGCGGCCGGCGTGCCCGTCTACACCGTGCGCGGGCCGCAGGGCGGCATCGCCCTGCTTCCCGGCTACCGCACCGACGTCACCGGGCTGACCGCCGACGAAGCCCGTGCCCTGTTCGTCCTGCTCTCCGGCAGCGCGCACGCCGACCTCGGTCTCGGCCAGGCCATCGGATCCGCCCTGCGCAAGATCATGGCCGCCCTGCCCGCGCCGCACCGCCCCGATGCCGAACTGGCCAGTCGCCGGGTCCTCATCGATCCCACGCGGTGGCGCGGCGCGCCCGGACCCGAGCGCCCGAGCCCCGATCTCTCGCCGCTCCAGCAGGCCGTCTTCACCGATCGCCGCCTGCGGCTGCGCTACCGGCACGGCCGGGACAATCGCGTCCGCTCCTACCCCCTGGACCCCTACGGCCTCGTCAACAAAGCCGGCGTCTGGTACCTCGTCGCCGACCACCACGGTGAAGCCCAGCTCTTCCGCGCCGACCGCGTACTGTCCGCCACCGTCCTCGACGAGCCCGTCCGACGTCGCGACGGCCTGGAGCTGACCGACGTGTGGGACACCCTGCGCCACCGCATCGACCACATCCCCGCACCGCTGGCCGTCACCGTGAGCGTGCGCACCGGGATCCTGGCCAAGTTCCTCCGCATCCACGAAGCCGACCTGGCAGCCCCCGTCCCGGAGGGTTCCCTCCCCGCGACGGACGCCGATCCGCAACGGGTGGACGTCCGGCTGCGCTTCCCCTCCCTCATCGCCGCCGAAGCGCTCCTCGCCTTCGGCCCCGACGCCGAGGTCCTCGCCCCGGAGGAACTGCGCCAGGCCCTCGCCCGCAAAGCCGCGGCAACTGCCGCCCTCTACACCGCCGTCCAGGACGGGTGAGAGCGGCGCCGCGATCATCGCCGGTCGTAGGTCGACGCTCCGGCCGTACGGTGGTTCAACCGGTCTTGCGGGCCACTCCCCCGTAGAAACCGATCTCGCCGGATCCTGCCGGCGGCGGGATGTCCGGGCGCCAGAACGGGACTTGGGCCAGACCTGGCTCGACCAGTTCGAAACCGCCGAAGAACCGCTCGACCTCGGCACGGGACCGCAGGTTCAGGGTGGCGGTGGCCCTGCTGTAGACGGCCTGGGCTCCGCTGCGATCGGCGAAGTCGCCCGTGGCGTGCGAGAGCACCAGAAAGCTGCCGGCCGGCAGCGCCTCACGTAGCGTGGCGACGATCCGATCCGGCTTCTCCGCGTCGGTGAGGAAGTGGAGAACGGCGACCAGGAGCAGGGCGACCGGCTCGTCGAAGTCGATGACGCCGCGGACGTCGGGATGGTCCACGATGGCCGACGGGTCGCGCAGGTCGGCGAGTACGATGCTGGTCGCGCCGGAGCTGCCGAGCAGCGCGTCGGCGTGCACCTTCACGATCGGATCGTTGTCGACGTACGCGACGCGCACGTCCGGCGCCACCTCCTGGGCGATCTCGTGCACGTTCGGCGAGGTGGGCAGCCCGGTGCCGACGTCGAGGATCTGGCGGACGCCGCTGCCGACGACGTATCGGACCGCGCGTCGCAGGAAGGCGCGGTTGGCACGCACGCCGATCCGCACCTCGGGTGCCGCGGCGGCGAGCTCGTCGCCGGCCTGCTGGTCCACCTCGTAGTGGTCCTTGCCGCCCAGCAGGTAGTCGTAGATCCGCGCAGGATGCGGCCTGCTGGTGTCGATCTCCTCGGCGCGGAAGCCGCCCTGTCTCACGTCGCACTCCTCTCGACGGCCGCCATGTCCGCCCCGCGAACGGCCGACGCCAGCTTCCCACACCAACTCCCGGATGCGAGAGCGGACTTGGCGGCACCACGCTCCGGCTCGCCGTTGTCACCTCGCCGCCGATGACGGCGTTTGCCCACCTTCGGAGTCATGGTCGGCTCGTCCGCGATTCGGATCGTCGCAGTTCTGGATTCGGCCAGTCGCAGTCCTGGATTCAGCGAGCCGCCACCGCACCATCGGAGGCCGCCATTCGGACCACCGGCCGACTCCTTCCGGTGATTGCCGTACGGCTCGCGAGCGGAGCACGCAGCACGGGGGTACGGCGTCTGCGCAGCAGATGACGCCCCAGGACTCGTGAGGAGAGCAGCCGTGTACGCAGCCGTCAGACGGTACGAAGGGGTGACCGATCCGGCCGAGGCAGGGCGTCGGGTGAGCGAGGGGTTCGTGCCGCTCATCCGCCAGATCCCCGGTCTCCTCGCCTATTACTGGGTCGACGCCGGAAACGGGGTCATGATCTCGACCACTGTCTTCGAGACCGAGGAGGGGGCCGAGGAATCGATCAAGAGGGCGGCCGGTTTCGTACGGGACAACCTCGCGTCCCTGTTCCCCAACCCTCCCCAGGTCATGTCCGGCCAGGTCGTGGCCTCCGCGTAGCGAAGGCGCTCAGGTCACCTGGCCGACGCGCGCGCCGCCGACGGCCCGCCGGCGGCGCGGGGGGGGGGAGCGGGGGGGGGGGTGGGGGGGGGGCTCTTTCTCCCCCCTTTTCCCCCCAAAAAAGAGAACCCAAAACCGAACCCCCGACCCAGCAGGTCTCCCA
>NZ_JBVHTR010000011.1:190885-204255 GCF_055565775.1 Streptomyces sp. NPDC028331 | reverse complement strand
CAAAAAAAAACAGCCCGTACGAGGTGAGGGGAGGGGGGATTGGGTTTCAGCTGTCTCCTCTTCCGCCCCCCCCCCCCCCCCCCCCCCCCGCCTCCCCGCCCGGCCGCCGCTTGCGTCTGCCGGGCAGTGTCCCTCTCGTCACCGGTTGTGCCACCGAAGAGCGCGCGCACGACCGTGAACTCGCCATGTGGCGGCTCTGCCGACGGTGAGTCCCGGGCTCGCCGCGTTCTCCTTGTGCCGCACATCACGCCATGAAGCGCGCTTCTGACGGCACTCGGCAGGAATAACAGGAGACCTTTCTCCGGTTGTCGTTGGCGACTTTCGGCTCTCCGGAGGCTGAGATGGGCAATGATCAAAAAGGGCAGGAGAGGCGGCCGCGATGAGCCACATCCCTTCGGCCGTCTTCCGCGGTCGGCCCCACCGACCGGTGGCGGCCGGCGCACCGCGTCAAGCCTGGCAGCGCGCCGCGATCATCGTCCTCGCCATGGGTCTGGACACCGCTGCGGCGGTGATGCTGCTGAGCCGGCACCTTCCCGACGCCCTGTTCGGCGTGTTCCTGGCCGGCCTCGGCTGGCTCACCACGCGTCGCCTCACTATCTGGTACCCCGCGTCCGTGCCCCTGGCCCGCGAGGAAACCACACGCCGATGAGCCAGGCGACCGAGAACCCGGTGTCCGCCCTCTCCCGCGAGGGCGCCTCGAGACCGGCGGGCTCGGCCCGCACGGGCCGGGGCGGCCGGAATCCCCTGCTCGAGCGGCGCCGACGGCATACGCTCGAGTTGCTCATCGTCTCCGCAGTGGGCCTGATCCCCTGGACGGTGATTCTGGGAGTGACGCTGCCGTCCGACTACCGGGTCCACGCGTGGCGCACCACCTGGGTCGGCTTCGACATACTCCTCCTGGCGGCGCTGGGGGCGACAGCGGTCCTCGGCATACGCCGCCACCGGGCCGTGGTGCTGCCGGCCCTGGCGACCGCCGTCCTCCTGGTGTGCGACGCGTGGTTCGACGTCTCGCTCGCCCTGGGCACGTCCGCCGTCTGGACGTCCGCCGCACTCGCCGTCTTCGTGGAACTCCCCATGGCGGCCTTCCTCTTCCACCGCGTACGGCTGCTGCTGCGGTTGCACTGGACGTTGCAGCCGTCGCCGGACAGCGCCCCGCACACGGAGGAGACGGGCCGCCGGTCCTGATCACGGGACCGCTTCACCGGGCCGCTTGCACCCGCGGTGCCTTGTCACATGCGGACGAACCACCAGCCCCGAAGACTCATCTTCCGCAAACCGAGCACCGATCCGCCCAGTCCTCCGCCCCGCCGCTGCCCTATTCGAAAGCCACATCGCGGGGCCGGGAGGTGGCTGTGACGACAGAGGCGACCACATCCGAGGCGGGGCAGACGGTGAGGCCCGCGCCCGACCGCACCGCCGACCGCATTGCCGACCGGAGCGCCGCCGGTTACAGGCCGCGGCCCCGGTCAGGAACGCAGCGTGCCGGCCGCCCTTTTGTCACCGGCCCACAGGGCGGCCGAGCATGCGCGGCGGTACGGGCCACCGCCCCCGCCGAACCGGGTGGGTCGTCGGCGGGGCGACCTGGTCAGCGGGCGGTGCCGAAGTCCTGCGTCCAGTAGGAGCCGGGCTGCGCGAGGCCCACGCCGATCTCCTTGAATCCGCAGTCGAGGATGTTCCGCTTGTGCCCCGGGCTGGCCATCCAGCCCGCCATCACGCTTTCCGGGGTGTTGTAGCCGTACGCGATGTTCTCGCCGTACGCGCTCCAGGAGTACCCGGCGGCGGTGATGCGGTCGCCCGGGGACGAACCGTCGGAGCCGGTGTGGGACATGTTCTGGTGGGCGGCCATGTCCGCGCTGTGTGCCTGAGCGGCCTTCGTCAGCTTCGCGTTGACGGAGAGCGGTGCGCAGCCCACCTTGGCGCGCTCGCTGTTGACGAGTGCCACGACCCGTGCCGTGGCGGAGGCGGGTGCACTGGACGTCGGGGTACTCGAAGCCGCGGGCCGGGTGGCGGGGGCGGTGGTCGCCGAAGGGGTCGGCTTGGCGGGGGCGGTGGTCGCCGAGGGGGTCGGCTTGGCAGGGGCGGTGGTCGCCGGAGGACTCGGCTTGGCAGGGGCGGTGGTCGCCGAAGGGGTCGGCTTGGCCGAGGTGGTGGGGCTCGGTGTCGCCTTCGCCCACCACCACTTGGCGGCCGCATGGGCGTTCTTCCCCCGGTGATGGTGGGAACGGTGCGTCGCCGGCCGTCCGTCGTGCGAATTCACGCAGGCCACGGCGACGGACGGGACGCCCACGGCGGCTATGGTCACGGCGGCTATGAGTGCCTTCCGGTGGTGCATTCTTCTGCGGTGCTTGCTCACGCGACCGTCCTCACTGGGTATTGGCATCGCTTCTTACGGCACCCAGGCATTTGCTGCACATGACAATTCCACGCACGGAAGCCACGCGGTACACGCTGCACGCAACGCCAACCCCGGCCACCAGCACGGGATCCAGTGCAGAAGATGCCGGGACGCCCTGCGGCCCGGTCATTCTCGGAAGGCACGGAAACAAGGGCAATGGGCGCCGGGTACTACGCGCTTTCGTAGGAAAACGCGACCCTTGCCAGACACCGGTGGGCACGCTAAATGCGGCTCCACGCATTCCCGGCTCCCCGTAACCCCGTCAGAAAAGCGGGGAATTGCAGAGAAGCATCGGTGGACGAATGATCGACAAACCGGCGTACCTGCGGCGAAGAATGTCCATTTGGCGACACCTGGACACCAAATGGGAAGGAGGCGGCGCGCTACTAAGCATCGCCGTACGGAAGAGGCCGCCCATGACAAGAGTCACATCGGCGGCCTCGGGGCGACCGGTGGGACCGGTGGGGCGCGGGCTGCCGGGTGAACCGGACGGACAGGCGGCGCGGACCTCGGCTCATCACGGCCGCTGCCGCTTGCCCTCGGGAGAGCGGGCCGTCGGCCTCCGCCGGGGGGTCGGCCGGCAGGCAGAGGCGGATCGCGGGCCGAGTCGTTCCGGCCGGGGGCGGCGGCCAGGTCCCGGTACCGGGCGGAGACCTGTCCGGCGATGCCCGGGCTCTGCCCGGGGCGAATGGGCGAAGCCGGACCAACACGTCCTGGTATGTGATCGGCTCCGCGGTTTCCCGGGCGTCGTTCCCGCGATCGCGAGGCCCGCCGGGCTACTGCGGGGCGACCGGAAAGAGCATGCAGCTGCTGGTCGCGTGGGCGAGCAGGCGGTCCTCGGAGTCGAACAGCTCGGCCTGCGCGAGCGCCGTACGGCGGCCGTGGTTGAGGACACTGCCGACAGCGCGGACCTTGCCGGTGTCCACGGTCATCGGGCGGAGGAATTTCAGACTCAGGTCGAGCGACGTGTATCCCATGCCCGCCGGCAGGACGGACTGGACGGCACAGCCGGCGGCCGAGTCGAGCAGGGTGGCGTAGACACCGCCGTGGACGCTGCCGATGGGGTTGTAGTGCTCCTCCCCCGGTTCCAGGGTGAAGACGGCACGGCCGAACTCGACCTCCTCCAGGGTGAAGCCGAGGGTCGCGGCGATGGGCGCGGCGGGCAGACGTCCGCTGAGCACGCTGCGCAGGAAGTCCAGACCGCTCTGCTGCCCGACGGCGGCCGCGGAGACGCTCGGGTCTTCCCACTCGAACGTGCGTGACCTGGTCATGGCATCCCCTCCCGCGCTGGCTTCTGAAAGGGAAGCTAGCCATCGCGGGCTCTGGCTGTCAATATCAAAGCCAGCCTACGATGGTGGCATGACCTGGCTGGAGACCAGCACCGAGAACTGCACGGTGCAGCGCACCCTCGACCTGATCGGCGAGAAGTGGTCGCTGCTGGTGTTGCGCGACGCCATGAACGGCGTGCGCCGCTTCGACGACTTCCGTCGGCACGTAGGACTGTCCGATGCGGTGCTGTCGGACCGGCTGCGCAAACTGGTCGCGGCCGGGGTTCTGCACACCGTCCCGTACCGCGAGCCGGGCCGGCGCACCCGCCACGAGTACCGGCTGACCCGCAAGGGCTGGGATCTGTGGCCCGTGATGATCGCGCTCAAGCAGTGGGGCGACCGCTACACCGCGGACCCCGAGGGACCGCCTCTGGAGGTCCACCACCGCGACTGCGGCGAATCCTTGGAAGCCGTCGTCGTGTGCACGGGTGACCACGGGCCTCTCAGTCCCCGACAGGCGTACACGCGGCCCGGCGCCTCGGCACGCGCCGTGGGCGACGGGCATGGAAGCGGCCCGCACACGGCGTCCGGGCCCGGGGCCTGATCAAGAGGCCCGGGCCCGGACGGGACGGTGGTGCGAGCCGCATGGTGCCCGGCCTTCGACGGCGCCGGCGCGGGTCAGTCCACCGGATGGCCGGGGCTGATGTCGAGGGCGTCACCGAGCCGCAGCAAGGGGCCGTCGGCCCGCCGGCCGCACTGCACGGGTTCGAGGACGAAGCCGACGTGATCGCCCCCGTCGACGCGTCGCTCGACGGTGCCGACGAACCAGGCCGCCGCGTCCTCCAGGACGACCGCCCCGCCGTGTCCCCGCGTCCACCGCACCTGCGAGAACTTGTCGACCTGGTCGCCCGTCTCCCCGCCGAAGAGGGTCGCCAGCCGGTGCTGGTCGCCGGTCAGCAGATGGACGGCGAGGCACTCCGCGGAGCAGGCCACCCCGAAGGTGTGGTTGACCTTGGACAGCCACACCACGAACCGCACCGGCCGGATGGAGCACTGCGAGGAGAATCCGACCAGGCATCCCGACCGCTCGTCGCCCGCCGCGGCCGTGACGACGCACATCTCCGGGTTGAGCCGGTCCATGAACGCGTCGGCGTCCGCCATGTCTCATCACTCCCGTCCACTGCGCCCGCCGCCCCGGTCGGCACCGGGTCACCGCACGGGTGCCCCTCTTCCCGCGCGGCTCACCGGCTGTGCGCCGCCCGGGCCCGCCTCCCCCGCTCGTCGGTGAGCGGGGCGTCCACCACGCGGGCCCGGGCGCGTCACGTCCTAGCCGTGGTGGTGGCCGTGGTGGTGGCCGTGGTGCCGCTCGCCGTACCAGCCGTGGTGCCGGCCCCGGTCGCGCAGCCAGTCACCCAGGCGGCCATGGCCGTGGTGACGGTCGCCGTACCAGCCGTGGTGACGGTCGCCGTACCAGCCGTGGTGGTGGCCCCGGTCGCGGTACCAGCCGCCGTTCCGATCCCGGTTCCGGTCACCGCCGTGGTCGTTGCCCTCCCCGACGGTGGCGGGGACGCTGCGGACATGGCTTCTCCCCTGCACGCCGACGTTGCTGCCCCCGTCGGCGAGGGCGGGCAGGGCGGCCGCCCCGATGAGGGCGCCCGATGCCACACACGCGGCGATCAGCCGAAGAGCGGTACGAGAAACAGACATGAAGCTGTCCCTTCTGGCGTTCGTGCACGCCCACCCCGTCGGGGCCGGTGTGCATCCGAATCCCGGCTCGGTGCCGAGGCCGCCACTGTGGCCGCCTTCACCGCCACCGGATCAAAGGCACCGTTCGCGTTACAAAACGCCGACATATCCGTAACGCTCCCTTGTAGAAGCCATCGACCAGCGGGGACAGGTGATCCCCCGGTACGCACCCCCTCCATCACGCCGCTGACCAGCGGAAAGCCGACCGATGACGCGGGATTCCACGGACCGGCTCACCGCCCGGAGTCACCCATACGGCGCATTCCCGTATGTAACGGACCTAGGTCCTGCGTTCAGGGGACCCACGGCGTCCCGTTCGCACGGGCGCTGCGCCGGTGTCCTGGGAGGCGGGAGCGAGACAGCAGTCGGCCCGGCCCGCGTGGTGCGGGCCGGGCCGATCCTGGTTCTGCGGGGCGGTTCGTCAGCCCTGGCGGGCCTTGAAGCGCGGGTCCTTCTTGTTGATGACGAACGTCACGCCGCGCCGGCGGACCACCTGTGCCCCCGGCTTGGCCTTCAGCGAGCGCAGGGACTTGCGCACCTTCATGGGTCTCTCCTTCTGCTCGGGCCTTGGACCGGGGCCCGGGCCGGGGCCGGGGTCAGCGGCGGGCCGCCGCCGCGCGGCCGTAGCGGCGCTCGAAACGCTCCACACGGCCCGCGGTGTCCACGACGCGGGAGGTGCCGGTGTAGAACGGGTGGCTGGCCGACGAGATCTCCACGTCGATCAGCGGGTAGGTGCGCCCGTCCACCCACTCGGCCGTCCTGGCCGAGCGCGCGGTCGAGCGGACGAGGAACGAGGCGTTCGCGGCGCGGTCGCGGAAGACGACCAGGCGCGAGTCGGGGTGAATGCCAGGCCTCATGGGGTGTACCTCCTCGTGGGGGTCCTCCGCCCCCTGGGGGCGGAGGAGTGGTTCAGCGTTCCTCGCGGAAGTCGACGTGCCGACCGACCACCGGGTCGTACTTGCGCAGGACGAGCCGGTCGGGGTCGTTGAGACGGTTCTTCCGCGTCACGTAGGTGACGCCGGTCCCGGCCGTCGACTTCAGCCTGACGACGGGACGCGCGCTGGTGCGTGCCATGAGGTCCTCCTTCCGCCGACACCTCCGGCGGTTGGCCCGAGCATGTCAGCTGCCTCCTGCAACAACGGCACCCGCGGACGCATTCCCGCTGCCCCCGGGCTCATTACGGTCTCGCCGAGCGGTTCGCCAGAGACCTGATCCGCGACGCAAGAGACCTCATCCGCGGATCGGACACTCGTTTCCGGACACCCGGCCGCGGCACCGTTCTGCACCGGCGCTCCGGGGCGCGCACCCCCCGGCAGGTCGGGGGCCGCTCCGCCCACCCCGGGCGCAGGCCGCCTCGCCAGGGGCGGCTGGCCGTATGCGCTCTGTGGCCACGGCGGCTCCGGGCCTATGGTGTACCGCCACTCGTCTCCGCCGGAAGGGAACTGATGGTGCGTCGGACACGGATCATCCGCTGCGCCACCGCGTGCGCGGCAGCCCTGCTGTTCGCCGCGGGGCTCGCCCCGGCCGCTGCCGCCGACGGCGTTCCGACGGGGCCGAACCCGGTCGCCGTCCGGCTCGACGCCTACTGGACTCCCGCCCGGATGGCGGCCGCCCTGCCCGGCGGCACCGGCAAGGGTGCCGAGGCCGGGCCGACGACCCCCGCCCCCTCCCCGGCGGTGGACGGGCCTCAACCGGGCGAGTACATCCCGCCCAGCCGGAGCTTCGACGGCATGCCCCAGGCCGGAACCTTCTTCTGGACCGACGCCACCGGCACCGGGCGCACCTGCAGCGGCTCCGTGGTGCGCAGCCCCGGACACACCCTGGTGCTCAGCGCCGGACACTGTCTGAAGGGCTACGCCGGCGCGTCCCCCGAACGCAATCTGGCCTTCGTGCCGCAGTACCACGACGGACTCAAGCCCTTCGGGATCTTCCCGGTCCGGAACGACGGCGTCTACGTCTCGCAGCGGTACTACGACCTGGGCGAACACGCGGGAGCCGAGTACGACTTCGCGTTCGCGGTCACCGAGCCCGACCAGGACGGGACGCTGGTCCAGGACGCGGTCGGCGGGGTGCGGTTGCTCACCGGGACGGGGTACCACCACGCCCCCGTGCGCATGATCGGGTACCCGGCGGGGGCGGAGAAGCCGCTCGAGTGCTGGAGCCGGACCACCGAGTGGACCGGCGATGATCCGGCCGACCCCGGCACGTTCCTGCGCATCGCCTGCGACGGCTTCGTGGACGGGACGAGCGGCGGCCCCCTGCTGGTGCCGTGGCCGGGCGGCTGGGCGGTGGTCGGAGTGATCGGCGGCTACCACACCGGCGGCAACACGCCACAGGTCTCCTACAGCGCCTACTTCGGCGACGCCACCGAGGCCCTCTACCGCGCCGCGATCACCGGTGCCCCGCCCGCACGCCCGGCCTCAACCGGCAGCGGAGATCGCGGAGTTTGAGCGTCGCGACACCCAACCTGGCGCCGCAGGAACACCCGTTCGGCCGGGTACCGTACCCGAGGCGGAGACGGCACGGCAGTTACGGAGACCGGCGCGGTGAAGCGGCGCAGCAGGTGGGGCAGGTTCCACGGGACACTGGCGGGGGCGGTCATGGCGGCCCTGACGGTCGGCGGCTGCGGCGCGGGCGGCGGAAGGGGCCCCGCAGCGCTCCCCGGTTCGTCGCAGCCCTCCCCCACCGGCGGCAGCGCAAGCGCCACGCCGCGCGTCGCCGCCGACGTCTGGCACAAGTGGGGCCTGACGCCGCTGCCCGCACCCCCCAAGCCTCCGGCCGACAAGCCCGTGAAGCTCTCGGCCACCGGCACGGTCCCGGTCCTCACGCACATACCGACCTCGCAGAAGGTCGTCTTCATCACCGTCGACGACGGGCAGGAGAAGGACCCCAGGTTCATACGGATGATGCGGGACCTGAAGGTCCCGATCACGATGTTCCTGATGAACGACGCCATAAAGTCGGACTACGCGTACTTCAGGCAACTGCAGGCGATGGGTGACCACATACAGAACCACACCCTGCACCACCCGGTGATGAGCGCGCTGCCGCCGGCCCGTCAGAAGGAGGAGGTGTGCGGCGACCAGCAGGTCCTCACCCGGCAGTACGGCACCGCCCCCCTGTTGTTCCGCCCGCCCTACGGCGCCTACAACCTCAACACCCGCATCGCGGTGGGTGAGTGCGGGCCCCGGGCGATCGTGTGGTGGCGGGAGTCCATGCAGATCAAGAACATGCAGTACCAGGAACCGGACAGGAAGCTGCGCCCGGGCGACATCATCGTCGCCCACTTCCGCGGTCCGAAGGAGCTCAAGGGTGTCGGCATGACGGAGATGTTCCGAAATCTCCTCAAGCGGATCCAGGAGCAGGGATTCGCCGTGGCGCGCCTGGAGGACTACATCCAGCCGCCGGCCGGTCGCCGAACTCGCTGAACGCGCTGACCCCTCTCGTCGAGACCGGCGACCGCGGCACCGGCGGGTCGCCGAAACCGGGGAAACCGCGGCACCGGCAGGTCGTCGAAACCGGCAGGTCGTCGAACCCGGCAGGTCAGAACACGGCGGGAGACTCGTCCCGGGCTGCACTCACCCGCGCTCGCTGCCCATGGCGGCAGCGGACGAGCCGGTCGGCCAGACCCGCCTGTGCGACGGCGGCGAGAAAGTCCGCGAGCGGCGAGCGCATCACCGTGTAGTCGCCGTAGTGGACGGGCAGCACCAGGCGGGGCTGGAGACGCCGGGCGAGCTCGGCTCCCTGTGCGCCGTCCATGGTCACCAGGAAGCCGCCCGGCAGGCGGGTGCCGCCCAGATGCAGCACGGCGAGATCGGCGGCCGGAAAGCGCTGGGCGATGGCGTCGAGCCCGTCGAACAGGAGCGTGTCGCCCGACAGGTACAGCCGCAGTCGGACAGCGCCGTCCGCGGGGCCGAACTCCAGCATGCTGCCCATCACGGGCGGCAGCAGGCCGCGCAGCACCGGGTGACCGGCGTGGCGTCCCGGCAAGGCGGTGATGCGCACCTGGTCGTCACCGTGCCGGAGCGTGCAGCCCTGCCAGGTCCGCAGTCCTCCCGCCCGGTGGAAACCGTGCACGGTCCTGAGCCGGCGCGCGGCGTGGGGGGTCGTGACGACGGGCAGGGAACGGTCCAGATGCCGTCGGGCCCGGCGATCCCAGTGGTCTCCGTGCAGGTGGGAGAGAACCACGGCGTCGAGGCGTGGCAGTGCGGCGACGTCGAGGGCCGGCTCGGTGAGGCGGCGGCTCACCAGCCCGTACCCGAGGTAGGAGTACTCACCGCGGTGCAGGAAGTTCGGGTCCGTCAGGAGGGTCAGCTCGCCGTAGCGGAGCAGGACCGTCGCGTTGCCGATGAAATGGATCTCGACCGCGTCTTCAGTGGCCTTGGTCATGACCGCCCCGTCCGACGGAATCGCGGAGCGGTTCCGTCTGTCGAATCGCTGCCTGGTGGGACTCCCCCTCTCCCGGTCGCGGGTCCGTTGCCGAGTACCCGTCCCCGGGCGTCCGGCAACGTGCGGTGTGCCGCGGGGCCGAGCGGGATGGAAGCCGCACCCCGGCCGGACGGCTCGACGTCCGGCCGGGCGCCATCGGCGGCGGACCCTGCCGGGGCGGGATTTCCTGGCAAAAGGCTGGAGCGGGTGATCAGGCCTGCCGGGGGCGGCGTCCGGTGAAGTCGACGACCGGCTCGGCCGGCAGGTCGATCCGGGCGGTGATGCGCTTGCCGACCGGCTCCCGTCGTACCTCGAACCCCTGCACGACGGCCATCACGATCTCCAGGCCGTGCTGCCCCACCCGGCCGGGGTCGGCCGCCCGCGCCACCGGCAGTACCGGATCGCTGTCCCAGACCTCCACCTCCACCGCCCCGTCCGCGATCCGCACCTCGAGCAGCACAGGGCCGGGCGCGTACTTGCGGGCATTGGTGACCAGCTCGCTGACCACCAACTGCGTCAGGTCGACCGTCCGGTCCGGCACGGGCACCCCGTGGACGGCCTCCGCCCGGGCGAGGAAGTCGGCCGCCAGATGACGGGCCTGAGCGATGCAGGCACCGTCGCCCTCCAACGCCGCCATGACATGCACAGGCTTACGTTCTGGTGCTATCCGGTCCTCCCCGAGGACATCTGGTTCCATCCGAATCACCTTCGCTACCCCGTTCACACGCCCGCGTATACCCACTCCCGCGCGGTACAGACCTGCCGCATGGCCTTCCGCGCATCCCCGTGGCATCTTGGGGCAGCATCCTCAGGGAGGCACCCGCTTGAAGATCACCGAACCGTTGTCGAGGGACGTGTGACAGACACCGACGAACTGGCAGAACCGAACCGCCTGTCGATCAACAGCACCCTCGTCGACGGGGTGACCGTGGTCACGGTGACGGGAGAGATCGACCACAACACCGTCGGCTCTCTCCGCAGGGCCCTGACGCCTCCCTCCGGTACCGCCGTCCCGCGGACCGTGGCGGACTTCGGCGGCGTGACATTCCTGGACTCCGGCGGCATCACCGTCCTCATCGCCGCCCACCAGGCTCACGGCGAGCAGGGCTGGCTGCGCCTGGCCGGCGTCCGGCAACCCGTCCTGCGGGTTCTGCAACTGGTCGGTCTCGACGCCCTCATCGACTGCCGCCCCACGGTCCGCGACGCCTTGGAGGCGTGACAGGCATCCGCTTGCCGGACGGTGCGGCGCTGCAGCCACCACCGGTTCGGGCCGACGAGCCGTTCCGGGACCGACAGCGCCCCGGCCGCACGGCGCGACGCGAACAGGGACCCGCCGAGGGGACGACGATCCCGCAGGCCGCCGGACCGGCGTTCTAAGGTGACGGGAGAACGGGTGGGAGGCTGGAGGCGTGGGGCTGGCACTGCCGGAGCCGACGCCCGCCGTGGCGGTGTCCGACCAGCACCGCGGCCCGGCCGGCGGGCGAGTGACGTCGTCGACGACACGGAGGTCGGTATGGACTGGCGTTTGTTCGCACAGCAGATGGCCTCCATGGCGCGGGACCTGCTCGCCCAGGACTCGGTCGACGCCACCCTGGAGCGGATCACCGCTTCGGCCCTCGACCTGGTGGCGGGGTGTGACGCGGCCGGCATCCTCCTTCTGCACGGCACACGGGTGCAGACGATGGCGCCCACCGACACTCTGGTCGTCCGAAGCGACCGGCTTCAGGAACACCTCGGGGAAGGCCCCTGCTTCGACGCCGCTCGCACCCGCGAAGGGGAGAGGGTGTTCCGCATCGCCGACCTCACCCAGGAGCACGGACGCTGGCCCGCCTACGCCCCGCAGGCCGCCGAGCTGGGTGTGGGCAGCATGATGGGCTTCCTGCTGTTCACCGAGGACGAGGATCTCGGCGCGCTGGACCTGTACTCCCGTCGGCCGGGCGCGTTCACCGAGGCCAGCGAGACCGCCGGCTGGCTACTGGCCTCGCACGCCGCGGTCGCCTTCTCCAGCGCCCGCACCACCGCGCAGATGGAGCAGGCCATCGCCACCCGCCATGTGATCGGCGAAGCCATGGGCATCCTCATGGGCAGCCATCACCTCACCGAGGACCAGGCGTTCGACGTGCTGCGCCGCTACTCGCAGAAGAAGAACATCAAAATCCGCGAGGTCGCCCGGCAGATCTGCGAGAAGGGCGCGCTCGCCTGACCCGGCCGGGAACACGGCCGACCCGCTCCCCGGGAGCAGCCCGGTCGCCTCGCGGCCGAGTTCATCCGATTCCCATCCGCCTCCCATCCGGGCATCACGGCGCGACGTGATCCTCAGGCACATGTGCGGCATGTGGGGGTACCAGGGGACAGACGGCTAGGGAAGCGAGACGAACCCATGACGATGCAGGGGGCGACGGACAGGGGCAGGCGGCACACCGGACGCGCCCGGTGTCGCAGACCGGCGCTGATCGCGGCGTGCGTTGCGGTGTGCCTCGTAGCGTGCACCGGCGGCGCAGCGGCCGCCGGCAAGATCTTCGGTCTGCGCGCCGTGAACGCCAAGCGGACGGTGAGTCCACCGCGGCACTCCAGCAGCGCGGGACACCGGCGACCGTCCCCCGCCCCTCCGAAGGCGACCGCCTCACCGTCCCCGTCCGCCGCCCCCGCTCGGCCTGCGCCGCACGCCACCGCGTCCCCTGCGCGGCAAACGTCTCCCCGGGCCGCTCACGGACGGTTCCGGCCTCCCAACTGCCCCCGCAGGTAGGGGCCTTGTTCGGCAGCGACGGTCTGAGCGGGTCGCACCACTGCACGGCGAGCGTGGTCGACAGCCCCGGCCGGAACCTCATCGTGACCGCCGCGCACTGCCTCGGCTCCACCTCCGACGTCTTCGTCCCCGCCTACCACGACGGCGTCGCCCCCTACGGCGTGTGGCACCTGCAACGCATCGTCGTCGACCCACAGTGGACGGCCGACTCCAACCCCGACGACGACGTCGCCTTCGCCGTCGTCGCACCCCTGCACGGCCACACCATCCAGTCCCAGGTCGGCGGCTACACCCTGGGCACCGACGAAGGCAGGCACGCACGCGTCACCCTCACCGCCTACCCGGCGACCTCGCAGACCCCGATCACCTGCACCAACGACATCTCCCCGGCCGGCAGCACCCAGAACGAGATCTACTGCACCGGCATGACCGGCGGCACCAGCGGAAGCCCCTGGGTCACCGGCGACGGCCCGGGCACGGTCATGGGAGTCATCGGCGGCTACGAACAGGGCGGCGACACCCCCGACGTCTCCTACAGCGTCGCCTTCGACCGGCAAGTCCAGAACCTCTACCGGGAAGCGACGTCCAGCGGGAACTGAACGCACCGGGGCCCGGCCGCAGCAGCCGTCCGCACGCCCCGCTCGTCGGGCATGAACCCGAAGAGTGTGGGTAGTCGCCCAGGCGCAGGGGGGGGGGGGGGGGGGGGGGGGGGGGGGGGGGGGGGGGGGGGGGGGAGGGGAGGGCGCGCCCTCCCCCCCCAGGGAAAACGGACAGGAGGAGGGCGGGG
>NZ_JBVHTR010000011.1:162016-190875 GCF_055565775.1 Streptomyces sp. NPDC028331 | reverse complement strand
GCCCCCGACGCCTCCCCCCCCCCCCCATGTGGGGCACAAAACCAAGGGGGGGGGGGTGGGCCCCCAGGGGGGGGGGGGGGGGGGGGTGGTTGGGGGGGGCCCCCCCCCCCCCCCCCCCCCCTCCGCCTCGCAGTCCGCCGGTGCCGGGCTCAGTCCAGCTCGGCCAGCCGCCGCACGGCGGGAGCCACGAAGGACTCCATCCACGGGGAGGTGGCGCCCGTGCGGGGCGCGAGGATGACCGTGTCGATGCCGAGCTTGCCGTAGCCGGAGATGTCGCCGGTGAAGGCGTCCACGTCGCCCTCGGTGGCCGGGTCTCCCGAGTAGGTCATCGTCTTGCGGATGCTGTCGTAGTCGCGGCCCGCGTCGTCGCAGTGGCCGCGCAGCACGTCCAGCTTGTGCGCGACCTCCTCCGGGGTCGTGGCGAACAGGTTGCAGGCGTCCGCGTAGCGGGCGACGAGCCGCAGCGTCTTCTTCTCGCCCCCACCGCCGACCAGGATCTCGGGGCGCGGTGAGCTCACCGGCGGGGGCACGCACAGTGTCTCGGCGAGCTGGTAGTACCGGCCCGAGAACGGCCCGTTGTTCTGCGGATCCCACATCTGCAGACAGATCCGCAGCGTCTCCTCCAGCCGCTCGAAGCGCTCCGCCAGCGGCGGGTACGGCACGCCCAGGCCGTGGTGCTCGCGGTCGTACCAGGCCGCCCCGATCCCCAGCGTGGCCCGGCCGCCGGACAGCACATCGAGGGTCGTGGCGATCTTGGCGAGCAGCCCGGGGTGACGGTACGTCACACCGGTGACCAGCACGCCGAGCTGCACCGTGGAGGTCTGGCCGGCCAGGTAGCCGAGGGTGGTGTACGCCTCGAGCATGGGCGCCTCGGCTCCGCCGTTGAACTCCATCTGGAAGTAGTGGTCCATGACCGACAGCCAGCTCACGCCCGCTGCCTCCGCCGCGGCGCCCGCGGCGGCCAGCTCGTCGCGCAGCGCGCCGACGCCCTCAGGGTGGTCGAACCGGTTGATGTGCACGCCCACGTGCATGTCCGTCTCCGTTCACCGTCACCCGCAACGCCCCCGACCCTGGCGACACTAGAGCTTCGAGTGTTCTCGAAGTCAAGGCCATCGGGTGTGTGTCGGAAGGCCGTGTGCGGACGCCTGCCGGGACTCCGCGGCGCGCCCCGGGAGACGGCTGCGCCCCCGGTGTGCGCGGCCGGTGAGCGTCAGGGCTGCGCGGTGTCCGCCACCGCGCCGGCCGGCGCCTGCGTGCCGGTGCCGCCGAACCGGATGCCCTTGGCTTCCTTGCCCACCGCGCTCAGCAGGATGACCACGGCCAAGGTCGGCAGGATGGTCCACGCCATGGCCGCCGGATAGCCGTGGCGCCCGGCGAGGGCCTCCTGGAGGGGCAGGTTGAGGGCGGCGATCAGGTTGCCGAGCTGATAGGTGACGCCCGGGTAGAAGCCTCGGATGGAGTCCGGGCTCAGCTCGGTCAGGTGCGCCGGGATGACGCCCCATGCCCCCTGCACGCACACCTGCATCAGGAACGAGGACAGCATCAGCCAGCCGACGCTCGTGGACAGCACGAAGAGCGGCACGACGAGCAGGCCCCCGGCCGCCGCGATCATGATCGTGCGGCGGCGGCCCAGTCGCTCGGAGTAGGCGCCGAGCACCACACCGCCGAGAATGGCGCCGATGTTGTAGACCACGGCGATGGCGATCGAGGTGTTCGCGGACAGGCCCAGGCCCTTCTTCACGAAGGTCGGGTAGATGTCCTGGGTACCGTGCGACATCCAGTTGAAGGCGGTCATCAGCGCCACCAGGTACAGGAAGCGCCGCAGGACCGCCGGGTCCTTGAACACCCGGTAGGCGGGGGTGCGGTTGAGGCGGACGCTCTTCTCCCACACCTCGCTCTCCTCGACGCGGCTCCGCACCCACAGCGCCACCAGGGCGGGCACCAGGCTGAAGGCGAACAGTCCCCGCCAGCCGAAGGCGGGCTCGATGACGAAGAACGCCACGGCGGCGAGCAGATAGCCCAGGGAGTATCCGCTCTGCAGCAGGCCGGACCAGAATCCGCGCCTGGCCGCCGGGATCTTCTCCATGGCGAGCGCCGCGCCCAGCCCCCACTCGCCGCCCATCCCGATGCCGTACAGCAGGCGCAGCACCAGCAGCACCGTGTAGTTCGGCGCGAAGGCGCAGGCGAATCCGACGACGGAGTAGAAGACGACGTCGGTCATCAGCGGGACGCGGCGACCGCGGCGGTCGGCCCACATACCGAACAGCAGGGCTCCCACCGGGCGCATCACCAGGGTGACGGTGGTCAGGAAGGCCATGTCGGTGAGGGAGACGTCGAAGTCCTTGGCGATCTCGCTGTACACGAGAACGACCAGGAAGTAGTCGAAGGCGTCCATCGCCCAGCCCAGATAGGCGGCGACGAAGGCGTGGCGCTGGTCCTTGGTGAGTCCCGCTGCCTGATCTCTGACGGTCTTCAGCATGGCGACCCTTCCGCGTGATCCGCACGTGAGGCTAGGCACGGGCGGCTGAGCGGGACAACGGTGCGGCAGCAAAACACCGGCCACGATTGCACAAAAAGGGGGTCCGCTGCACGAACGGCGCCGCCGCTGCGCGTGGAGCGCCGGGGCCCGGCGTGCCGTGACGTCGGCCGTGAGCTCGCGCACCGGTGTCCTGGAGTCGGCCGGACTCCAGGACACCGGCGTGGTGACGGGCACTCACCAGGGCAGAGGTCCCGCGGCGTCGACGTAGGCTCCGGTGGGGCCGTCGGGGCCCACCTGTGCCATCCGGACGATGATCTCGGCGCCCTCCTCGACGGTCTGCGTGCCGGTGTTGCCGTTGAGGTCGGTCGCGGTGTAGCCGGGCTCGACCGCGTTGATCCGCATGTTCGGGAACGCCTTGGCGTACTGCACCGTGATCATGTTGACCGCGGCCTTCGACGCCGGGTAGGCGACACCGGGGTAGGCGTACGCCGGCGTGCCCGGGGTGGCGACGCGGGTGAGCGAGCCCAGGCCGCTGCTGACGTTCACCACGGCCGGCGCGGAGGACCGCGCCAGCAGTGGCAGGAACGCGTGGGTGACGCGCACGAGGCCGAAGACGTTGGTCTCGAACACGGACCGCACCAGGTCGGCGGTGGCTCCGGCGGCGTCGACGACCGTGTTGCCTTCGCCGCGCGCCTCGATGCCGGCGTTGTTGACCAGCACATCCAGTCCGCCGTCGGCCTCGACGGCCTTGGCGGCGGCCGCGACGGACGCGTCGTCGGTGACGTCGATGAGGAGCATCCGCGCGCCCAGCCGCTCGGCGGCGCGGCGTCCGCGTTCGGCGTCCCGGCTGCCGATGTAGACGGTGTGGCCGACGGCGAGCAGCCGACGGGCGGTCTCGTATCCGAGGCCCTTGTTGGCCCCGGTGATCAGTGTTGTCGTCATGCCCCCAGGTTCCGGTCGGGCGGCGCGGCCAGCCAGGCGTCCCGTGTTCCTGGGACTCCTGGTACCAGGCACACCGCGCGGCGCGGGGGCACACTGGTCTGCATGGCGACGGCGGAATTCGGCAGGGCGGTGCGCCGGTGGCGGGACCGGGTCCCGCCCGAGGCTGCGGGGCTGCCCGCGGGCGGACAGCGGCGCGCGGCCGGGCTGCGCCGTGAGGAACTGGCCATGCTGGCCGGCATCTCCGTCGACTACGTCACCCGCCTGGAACAGGGCCGCGCCTCCAACCCGTCGACGCAGGTCGTCGACGCCCTCGCCCGGGCCCTGCGGCTGTCGGGCGACGAGCGGGCCCACCTGTTCCGGCTGGCGGGGCTGGCGACGCCGGGCCCGGACACGGTCCCCACGTACATCACCCCGAGCGTCCAGCGGATGGTGGACCGGTTCACCGGGACGCCCGTCGCCGTCTATGACGCGACCTGGACGCTGCTCATGGCCAATCCGCCGTACGCGGCCCTGATGGGCGACCCGTCCGGCTGGCGGGGCAACGAGCGCAACAGCGTGTGGCGGCACTTCGTCGGCCCGGGCAGCCGCACCCGGCACAGCCCGGAGTCGCTGCGTGCGTTCGAGGCGGCACTGGTGGCCGATCTGCGGGCGGCCGCCGGCCGCTATCCGGCCGACCAGCGGCTGCGCCGGCTGATCGGGGATCTGCGCAGGAGCAGCGACCGGTTCGCCGAGCTGTGGAACTCCGGAACGGTCGGCCGCCACGAGGCCGCTCGGAAGATCATCGACCATCCGCGCGTCGGTGCTCTGACGCTGGACTGCGACGTGCTCACCGTGACGGGCAGCGATCTGCGCATCATGGTCTACACGGCCGAGCCGGGAACCGAGGACGCCGAGCGCCTCGCACTGCTCACCGTGCTGGGCACGCAGACACTCGCCGGATAGGGGTTCCCCCGGCGGGCCGGCGGCCGGGCCGAGGCTGCCCTCGGCCTGGGCGGTGGCGCCGCCGCGGTCGCAGGCAGCCTCTTGCAGCCGCGCCGCCCGCGGGCGGTCCCCGTCGGCGTCAGCGGGGTCCCCGCCCCCTGGACACCCCTCACCTGAGAATGTTCACCGCCCGTGCCACCACCAGCGCCACGGTGAGCAGCGACACCGATGCCTGCGCAGCCATGAGCAACTTCGCCCAACGGGACAGGGGCATCGTGTCGGTGGGGCTGAAGGCCGTCGCGTTGGTGAACGACACGTAGAGGTAGTCCGCGAACGCCGGTTCCCAGTCCGCCGGCGCCAGTTCCCGGCTCTGCATCTGGGGGAAGAGGAAGTCCGGGTAGTCGTGGTGCCCTGCGGCACGGGCCGCGGGCCCGCCCCTGTCCCACTCCCAGTACCACAGGGCGAAGACGATGACGTTGGTCAGCCAGATGCTCGCCCCCGTCATCAGCAGCGTTCCGGCGTCGCTCCCCTCGGCACCGCGCACCAGTCCCCTGATCAGCAGCGCCGCGGACCAGCCGTTGGCGACGCTGACCAGAGCGGCCAGCGTCAGCCCGCCCGCGCGCAGCACCGAGGCCGCCCGTCTCGTACGGATCCGGAAGGCGCACAGCAGCACGACCAGCAACAGCACTTCCAGCGTGGGCAGAAGCCATTCCGGACGAAAGGCCAGCCGCTCGGGCAACAGGAGTTGCAGCGCGACCGCGGCGAGCACCGCCGCGCTGACGGCCCAGCGCGACTCATCGTGGGTGGGCCGGCGCCAGGCCGGCTCCTGACGGGCCGCCGTGAGCAGTTCCTCCAACCGGGCGAGCCGCTCGTGCAGGGCCCCGAACTCTTCGTTCACCACCCCAGTGTGACCTCATGGCGACGAGACCGAAGGGGCACCCCGCCACACCGCGGGGAGGCCCGGAGCGGACCTGCGCGCCATAGGGCGCGCACGCGTTCGGCCGCGCCCCCGTCCTCCACGCGAGCGGACGAGCCGTTCGGCGTCAGCCGAGGGCGCTGCGGCAGGATGGGACCATGAGCGTAGTCAAGATCAACGTACTGACGGTCCCCGCCGAGCAGCGGGAGACCCTGGAGAAGCGCTTCGCCTCCCGTGCCCACGCCGTGGAGAGTTCCGACGGCTTCGAGTGGTTCGAACTCCTCCGGCCGGTCGACGGCACCGACAACTACCTGGTCTACACCCGGTGGCGGGACGAGGAGTCCTTCCAGGCCTGGATGGAAGGCCCCATGAAGGCAGCCCACCAGGGCGGTGACGCGGCAGGCGGCGAACGCCCCAGGCCGGCGGCGAGCGGGTCCACGCTGTGGTCCTTCGACGTCGTCCAGCAGGCGGGGCCCAAGAGCGCGTAGGCCGGCCGTCGCCGACCACCGGGCGTACGCCCCGGCTCCGCGCCCGGCTCCGTCGGCGGACCGGGACCCGGTGGCCGGCGGCCCCTGGGCGGCAGGCGCACGCCGCCCAGGGGCCGCTTACCTCGGAGGTCATCGACCCCCGAACGGGGCGCATGCCACGATCGCGGCGTACGGAGCCCGGCCGACCGGAAGGACGCCATGACCGCCTACGCCATAGCCCACCTGCAGGAAGCCGCTCCGCACCCGGAGATCGCCGAGTACATCGAGCGCATCACCGCCACCTTCGCCCCCTACGGCGGCCGCTTCCTCGTGCACGCCACACAGCACGAGGTGAAGGAGGGCAGCTGGCCCGGTCACGTGGTCGTCATCGGCTTCCCCACCCTGGCCGAGGCGCGGGCCTGGTGGGACTCGCCCGCGTACCAGGACATCGCACAGCTGCGCTCACGGCACATCGAGGGCGACATCATCCTGGTCGACGGCGTCACCGGTGCTTACGACCCCGCCACCACCGCGCAGACGATGCGCGAGGCCCTGCGCACCCCCTAGGCCCAGCCGGCTCGGTCGTGGAGGACGGCTCGAGTACATGACTCCCTGATAGGCCATCAGGTCGGCGCCTCTGGTGCACCGACCGGGGCCGTCGCCCGGTCGGTGTGTCCTCCCGGCCCGGGGGCACAAGGATTCGGGGAGGTTGAGATGAACACGAGTGCGATGGTCCGGACCGGCCGGATGCGGGCCGGGCGCGAGGTCGGCTCGCTCACACAGGCCGCTGCCCGGGCGGGGCTGACCGCGCGCGGAGTGATCTACGTACTGGTCGGCGTGCTCGCGCTGCGGATCGCGTTCGGCGACGGCGGGCAGCAGGCCGACCGCAGCGGTGCGCTCGCCGAGATCGCGGACGAGCCGTTCGGCGCCGTACTGCTGTGGGCGCTGGGCATCGGGCTCGCCGGCATGGCCGTGTGGCGGTTGTCCCAGGCGGTGTTCGGCTCCGTCGGGCCGGACGGCCGCAAAATGACGAAGCGGCTGTCCTCGCTGGTCCGGTGCGTGTTCTACGCGTTCGTCGCCTACTCCGTGCTGTCCTTCGCGACCGGTTCGGGTACGGGCGGCGCCTCGAGCGACAAGCAGTCCAGGGACGTCACGGCCAGGGCTCTGGGCATGCCCGGCGGTCAGTGGATCGTGGGCGCCGTCGCGGTCGGTATCGCCGTGGCGGGGGTCTGGATCGCGGTCCGGGCCGTCCGGCGCACGTACCACGACGATCTCAGGCTCGGCGAGATGTCGCCGGCCCAGAGGCGATCGGTGGACATCGCCGGCGTGGGCGGAGGTGCGGCGCGCGGCCTGGTGTTCGCCGCGGCGGGTGCCTTCGCGGTTCGCGCCGCGGTCGATTACCGGCCCGACCGGGCCAAGGGGCTCGACGACACGCTGCGCTCGTTCGCCGAGACCCCGATCGGGCCGTGGCTGCTGGTGCTCGTCGCCGCCGGGGTCGTGCTGTTCGGCCTCTTCTCGTTCGCACTGGCGCGCTGGCGCAGGGTCTGAGCGTCGCCTCTTCCCGCCCCGTGGGCAGAGCGGTTCAGTCCGTCTCCTGGCCAGTCCACCTCGTACCGGCCGGCCTCCGGGACGTACCGCATCTCCTTCGGGGTGCCGTCGAACGCCCGCTGCTCCGCCGTGCGCAGGGTGTCGCCGATGCCGGGGCCGGCCAGGATCCCGGCGCTGCCGCCGCGCCGTCCCCGGGTGACCGCCGCGCGATGTCGTGGAATCCCCGCGGAATTGTCCGTGATCGGTAACAGACGGATCCCGTAGCGGCCTTCTCCCGTCCTGATGGGTGCACGTGACCAGCAGAGGACGAGGAACGGGGCGGACATGGTGCGGCATGGCGGACGGGGATGGCACGGGCGGGTGCTCGCGGCGGCGGTCGGGGTGACGGCGGTGGCCGCCGTCACCTCCGTATGGACCGCGCAGGCCGGCCCCGCCGAGGGACCCGGCGCACGAGTGGACGTCCTGGCAAGCCCCTCCGCGCCGAACGCCCGGGCCCAGGGCCCGGCGGGGGCGCCGCTGTCCGCGGAGATAGCCCACGCCTCGGACCGGGGCACCCACGCGGTCAACATCACCATCGACGACGGGCCGGACCCCGTCTGGACCCCGCAGGTGCTCAAGGTGCTGCGGGACAACGGTGTGAAGGCCACGTTCTGCATGGTGGGCACGCAGGCCCAGGCGCACCCCGAACTGGTCAGGGAGGTCGTGGCGGCCGGGCATCGGCTGTGCGACCACACGGTCTCCCACGACACCGCCATGGACAAGAAGTCCGAGGCCTACCAGTCGCAGCAGATTGTGGACGCCGAACGCATGATCACCAAGGCGTCGGGGGGCGTACACCCGCAGTACTACCGGGCCCCGGGCGGCGCCTTCACGCCCTACAGCCGCCACCTCGCCGCGTCCCACGGCATGCGCCCGCTGGGCTGGAACGTCGACTCCAAGGACTTCGAGCGTCCGGGAACGGCCGCCATCGTGGCCACGGTCAAGAGCGAGATCCACAACGGGCCGACCCTCCTGTTCCACGACGCGGGCGGGGACCGTTCCCAGACCGTGGCCGCCCTGCGTGAGGTCCTGCCGTGGCTGAGGCAGCAGGGGTACTCCTTCGGCTTCCCCGTGCGCTGAGCGCTCCCCCTGAGCCGGGGAGGTCCGCGGCACGGCTGGTCGGCCGCCCGTCCCCGTGCGGCTGGGGCACGGCGGACGGGGGCGGTCCGGGGCGCGCTCAGCGGTGTGCGTAGGCGTCCGTCGCCGCCACCAGCGCGTCCGCCATGCGCTGTCCGCCCGTCGTGTGTCCCACGTCGTCCACGACGATCAGCTCGCTGTCCGGCCAGGCGTGGTGGAGCCGCCATGCGGTGCCGAGCAGGTTGCCGAAGTCCAGGCTGCCCTGGACCAGCGTGCCGGGGATGCCCTTGAGGAGGGGCGCGTCGCGGAGGATGACGCCCTCGTCGTTGCCGTCGCCGAGGAAGTGGTCGTTGCCCCAGTAGTGGGTCACCGTCCGGGCGAAGCCCATCCGGAACTCCGGGTCCTCGAAGCGTTCGACCGATCGCGGTGGCGCCGGGATCGTCGCCGTCTCCCAGTCGGTCCAGGCCCGCGCTGCGCGGGCCCGCACCCGCGGGTCCGGTGACTCGATCAGCCGGTTGAAGGCCGCCGCGAGGTCGCCCTCGCGGTCCTCCTCGGGCAGCGCTTCCAGGAAGCGCCGGAAGGCGTCCGGGAAGAACTGTCCGAGGCCTCTGGTGAGCAGGGCCACTTCCCGGTTCGAGCCCGTGGCGACCGCCGTCAGGACCAGTTCCGACACCGCCTGCGGGTGCGTCTGCGCGTAGCGGAGCCCGAGCACCGAGCCCCACGACACGCCCCACACCAGCCATCGCTCGATCCCCAGGTGCCGCCGCAGCCGCTCCAGGTCGGCGATCAGGTGGGCCGTCGTGTTGACGCTCATGTCGGTGTCGTACGCGCTCGCGTGCGGGGTGGAACGGCCGCAGCCACGCTGGTCGAGCAGGACGATGCGGTACGCCGCCGGATCGAAGTGGCGCCGGTATCCCGCCCCGCACCCGGAGCCGGGACCGCCGTGCAGCACGACCGCGGGCTTGCCGTGCGGATTGCCGCAGACCTCCCAGTAGACGCGGTTGCCGTCACCGACGTCGAGCATGCCGTGGTCGTACGGTTCGATCTCCGGATACAGGCCCATCGCAGCACCATACGGCCGGCGGCGGCACCGTCGCCGCCCCTTTTCGTGCGCCCCGATCGGGTGGTCCGCGCCCCCCGGTCCCCGCCGGCCGCCCGTCGCGTCCGGTGCGGCTCGGCATCCCTCGGCCGGATCAGAACGTCTAGGATTGCACTGAAGATCCGGATATGCCTCTTGCCCAAGCGGTCGGCGGATCGCGCTGTCAGCCGCGCCCGGCCCGTGGTCTTGATCAGGCTCGGGAGTTCTCGTGAACAGGCCGTGTGTAGGGATCCGCCAGGGCTGCCGCCCGGTCCTGGGAAGCGCCCCCGTGCGCCGGTCCGGTTGCCCGGGATGCCCGCCGTCCCCGTTCCGTGCCCGTGGGAGCGTGCCGTGAGGTGGGCGGAGCGCCGGGAGACCGGAGGCCGCCGGGCGCCGCGGCTCAGCAGCACGGGCCTGCAGCTGCCGCGTCCGCCGGTGTGGCTGCGCTGGCTTCCGGCGATCTACGTCGCGGGCGTCCTGGTGCTCGAGCCGGTCACTCCGGTGCAGTGGCCGGTGAGCTTCCTGCTGATCGCCCTCCCCGTCGTCGCCGCCTACGCCCACGGTCCCGCGGCCGTCGCCGCGATCACGGTGTTCGCCGTCGGGTTCGAGGCTCTGCTGGCCGGCACGCCCTGCTGCGCGGGCCGCTCCGTGGGGTATCTGGGGGAGCGCCACTACGTCGCCGCCTACATCTCCACCGTGCTGGTCGGTGTCCTGGGGACGATTCTGGCCGCGAGCCGGACACGCCGGGAGCGCACCCTGGCGACCGTACGGTCGGTGGCCGAGACCGCGCAGCGGGTGCTGTTGCGCCCCGTGCCGCGCCGCCTCGGGCAGGTGTCGATCGAGACGCTGTACCTGTCGGCCGCAGCCGAGGCGCGTATCGGTGGTGATCTGTACGAGGCGGTGCCCACCGCGCACGGGGTCCGCCTGCTCATCGGTGACGTCCGGGGCAAAGGCCTGGTGGCGGTCGAAACGGCCGCCACGATGCTCGGTGCGTTCCGCGAGGCCGCCCATGACGAGCCCGACCTCGCCGGTGTGGCGCGCCGGGTCGAGAGGAGCATGACCCGCAGGGCCACGCAGCTCGCGGGCAGCGAGGTGGCGGAACGCTTCGTCACCGCGGTGTTCGCCGAGGTCCCCGATGAGCAGCCCGTGGTCCGCATCGTCAACTGCGGCCACCCCCCTCCCCTGCTCATCGGCCCGCAGGGGGTCACCGAGCTCGACTCGGCCGATCCCTCACCGCCCATCAACCTCGGTGTTCTGGTCGGGGACGACTACCACGTGGAGGTGAGCCCCTTTCGTCCCGGCGAGCAACTGCTGCTGTACACCGACGGCGTCACGGAGACGCGTGACCGCACGGGGGCGTTCTATCCGCTGACCGAGCGGGTCCGGTCCTGGGCCGCTCTGCCTCCCGGTGAGCTCCTCGACCGCCTGCACCAGGATCTGCTGGCCTTCAGCGACGCGAATCTGGGCGACGACACCGCGGCACTGGCCGCGTGCCGGCTCCCCTGTGACACACACCGGGCGACCGGACCGCACCGGCAGTGACCGGTGGCGTCGTCGCCGGGGCCGGTCAGGGGCTGCCGGCGCCGATGATCGAGGACATGATCCGTTCCTGGGGTGTGGTGGGCACATGGAAGAAGCCGTTGTTGCAGCCGAGCCGCAGCACCGCGGCCCGGTCCGCGACGGCCTTGACGTCTCCCATGTTGTGACTGATGAGGATGACACCGACCCCCTGCTCACGGAGTTCGTCGACCAGATCGAGGACGTGGCTCGCCTGCCGGATGCCGAGCGAGGCGGTCGGCTCGTCCAACAGGACGGCCTTCGGCTGCCCGAGCAGCGCGCGGGAGATCGCGACGGTCTGCCGCTGGCCTGCCGACAGGGAGGCGACCGGGGCACGCATGTCGGGGACGCGGATGCCCATGGCGTCCAGTTGCCGACGCGCCTCCCTGCGCATGCTGCCCTTGTCCATCAGCCGCAGGAGACGGCCCAGGGCGCCGGGGCGCCTCTGTTCACGTCCGAGGTAGAGGTTCTCGGCGACGTCGAGGCCGTCGCACAGGGCCAGGTTCTGGTGCACCGTCGCGATGCCGAGGTGCCGGGCGGCCCGGGGCGTCCGGATCTGCACGACCTGGCCCTCCCACTCCACGACGCCCGCGTCGGCGGCGGTGACGCCCGCGATCACCCGGATGAGCGTGGACTTTCCGGCGCCGTTGTCCCCCAGGAGGGCGACGACCTCTCCCCTGTGGACCTCCAGCTCCACGTCCTTGAGTGCTTGGACGGCGCCGAACCGCTTGGAGATGCCGCGCAGCGCCAGCAGAGGCGGCTCAGTCACGTGAACCTCACCTTCTGCGTACGGCGGCGGTGACGCCGCACGGCCGGACCGATCACCAGAATATCGGAACAATGACCTCTTCTAGCGATAAACCGGGTACAGGCGGTCAATAAGGCACCGCACCGCCCTTACCTCAGCATTTGCGCATAATCTCGGCTCATGATGGAGGTCACGGAGGCTCGTGTGACGCCCGGCCCCGGCCGGAGGAGGGCTGACCCATGACACACGACCGTGCGGGCCGCGAACACGCGTGGCGGCGACGCCGACGGCGAGGGGCGGTCCTCCTCATGGTGGGGACTCTGGTGGGCTGTGCCGCCGCCTGCGGCGGGGGGAACGGCAGCGGTGGCGAGGGGGCGCACCGGATCACCATCGGCCTGGTGACCAAGACCGAGGCCAACCCGTTCTTCGTGACGCTGCGCCATGCCGCCACGGCCGCGGCGGAGAAGAACGACGCCCGGCTGATCGCCCTGGCCGGAAAGTTCGACGGGGACAACGAGGGTCAGGTGAACGCGGTGGAGAGCCTCATCGCGCGCGGAGTCAACGGCATTCTCATCACGCCGTCGAACACGACGGGGATCCTGGGCGCCATCAAGGAGGCCCGTCGGCAGGGCATCCTGGTGATCGCGCTGGACACCGCGACACAGCCGGAGAACGCGGTCGACGCCACGTACGCGACGGACAACTTCAAGGCCGGCCACCTGCAGGGGGCGTATCTCAGGGCGGTGCTCGGCGGCCGGACTCCCAGGGTGTTCGTGCTGGACGGCACGGCGGGATCGGAAGTCAGTCAGGACCGCCACGACGGATTCCTCGAGGGCTTCGGGATCAAGGAAGGCTCACCGGCGATCGTGGGCCGGGCCGACACCAACGGCGACCGGAACACGGCGCAGGCCGCGACGGAGAACCTGCTGCTGCGCTCGCGCGACGTGAACACGATCTACACCATCAACGAGCCGGTGGCGGCCGGAGCGTACGGGGCCATCGCGTCCCAGGGACTGACCCGCCAGGTCACCATCGGCTCCATCGACGGCTCGTGCGACGGGGTCCGTGACGTCCGGTCCGGCACGTTCGCCGCCACCGTCATGCAGTTCCCGGTCAGGATGGCCACCGACGGCGTGGACGCGGTGCTCGCTTTCGCCCGGAGCGGGAAGAGGCCGTCCGGTTTCACCGACACGGGCACGGTGCTCATCACGGACAGGCGGGTGCGCGGTGTGCCGTCGCAGACCACGGCCTGGGGACTCCAGCACTGCTGGGGATGACGTGCCGCAGTCACCGAGTCGCCGAGCGGGCCGAAGGGATCACAACAGCTCATGAGGTCACCCCTCACCACACCCGCCGCCGGCGGTGATGCGCGCACCCGGGTGCGGGACACCCTCCGGTACGCCTTTCGCACGCCGGCCATCGGCCCGCTGGCGGCTCTGGTCATCGCCGTGGTGGCGTTCGCGGTCACCACGGAGACGTTTCTGACGCCGCGGAACCTGTCGCTGGTGCTCCAGCAGTCCATCGTGATCGGCACACTGGCGCTCGGCCAGTCACTGATCATCCTCACCGCGGGCATCGACCTGGCGAACGGCGCGATCGCGGTGCTGGGCACGATCGTCATGGCCAAGCTGGTCTTCGACGGCGGCAACCCCGTGGCTGCCCTGGTCCTCGGCCTGGTCGTGGCGGCGCTCGTCGGGCTGGTGAACGGACTGCTCGTGTCGCGGCTGCGCCTGCCGCCCTTCATCGTCACGCTGGGGGCGCTGACCGTCGTCTACGCCGCCGCCAGGCTGTACTCGCAGTCCCGCAGCTATCCCGTGACCTCCGGTCTGCTCGTCTTCTGGGGCAACGGCCTGGACGTCGGAAGCATGTTCATCACCTGGGGGACGTTCCTGCTCGTGGGCCTCTACGCGTTCTTCTGGTACGTACTCACCCAGACCGCGTGGGGCCGGCACATCTACGCCGTCGGCAACGCACCGGAGTCCGCCCGGCTGACCGGCATCGACGTGCGACGCACGGTTCTCTCGGTCTATGTCACGGCCGGGTTCCTGTACGGCGTCGCCGCCTGGCAGTCCCTGGGCCGCATCCCGAACGCCGACCCCAACTCGTACCAGACGGCGAACCTGGAGAGCATCACCGCGGTCGTCCTCGGCGGCACGAGCCTCTTCGGCGGCCGGGGAAGCGTCATCGGCACGCTCATCGGGGCGGTCATCGTCAATGTGCTGCGGTCCGGACTCACCCAGGCGGGTATCGACAGCCTCTACCAGGACGTGGCGACCGGAACCCTCGTCGTCGTGACGGTCGGCGTGGACCAGATCCTGCGCAGGGGCGGCCCACGGTGACGCCGGGCGCACCGCGGGCGGCCGGGGACGTCAAGGCGTTCCGGTCGGTGCGTCGACCGAGTTCGGCGAGCGGGCGGGCGTCCTCTGCCGGGGCAGCCCCGCAGGTGACGGCTCTTCATGCGCGGTCTGCGGCACCGGATCGTTGCGCTCGCCGTCGCCTCCTACCGGCGTCGTCGCCGGTGCGCTCCCGATCCGCAGTACGGTCGCCCACATGCGTCGCCGCAGGCTGCGGCCGTGTCCGTGGAACAGTCCCAGGACGATCGCCGTCGCCACCGCGATGAGGTGCTCCCGGCCGGCCAGGTTCGGTATGGCGATGGACTCCCAGACCATCGACCCGCCGGTGAGGGTGAACACGACGGGGGCGCGCCGGACGACGGAGAGGTAGGTGAACAGGCCCACGACCGCGGCGGACGGTCCCGTGTCGAGCACCTGTCCGATCTCGGGCGGCAGCCCCAGCCCCCACCAGCCGGGCCCGAGTGCGATCATCACCCGCACGGTGAGGGTGCCCGCGAGTGTGGTCACGTACGCGACGGCCAGTGTCCGGGCGCGGCCCAAGACCAGTTCCGCCAGGGCGAAGGCGAGGAACAGCTGGGTGATGCCGGCCCAGACCGGCAGGTCGAGGGCCGGGACGTACAGCGACACGGGGGTGCGTAACAGGGCCAGCCACAGCGGCAGATCGGCGTAGACGCCGCCCAGCAGCCGTACCGCCACGGCGCCGGTCGGATGCTGCGCGATCGCGTGGAAGAAGATCACCCCGAAGGCGGCGACGAAGGCCAGGACGAGTCCGGACAGCCCGCGCCGCAGCAGTCGCCGTACCGGATCGACCACGATGCCGTGCCACTCGCCCCGCGCCGTACGGCCGATGAACAGCACGCCGCGCAGCAGTACCGCGGCCGCTCCGCCCGGCGCGCCGTCCCCCGCCGCGGACGGCTCGGCACCGCCGCGTGGCCCCCTCACCCGCGTGCCGTGGTCGTCGACACGGTGGTGAGGTCTTTCCACCCCTTGACGCAAGGACTTCCCCCCAACGCCCATAGTGCGCACAATTGTACGGGTCTGAAATCTAGCCGTCCTTCCCGGTGATGCCCCTTTGGGCGTGCCCCGTGTCGCGATGGCCGCTCGGTCCGGTGGCCGTTTCGGCCCGGCTCCTTGCCACTGCTCGGTGTGGTGGGGATTCTGCACACGATCGGCACCCGTCCCACCGCGCCACACCGGAGCCGCCATGACCGCCGTCGTCTGGATCACCGAAGGCACCTGGCCCGCCTGCGTCGACGCCGCGCTCGGCCGCGCCGCCCCGGACGAGGAGCTCGTGCTGCTGTACGTGCGCGACGACACGGTCGCCGAGGCGGCCCACGGCGCGTTCGCCGGGCTCCTCGGCCGCGGCCGTCCCGAGCGGGATCCCGGTCACCGGATCGAGGGGTTGTCGGAGTCGGCCGCGCAGCGCCTGCTGGATGCCGCGGCGCGGCGTCTGGGTCGCCCGGCCCGCCGGGTCCTCACCCATGGACGTACGGAGCGGACGGTCGTCGAGGAGGCCACCGGCGCGGATCTCCTGATCTGCGCACGGGACGGAGACCGTTCCCGGCTCGGCCCGCACAGCCTCGGCCCCGTCACCCGCTTCGTGGTCGACCACGCGCCCTGTCCGGTTCTGCTGGTGTGGCCGGGAGAGGTCCCGGCGACGGAGCTGCCGCCGCCTCCGCCGCCTCATCGCTGACTCACCGCGTCACCAGGGCCCGGGCAGACCGGAACCCCGGCCCGATTCCGGCGGGCCGGGGTTCTCGTTCTCCGTGGCTGACGGTGACTTGATCAGTCCCAGTCGCGGCCGTTGTCGTGGTCGTGGTCGTTGTCGTGGTCGTGGTCGCGGTCGTCGTCGCGGTCGTGGTCGCGGCCACGGTCGAAGCCGCCGCGCTCGAAGGCGCCGCAGCGGTCGCCGCCGAAGCCCTCGCCCTCGCCCTCGCCTTCGCCCTCGCCGAACTCGAAGCCGCGCCCACGGCGGTCGCAGATCACGCGGAAGCTGCCCACGACGCCGTGCTTGATCTTCACGCCGCCCTTGACGTGCTGGGCACGCACGCCGTCGCTCTGGCTCCACGGGCCGACCACGGCGATGGGAGCACCGTTGTCACACGTGACCCCTCGGAACACCTCCACCGTGTGCCTGCTGTCGTTCACGATGTTGATGCTGTTGGAGCCGAGGCCGCTCAGGATCGGCACACAGCCGTCCGGGATGGCCGGGAAGTCCCGCTCGTTGATGTGGATCCGGCCGATGTGGTGGTAGTGGCGGTGGTGGTGACGGTAGTGGTGGTGGTGGTGCTCGCCCTCGTTGCCCTTGCCGTTGTTGTTGTTCTCGTTGTTGTTGTTGTTGCCGTTGTTGTTGTTGCCGTTGCCCTCGAAGGCGGCGGCCGGGGCGGCGGCCTGCTGGACGACCGCGGCCGAGCGGGCGGGCTCGGACGCGGCCGAGGCGTAGGTGATGCCGGTGGCCACCAGGGCCGCACCGGCCGCGATCGCGGCGGTTACTGCAGTGGAACGCGTTGCCATGTCACTTCTCCTGTCTCAGACACGTCGGCTGTGAACCGATGCGAGAGAGAAGTTACATATCGGGTCGTATCCAGACTCCTTCGACATACCGACCATATGACGAACAACCCTGTCGGAGTAACGGTTCGTATAACGGGTCGTCATCCGCCTCCGGCTCGGCGGACGCGGGGCGCCCCGCAGAGTCACTGATGAGGTGTCAGCGCTCGGCCGGCGACGGCCGACGACCAGCGGCCGGCAACGGACCAGGAACAAAGTGGCTCCCCGGGTTCGTACCATCTGTGCACCGGGGGGACACTGTGCAGCAACATCGCCGTTAGGCGAGGAAAGGTGAGTCACGCCATGTCCGAGACCACGACCGCGACTTCGGAACTGACCTCGCAGTACGCCGCCCAAGTGGCGGGCGATCTGGAGCGGAACGAGAAGGAACAGGAGCGTGTCGGTGCCGAAATCGCCGCGCTCCAGGAGCAGTTGGCGACCCTGCAGCACGACCATGCGGTGCTGCTGACCATGCAGAACGCACTCGGTGTCCCGTCGGCGTCGGCCGAGCCGGCCGCCGCGCCCGACAGCGCCACGGTGCCCGCGCCCCGGAAGAAGTCATCTGCCGGGTCCGGCGCGGGCAAGCAGCCTCGGGCGACGAAGAAGGCCGCCGCCCGGCAGACGCGTACGACGGCGCGCAAGACCGCGGGCAAGAAGGCCGCGGGCACGGCTGAGCCGGTGAAGACGCAGGCCGCGAAGACGGACCAGCCCACGTTGGTCGAACTCGTCCGCTCCCACCTCACCGAACAGAGTGAACCGCGCTCCGCCGCGGAGATCGCCGCAGCGCTCGGCGAGGCCCATCCCGGACGGGGCATCAAGACCACCGTCGTGCGGTCCACGCTCGAAGGGCTCGTGGCGAAGAAGCAGGCCCAGCGCAGCAAGCAGGGGACCGCCGTCTTCTACAGCGCACCGGACGCCGCCGAAGCCGCGGTGGCGAACGGAGCGGAGGACCGGCCGGAGCAGGACCGGTAAAGCCCGTGCCGCCCTCCGGCGATCACCGGGGTCGCCGGCACGGGCGCTGTGTGTGTCGCTGATCGGCGGGACGTCGAACGTCGGGACGTCCGCTCTCGCCCGGGAGTTGGCCGACAGGCTCGGGCTCGGGTACCGGTCGGCGGTCGGCGAGTCGACCGAGTCCGTGCTCGGTCGCCACGAGCGACTCCGGCCCCGTGTCGAGGAGTTGATCGCGGCCCCTGCCGCTACGGACGGCACCCGCCCGGAACCGGTCCTCGAGAGGCGGCGCCGCTGCCCGACCGGGTGGCGCGGTGGGCGTCCGGCGAACTGGCCGACACCGTGCTCGGCGCCGTCGCCGTCCGGCGCCAGGGTGAGCTGCGCCGGCGACGGTCTGCCGTTCGGGCGTGTCCGGTGGCGGGACTTCCCGCGCGGCGGCTTGCTGGTGCCAGGGGCACTGGAGGGAGTGAGCCGCGTATGACCGAGACCGGAGCCGGGCAGCAGGCCTTGCAGACCCCGCGGGCCGCCGGGCTCGCCGGAGTCGTGTTCGCTCTCCTGCTCGCGGCGGCCCTCGTCCTGATCCGCGTCTCGATCCCCCAGGGTGCGGAGTCGGTCACCCTCCAGGGGCTCACTGACCCCACGCGGCGCGACGCGGTGAAGGCGGCGCTCGCGCTGGTGCCGTTGGCCGGCATCTGCTTCCTGTGGTTCATCGGGGCGCTGCGCGCCCATGTGGGCAAGGCCGAGGACCAGTTCCTCGCCACCGTGTTCCTCGGCAGCGGGCTGATCTTCGTGGCGATGCTGTTCGTGGTGGCCGCGGCGGTCGCCGCCGTGCTGGCGACGACGGACACGCCCGGCGGCACCCCCGGCCTGCCCGCCTGGAACTTCGGCCGGCACTTCGCATACACGGTGCAGTCCGAGTACGCGATGCGGATGGCGGCGGTCTTCACCTGCTCCACGTCGGTCATCTGCCGCCGGCTGAGGCTTCTGCCGCGGTGGCTCAGTCTGCTGGGTTTCCTCGCCGCCCTGACACTGCTGTTCGTCGCAGCCGCCGTCCCCTGGGCGGAGCTCGTGTTCCCCGGGTGGTCACTGCTGGTCGGCGCCTGCGTCTTCACGGCGAGCCGCGGGCCCCGGTCCGGCGCCGCGGCGGCGTCGTAACCGGTGCCGGCCGGTCACTCCTTCGGCGCGCCTCGGCAGGCGCTCCCCCGTCCGGTCTCCGATGCTGGCGTGGAGGAGCTGACCGCCGTTCCGCGGCGCCACCGGGCGGCGCCGTCCGACGGACCTGGCCACGAAGGGGCGGAGCGCTCATGAGACTTGTCGTCGATCTCAACAGGTGCCAGGGATACGCGCAGTGTGCGTTTCTCGCACCCGATGTCTTCACCCTGCACGGCGAGGAGGCGCTGGTCTACAACCCGCACGCCGAGGAGGGGCAGCGGGAGAGGCTGGCGCGCGCCGTCGCGGCCTGCCCGGTGCAGGCCATCCTGGCCGACGGACTGGACGACGGGGACCAGGAGCCCGCCGAGGCCGGGCAGGAGATGTCCCGTGCCCGCTGAGGACTTCCTTCAATGGCTCAGGCGTGAGGGCCGGATCGTCATCGTGGGCGCCTCGCTGGCGGGACTGCGGGCCGCCGAGACGCTGCGCGCCGAGGGCTTCGCCGGTTCGCTCACGATGATCGGTGACGAGCCCTACGAGCCGTACGACCGGCCGCCGCTGTCGAAGGCGGTCCTGCTCGGCAAGGCGTCACCGCACCGTACCGACCTGCCCCGGCGCCTCGACATCGACGCCAAGTGGCGCCTGGGGGTCGCGGCGACGGGCCTCGACATGACGGCCAAACGGGTGCGGCTGGCCGACGGGGACGAGGTGGAGTACGACCGGCTGCTCATCGCGACCGGTGTGCGCGCCCGGCCCTGGCCCAAGGAGTCCGAGGCCCGGCTCGACGGCGTCTACGTGCTGCGCACCCGTGACGACGCGGCGGCCCTGCTGCGGCGGCTGCAGGCCTCCCCGCGCCGGGTGTTCGTCATCGGCGCCGGTTTCACCGGTTCGGAGATCGCCTCCGCCTGCCGGGAGCAGGGCGTCGCGGTGACCGTCGCGGAGCGTGGGGGCGCCCCGCTGGTGGGCGCCCTCGGCGGGGTGATCGGCGCGGTGGCCGCGGAGCTGCACCGGGAGAACGGTGTGGATCTGCGGACCGGTGTCATGGTCACCGCGCTGGAGGGCGACCCGGTGGGCCGGGTCCGGGCCGCGCATCTGTCCGACGGCAGCATCGTCGAGACGGACGTCGTGGTCGTCTGCCTCGGCGCGACCCGCAACACCGAGTGGCTGGAGGGGTCAGGGCTCGGTGCGGGGCCCCGGGGCATCGCCTGCGACGCGGGGTGCCGGGCTTTCGACTTCCGCGGCATCGTGACCGACGACGTCTACGTCGCCGGTGACGTGGCCCGCTCGCCGCACCCCCTGTTCGGCTATCAGTTCCTGTCGCTGGAGCACTGGGGCAACGCCGTCGCACAGGCGGAGGTGGCCGCACACAACATGATCAGCAGCGGTGCGGACCGGCGTCCGCACCTGTGGGTGCCCGCCTTCTGGTCGTCGCAGTTCGGTGTGAACATCAAGTCGGTCGGTGTTCCGTCCATGGGCGAGCAGATCATGATCACTCAAGGGTCGCTGGCCGAGCGCCGGTTCGTCGCGGCGTACGGCTACCAGGGCCGGGTCATCGCCGCGGTGAGCTTCGACAACACGCGGTGGCTGCAGTTCTACGAGCGGCTGATCGAGACGGCCACGCCGTTCCCGCTGGAGTTCCCGACGGTCGACCGCCGCCCCGAGGGCCGTCATCCGGTGCCCGCCGACTTCCCCGACCCGTCCCTGCCGAGCCACGGCCCGACCGTGACGGTCAGCGGTTACGCCCCGAGCGACCGCCGGCTGGTCTTCGCCCCGGCCCGCCACTGACCGCCTCCGGTGCCCGCGCCCCGTCCGCCTCACGAACTTCACGCCTAGGACCGCTCATGACGCACGCCTCGCTCCTGCACCGGATCACCGACTACGCCAACCGTGCGAACCCCTATCCGCTGTACGAGGAGCTGCGGAGGACTCCGGTGCTGCACGAGGAGGACGGCGGTCCGTACCTCGTCGGTTCGTACTGGGACATCCTGAGTCTGCTGCACGATCCGCGGATCAGCTCCGACGCCGGCAACCTCGCAGCGGCGGGAGCCGACGAGGGGGTCGGGACGGAGGAGACGGGGCTGCCGCCGAGCTTCATCCGGCTCGACCCTCCGGAGCACGACCGGCTGCGGCGGATCGCCAACCGGTCCTTCGGGCCGCCGCACTGCCCCCGCCGGATCGACGCGATGCGCGGTGAACTCGCCGCTATCGTCTCCGGGTTGATCGACGGCTTCGGAGACGCGCGGCAGATCGACGTGGTGGATCAGTTCGCGTACCCCTTCCCGGTGACCGTGATCTGCAGGCTGCTCGGCGTGCCCCGCGAGGACGAGCCGCGCTTCCGCGCCTGGGTGGAACCGATCGTCGCCAGTCTGGATCCGCAGACGGGTCAGAACGAGGCCGAGCGCCTGAGGGCTACGCGGGAGGCTCGGGTGCAGCTCGGCCTGTACCTCGCGGAGCTGGTCGAGCAGCGGAGGAGGGAGCCCGGGGACGACATGCTGTCCGAGCTGGCGACGAGCCACGGCCCGGACGGCCCGATGACGACGATGGAGGTCCTCAGCACCTCGGTGCTGCTGCTGATCGCGGGCCATGAGACGACGGTCAACCTGATCACCAACGGGATGCTCACCCTGCTGCGGTATCCGGAGTTCCTGCGGTCACTGCGCGACCACCCCGGCCTGGCCGTCAACATCGTGGAGGAACTGCTGCGTTACGAGCCTCCGGTGCAGCTCGTGCCGCAGCGGACCAGTGTGGCCGACATCGAGGTGCGCGGGTTGACGATTCCGAAGGGTTCGAGGATCTGGCTCGTGCTCGCCGCGGGCAACCGGGATCCGGAGCGGTTCGAGGATCCCGACCGGTTCGATCCGTACCGGGGCGACATCCAGCACCTCGGCTTCGGCAGCGGCATCCACTCCTGTTTCGGCGCGCCGCTGGCCCGGCTCGAGGCGCAGATCGCGCTGTCGGAACTGGCCCGCAGGCTCGACAATCCCCGTCTGCTCGAGGACCCGCCGCCGTACCGGCAGAACGCGGTGCTGCGCGGGCCCCGCCATCTCGCCGTCGGCTTCGACGCCCTGCGCCCCTAGGTGTGCTGTCCGGACAATGCCAAGGGCCGTATCGGCGGCGTCTATGAGGGCGGTGTGGGACGCGGTTTAGGACGCGCCGTCGCCGGCAGCCTCGCTGCGGTGCGGCTCCAGGCGAGCGACCGCTTGCTCGCTCCATGCCCGGATGACTGATGCCTGCTCGGGGTTCAGTGAGTCGAGGAAGTGGCGGCGGATGTTGCCGCCGTGCACGAGGATGGCACTCTGGGCGGCGCGGCGCCCCTCGGCGGTCAGCCCGACCCCCGCGCGGCGACCATCGGCCCCGTACTGGGTGCGTTTGACGAAGCCGCGCTTTTCCATGCGCGTCAGCTGATGTGAGACGCGGCTCTTGTCCCAGTCGAGCGACTCGGAGAGCTCGCCGACTCGCATCTCGCGGCCGGCGGCCTGCCACAGCGTCACCAGCACGCTGAACTCGGCCTTCGAGATGTCGCAGTCATGCTGTAGACCACGCTCCAGCTCCCTGATGAGCAGGCGCTGCGCGCGCATCCAGGTATCCCAGAACTCCCACTCTTCGGGTTCCAGCGGCCGAGTCTCCGTCATGTCGCTGAGGATACCGCGACCAGCAGAGTTGTCACTTCAACTCCTCTCAATCTAGAGTTGACGCGACAACTCTCCCGGAAGGAAGACCATGCCGCTTCGCATCGCAGTCATCCTCGGAAGCACCCGCCCCGGACGCCGCGGCGACCAGATCGCTGTCTGGGCACTGGAGGCCGCCCGTGCCCACGGTGGAGCCGACTACGAACTCATCGACCTCGCCGACCACGACCTCGGCAACCTCGACGAGCCCGGCAACCCGAACTTCCAGCGGTACCAGCACGACCACACCCGCGCCTGGAGCGCACTCATCGACAGCTTCGACGGCTACGTCTTCCTCGTCCCCGAGTACAACCACTCCTACCCCGGAGCCCTGAAGAACGCCCTGGACTACGTCTACCGGGAGTGGAACGACAAGGCCGCCGGGATCATCAGCTACGGCGGCTGGGTCGCCGGGGCCCGGGCCGCCGAGGCGCTGCGGCTCGTCCTCGCCGAACTCCAAGTGGCCACGGTCCGCGCCCAGCCCACCATCTCGACACACCCCTCGTTCCACACCGGCGCCTTCGTCCCCCAGGAGGGCCTCGACACCGCCGTGGACAACATGCTCGACCAGGTGATCGCCTGGTCCGGCGCCCTGCGCGGGGTGCGCCAGGCCAAGACCCAGACGCCCACCGCTGCATGAGGCCCAGTTCGTGACCGATCACGTGACAGGACACGGCGAACTGACGGACGCAGCATGGGAGGCGCTGAAGCCCCTGCTGCCGGCTACCGATGGAGCAGGCCGTCCGTGGCGCGACCACCGGCCGGTAATCAACGGCGTGTTATGGCGGTTGCGAACAGGTGCTCCCTGGCGTGACCTGCCGGAACGCTACGGGCCGTGGCAGACGGTTTATGAGCGGTTCGCCCGTTGGGAGCGGGACGGGACCTGGGCCCGCCTCCTGGAGCAGATTCAGGCGCGGGACGACTCCGTCGGAGCGGTGAAATGGACGGTGTCGGTGGACTCCACCATCAACCGCTCCCACCAGCACGCGGCCGGCGCTCGGGCGAACGGCCGGGTCGCTGTAACGATGCACTACTAGGGCGTGTGACAGGCACCGGTCCGGGCGACGGACTGGTCCGGGGCGGTCGGGTTACCCGCCGACCATGACTCGGCTGCTGAAACGTGAACACAAGGATCACCGGGCGCGGCACGGCCGCCGTCCGGGGGCGGCGGAGCGCCGCGGTGAGCCCGCCCCGGAATCCACGGCGGCGCGGCCCGGGCCGGACCCGGAAGTGGAGCGCAGGGCCCCGGACGCGCCGACCGAGTTGCCCCCGCATTCGTGGTGGGCGGTGTTCAAGGGCACGCTGCGCGAGTTCGGGAACGACGAACTGGCCGACCGGGCCGCGGCCCTGACCTACTACGGTGTGCTGTCCCTCTTCCCGGCCCTGCTGGTGCTGGTGTCCCTGCTGGACGTCGCCGGGCCGTCGGCGACCGACAAGGTGCTGGCCAACCTCCGGCAGTTCGCCCCGGGCGCGGCCCGGGACGTCATCACCCGGGCCGTGCAGCAGTTGCAGGGACACAGCGGCACCGGGTCCGTGATGGCGATCGCGGGCCTGGCGGTGGCCGTGTGGTCGGCGTCGGGTTACATCGGGGCGTTCATCCGCACCGCCAACGCCGTCTACGACATCCCCGAGGGCCGGCCCCTGTGGAAGGTCCTGCCCCTGCAGCTCCTGATCACCGTGGTCCTCATGGTGCTCGCCCTGGCCAGCGCGCTGATCGTGGTGTTCACCGGCGGGCTGGCGCATCAGGTGGGCACGGCACTGGGGATCGGGCACACGGCGCTCACGGTGTGGTCGATCGCGAAGTGGCCCCTCCTCGTCGCCCTGGTGACGATCATGCTGGCGATCCTGTACTGGGCCACGCCGAACGCGAAGGTCCACGGCCTGAGGTGGATCACGCCGGGCAGCGTGCTGGCCCTGGTGCTCTGGATGGGCGCGTCCGGTGCGTTCGCGTTCTACGTCGCCGCCTTCCCCTCGTACAACAGGACCTACGGCACGATGGCGGGCGTCGTCGTCTTCCTGGTGTGGCTGTGGATGGGAAATCTGGCGATCCTGCTGGGCCTGGAGTTCGACGCGGAGACCGCGCGGCAGCGGGCGATCGCCGGCGGTCTTCCCCCCGACCAGGAGCCGTACACCGAGCCGCGTGACACCCGCGCGTGGGACGACGAGGACCGGCGCCGCGTGGAGTGAGGGGCGGCTCGGCCCGCACCGGGGAAGGCCGTTGCGAACGGAATGCCGGAAGGGAGCGAACCCCCGGACCGGTTCGATCATCTTCCTTGAGGGACCATGCTGTTCCCGGTCGTTCACGGGAACAGGAGCCGAAAGGAAGGCGCGTGCCGGTCATCAGTCAGCGGGTGCACTTGGTGCTGCTCGCCGCCTGGACAATCCTCTGGTTCGCCGTGGTGGAGCGGCACGGCGGATTCTCCTGGCACTATGTGCAGCAGGGCGGGAGACTCCTGTACCAGGGCACCGGACGCGACGGCGGTCTCAACCTGTACGCGCACCACCCCGAGCTGCAGATGGGCCCGGTCAGCTTCCTGGTGGCGGGTCTGTTCAACCCGTTTCCCGACCACGTCGGACAGTTCCTGGCCGCCGCCCTGATGTCCCTGCTCGGCCTGGTGGTCCTGGTTCTCGCCGGGCGCAGCGCCGCCTGGTACTTCCTGGGCACCGGGACCAACCACCAGCGGCTGCGACAGCGCGTGCTGATCGCGGGCCTGGCCTTCATCCCCATGTGGATCGAGGTGTCGGTCCGCTTCGGGCACCTCGACGACGTCCTGGCGCTGTTCTTCACCGCCCTGGCCGTACGCTCGGTCACCTTGCGCAACGCGGCGGGAACCGGCGTCTTCTTGGCCCTGGCCATGGATTCCAAACCGACGGCGCTGGCCTTCCTGCCGCTGCTGCTCGCGCTGCCGAGGCACCAGTGGCTGCGCGCGGGTCTGTGGTGCGCCGGCCTGGTCGCGGTCGTCTGGCTGCCGTTCTTCGTCGGCTCCCCGCACACGATGGCGGCGGCGCACTTCACCATCCCCAACCAGCCGGCGTCCGCGCTGCGCTGGCTCGGAGTCGGCGATCCCCAGACACCGCCGTGGGACCGCCCCGCGCAGGCCGTGGTGGGTCTGACGCTCGGCTGTATCGCCGTCTGGCGCGGCCGCTGGGCCGCGGTCGTCCTGCTCGGCGCCAACGCGCGGATCGTACTGGACCCGAGCGTCTACACGTACTACACGGCGTCGGTGCTGCTGGGCACGCTGCTGTGGGACGTGATCGGCCAGCGGCGCCTGGTGCCCTGGTGGAGCTGGATCGGGCTGCTCACGCTGTACGGCAGTGTCTTCGTCATACCCGCCGACTCCGTCCGCGGCCTGATCCGCCTGGGCTTCGTGGCCGTCTCCACCGCCTACGTCCTGTTCTGGCCGGTACGCGACCGCGGCGACCGGCGCCAACGCGGCCGGGGCCGGCCCCGACGGCCGGCCGGGTTCCCCGCGCAGCGGAGCCGGGACACGGCCCGTGGCGAACCGGAGGCCACGCTCGGCTGACCGGGCACGCGGGAGCGCCCCGGCCGCCCGGGAGGCGGTCGGGGCGCTCGGCGTCGCCGGTGTCAGACGGCCGGGCCGCCGGTGTCACCGGGCTTGATGCGGCCGCGCCAGGCGCCGGACTCGCCTCCGCGCTGCTCGATGAACTCCTTGAAGCGCCGCATGTCTCCCTTGACGCGCCGGTCGATGACTCCCAGCATGTCCGCGGTCTTCTCCGCGGCGCCGCCGGGTTCGACGTCCATCACGAGCTCCACCCGGGTGTGGCTGTCGTCCAGGCGCTGGAAGCGGACCGTGCCCTTCTGCCGGGTGTCGCCGGTGGTGGTACGCCAGGTGATCCGCTCGTCGGGGAGCTGATCGACGATCTCTGTGTCGAACTCGCGCCGCACTCCCCCGATCTTGGTGGTCCAGTGGTTGTGGCGGTCGTCGAGCTGTGTGACCTCCTCGACGCCCTCCATGAAGTTCGGGAACTCCTCGAACTGCGTCCACTGGTTGTAGGCCGCACGCACCGGAACGTCGACTTCCACCGTCTCCTTGACCGTGCTCATTCGCGCCTCCTTCTCACTGATCGACCGCGACGGAGCGTTCTTCCGCCGCATGGATCTCGGCACAATGCGGCGGGTACCCAAGGTCAGGGTGTTTAGAGCTGTCGAGTGACATCCGGACATCGGGCCGCTTTGCGCGCACCGATGCCTTTCTTGGGCAGGACACGGTGCGGAAGTCCCCTTCCGTACACGTTCTCCCCCTCCGATATCGGTGCACGGTCCTGAGACATCCCCGTGCTCGGTACAGCTCGAGGAGAACCCCTTGTTCAGACGTCCTGCCCGCCCGGTCACCGCGGTGGCCGCCGCGCTGGCCGCCGTCGGCGCGCTCACCGCCACGGCCACCGCGCCCGCATCGGCGCACGCCTCCGTCACCCGCGCAGGCGCCGCGGCCCGGCACGTACTGCTGCTGTCGGTCGACGGCCTGCACCAGTCCGACCTGGCCTGGTACGTCGCACACCACCCCGACTCGGCACTCGCACGCCTCGCTACAGGCGGTGTGGAGTACACCCACGCGAGGACCACCGTCCCCTCCGACTCGTTCCCCGGCATGATCGGCCAGCTCACGGGCGGGAATCCGGGCACCACGGGCGTCTACTACGACGACACCTACAGCAACGCCCTCCTGCCGGCGGGCACGACCGACTGCAAGGGCGTGAAGACGGGAGCCGAGGTCGACCTCACCGAGGACCTCGACCGCGACAAGGACTCCCTGGACGCCGGACAGGGGCTCGCCGGGCTGCCCGGCGGCATCCTGAACATGACCGGTGACGCCCGCTCCCTGATCGACCCCTCGAAGCTGCCGGTCGACCCGAAGACGTGCAAGCCCGTCTATCCGCACAGCTACCTGAAGGTGAACACGGTCTTCGACGTGGCCCGCCAGGCGGGGCTGCGCACCGCCTGGTCCGACAAGCACGTCGCGTACGAGATCCTGGACGGGCCCTCGGGCACCGGCGTCCAGGACCTGTTCGCCCCCGAGATCAACAGTGCGGCGACCGGCTACCCGGCGGGCGACGACTGGACGAAGGACAACGCGGCGACCGAGCAGTACGACGGCTACAAGGTCCGGGCCGTCCTCAACGAGATCGACGGCTACGACCACAGCCGTACCCACAAGGTGGGCACCCCGGCGGTGTTCGGCATGAACTTCCAGTCCGTGTCGACCGCACAGAAGCTGCCGAGCTCCGATGGCCTGACGGGCGGTTACCTGGCGAAGGGAGTGCCCGGCCCGCTGCTGGTGAAGAACCTGGCGTTCGTCGACAAGGAGGTCGGGGCGTTCCTCGCGGAACTCCGCAAGCGGCATCTGGACGGCAGTACGACGGTCGTCCTGTCGGCGAAGCACGGTCAGTCGCCGACCGATCCCAAGGCGCTGACGCGGATCGACGACGGCCCGCTCCTCGACGGCCTGAACGCCGCGTGGAAGGCCGCGCATCCGGGCGCCGGTGAGCTGGTCGCGCACGCGGTGGACGACGACGCGATGCTCCTGTGGCTCACCGACCGGTCCAAGGCCGCGACCGACTTCGCCAGGGCGTACCTGCTCGCCCAGTCCGGCACGGGCAACGGGATCGACGGCGGGACCAGGCCCTTCACGGCGAGCGGGCTTAAGACGCTGTACGCGGGTGCGGCGGCCGCCGGCTACTTCCACGTCCGGCCGGGCGACGCGCGGGTGCCGGACCTGTTCGGCATCACGCAGTACGGCGTCGTGTACACCGGCGGCAAGGGCAAGATCGCCGAGCACGGGGGCGCCCACGCCGACGACCGGGACGTCCCGCTCGTCGTCTCCGGCGCCGGCGCCCCGCGCGGTGTGCGCGTCGGCGACCCGGTGGAGACCACGCAGATCGCGCCGACGATCCTGCGCCTGCTCGGGCTGAAGCCCGAGGCCCTGGACGCGGTACGGATCGAACACACCCGCGTCCTGCCCACGCGCTGACCGCGACCGGGTGGGGTCGCAGTGTCCGCGGCCCCACCCTCGGGTCGTTTGCCGTTTGTTCACCTGAGCGGCATCAGAAATGCACCTCTATGGCACCCGTTGCAACGGAAAGGACCGCATTGTCGGATATCGAACACTCGTATCCGAGCACAGAAAGTACGACCGACATGGGCCAGATTCTTGTAGCGGTGGCGACGAAGATCGGCGCCGCGCTCGCCGAGGCGCTCATCCTGCGCCTGGTGTGGCAGCTGTGGGCCGCGTACGCGCGTCGCCAGGGTACGGCCACGGTGCCGGCCGCCGCCTGACACTCCACGACCGCCGGGGCCTCCGCAGTCCACGGTCCCCGGGCCGCCGCAGCGCACCGGGGGGGGGGGGGGGGGGGGGGGGAGGGGGGGGGGGGGGGGGGGGGGGGGGGGGGGGGGGTTGGT
>NZ_JBVHTR010000011.1:113728-162007 GCF_055565775.1 Streptomyces sp. NPDC028331 | reverse complement strand
CCCACACCCCCCCCCCCCTCCCCCCCCCCCCCCCCCCCACCCCCCCCCCCCCCCCCCCCCCCCTCCCCCCCCCCCCCCCCCCCCCCCGGGGCCGGGTCGCCTCAGCCCGTCCTCCTCGCCGTGGCACGGCTCCCGCCGTTGTGCTCGGCCGCCGTTTCGACGCCCCGTTCGCGCGCCCTGCTGCTGCGAACCAGCCAGGTGGCCCCGCCGACGGCCAGCGCCACCGGCCACTCCAGAGCCCCCATGGCCGCCATCGCGGTCAGCCCCCCGTAGAACGCGAGGTCCTTGCCGGACGGCACGCCGGGCATCCGGGAGGTCGCCTCCCTGGCGGTGCTGGTCAGGTCGTCCCTCGTGATGTACGGAATCTTCAGCGAAGGGTGCACCGTACGCGTGTGAAGGTGCAGGCCACCGCCCTCGTGCGCATGGGTTTCCGCCGACTGCTTCCGGGTCGCTTCACTCGGTGTCGGCACCGGAGTTCTGGCCATCCCCTGTCCTCCTCTCACGGAGTCGGTGTGGTGTGCCACTCCAATTCTCTCGCGCCCCGTCCGACGTGCGCTCTGTGACCGGACGGGAATCGGAGGTTTGCCCGCATTCCGGTTGAGTTCGGCGGTTCCTGGCTACTCGTGTTGTTCGGAGTGAGTGTCCGGCCGCGGAGAGCGGGTGATGCGCTGTGGCACTGCCCGGACGGCGACTGCTGCGGTCCGTCGTGTCCTCCGCCACCGCCGCGCTGTGGGACGGCACACGCAAACGGGTGCGCAGATTCGAGGGGCGCCTCCACATCGCCGTACGCGGCCTGGGCCAGGGCGAGCTGCCCCACACCTCGGCGAAGAAACTGGCCGAGGAGGTGGAGCGGCGGCTCACCGGGTTGCCGGGGGTGACCTGGGCCGTGGCGAACACCGTGCTGGGGCACGCCGTGGTCGGCACCGACGCCTCCTTCGACACCGAGGAGCTGGTGCCGGCCCTGATCGAGGCCGTCGAGGAGGTGGAGGAGGCCCACGGACTCGAGCAGCCGCTGCCCGATCACCCGGCCTCCGGACGGACGGCCCGGCGAGCGTCCCTGGCCGTGGCCGTGCAGGTGGCGGCCGCCCCCCTGGCCGCCGCGACGGGTCTGGCCCGCCGGGCGCCGCTCCCGCCCTGGGTCACGGCTCTCGTCCCGCTGGTCGATGCCCACCCGAGGATTCGTGGGGTGGTGGACCGGGCGATCGGCGTCGACAACGCCAACCTGCTGCTGGCCCTGCTGGCGGCGGTGGGGCATGCGGGCTCCGGAGGTGTCGTAGGGGTCACCGTGGACACCGTCCGGCACACGCTGCGGATGCTGGAGGCGCGCGCGGAGGCCGCCGCCTGGACCGCGGCCGAGCCGCGCCTGACGGGCACCGCCTCGGCCGGCTCCCACGGCGCGGTGCCCGGCCCGCCACCCCGTGAGACGCCGCTGCGGCCGGGGCCGGTCGAGCGGTACGCCGACCAGGCCGCCCTCGTGGCGGCGGCGTCCTTCGCCGGATCGCTGCTCGTCACCCGGCGCCCGGCCAGGGCCGCAGGCGGTGCGCTGGCGGCGATCCCCAAGGCACCGTTGCTGGCCCGCGAAGGCTTCGCCTGTGCCCTCGGCCGAGGCCTGGCCCGCCGGGGCGTCCTCGTGGCGGACTCCGGTGCGCTGCGCCGGCTCGACCGTATCGGCACCGTGCTCCTCGACACCGCGGTCCTGGCCACCGGGTCCCACGTGCTGGCCGAGCTGGTGCCCCTCGACGACGACGCGCACGTGGGCGACCTCGCCGCGCGGGCCCACCGGATCTTCGACGGCTCCGCGCCCGAGAAGCCGTCCCACGACGGCGAATGGGCCCTGGGCCCGGTGGAGAAGCTGTCCCTGCAGGGGCGCACCGGAGCGCGGGAGCGGGAGCGGCTGCACCACGCCGGGGCACGGGTGGTGCTGGGGCTGGCGCGCGGACACCGGCTGCTCGCCGTGATCAGTGCGGTGCCGCAGATGCACGAGGCCGCCGGCGCCCTGGTCCCCACCGCGCACGCCGCCGGGCTGCGGGTCGTGGCCGCCGGAGCGCACACCGCCGATCCGGGCGTGCGGGAGGCCGACGCGGTGCGCGGGGCGGGCGAACGGCTGGTGGACTGCGTGCGCGACCTCCAGCGCGACGGCGAGGGAGTGTTGCTGATCTCCCGCGACCGCGTGGCGCTGAGCGCGGCCGACGTCGGGGTCGGTGTCGCCGATCCGGACGGGACGCCGCCCTGGGGCGCGGATCTGTACGTGGACGCCGATCCGGCGGCGGCGATCGTGATCGTACGGGCCTGCCGCGGTGCCCGCGACAGTGCGCGTCGCGGGGTCCGGATCGCCGAGGCGGCCGCCGCGGTCGGCGCCACGGCGGCGCTGGCCGGGCGGTCGGGGCGGCCCGCCGCGCGCGGTGTCACGGCGTTCAACGCGGGCGGCGCCCTCGCCACCGGCGCCGGGGTCTGGTCGGCCGTACGACTGCTGCGGCGTCCCCCGCCGGTCACCGCCGCCTCGCGTGGCCCCTGGCACGCGATGGACCCGGGCACCGTGCTCGCCCGGACCGGGAGCGCGGATGCCGGGCTCCCGGAGGAGGAGGCGCGGGCGCGGGGCACCGCACCCGGTGAGCGGGCTCCCACGTCGTCGCCCGTGCGGGCGTACCTGACCGAGATGGCCAACCCGCTCACGCCCGTCCTCGGTGCCGGGGCGGCCATGTCGGCGTCGGTGGGCGCCGTGCTCGACGCCGTCGTCATCGTGGTGGTCACCGCCGTGTCCGGGCTCGTCGGCGGGTTCCAGCGCTACCGGACCGACCGGGCGGTGGCCCGGCTGCGCCGCGAGTCGGCCGTGATGGCCCGGGCGCTGCGGGACGGGCGGGAGACCACCGTGCCCGCCCAGCATCTCGTCGTGGGCGATGTGGTCGTGCTGAGCGCCGGCGATGTCGTACCAGCCGACGCCCGCCTGCTCGAGGCGCACCACCTGGAGATCGACGAGTCGGCGCTCACCGGCGAGTCGCTTCCGGTGGCCAAGGCGATCGAGCCCGTGCTGGCGTCGGACGTCGCGGAGCGCACGTCGATGGTGTACGAGGGCACGACCGTCGCGGCCGGCCGGTGCCGCGCGGTCGTCGTCGCCACGCGCACGGCGACGGAGGCGAGCCGCGCCGCGGTGCTGGGGCGGGGTGCGGCCGCGCCCGCCGTCGGAGTGGAGCGCAGGCTGGCGCGGATCACCCGCGGTACGCTGCCGGTGGCGCTCGGCTCGGCCGCCGCGGTGATGGCGGCCGGCGCCCTGCGCGGGCGCTCGACGCGGGACACGGTGGGCGCGGGCGTGGGGCTGGCCGTGGCCAGCGTCCCCGAGGGGCTGCCGTTCCTGGTGTCGGCGGCCCAACTCGCCTCCGCCCGCAGGCTTTCCACGCGGGGCGCACTGGTCAGGGACCCCCGTACGATCGAGGCGGCCGGCCGCACCGACGTCCTGTGCTTCGACAAGACCGGAACCCTCACCTACGGACGCATCTCCCTCGTCGCCGTCGCGGCGGACGGCGACAGCCGGCCCCTGGAATCGCTCGGCGACGAGCAACGCGCCGTCCTCGCCGCCGCGTTGCGGGCCACCCCCCACCCGCACGGCGGCGCCGGGTTCGAACACGCCACCGACGGGGCCGTCACCACCGGCGCCGGGGAGGCGGGTGTGCGCCGGACGACGGACGCGTCCGGCTGGCGGCGCGTCTCCGGCCTGCCGTTCGAACCCAGCCGCGGATTCCACGCGACGGTGGGCCGGTGCGGGGAACGGCGGATCCTGTCGGTGAAGGGCGCGCCGGAGGAGGTCGTCGACCGCTGCGCCACCCGTGGCGGCCGGCCGCTGGACGAGCGGGAGCGCGCGGACGTGCTCCGGGCCGGGGAGAAGCTGGCGGCCGAGGGCCATCGCATCCTCGCGGTCGCGGAGGCGCGGGACGCGGCCGACGAGAAGCTGACGGACGAGACCGTGCGGGGGCTCGACTTCGTCGGGTTCCTCGCCTTCGCGGACCGTGTGCGCGGCACCGCCGCCGACGCGGTGCACCACCTGGTGGACGCCGGGGTGCACATCGTGATGATCACCGGCGACCACCCGGGCACGGCCGGCGCGATGGCCTCCGAACTGGGCGTCCTGGACGGCAGGCGGGTGGTGACCGGCACCGAACTCGACGAGCTCGACGACCGGGCGCTCGACGCCCTGTTGCCGGATGTCGGGGTCGTCGCGCGCGGTACGCCCGTGCACAAGGTGCGCGTGGTGCAGGCGTTCCAGCGACTGGGACGGACCGTCGCGATGACCGGGGACGGCGCGAACGACGCGCCCGCGATCCGGCTCGCGGACGTCGGCATCGCGTTCGGGACGCGCGCCACGCCGGCGGCGCGCGCCGCGGCCGACCTGGTCGTCACCGACGACCGGCTGGAGACGGTGCTCGCCGCGCTGGTGGAGGGCCGGGCCATGTGGGCGTCCGTGCGGCAGGCGCTGGCGATCCTGGTGGGCGGCAACCTGGGCGAGATCGCCTTCACGCTCCTGGGCGCGGCCGCCACCGGGACCTCACCGCTGACGGCGCGTCAACTGCTGCTGGTGAACCTGTTCACGGACCTCGTCCCGGCCATGGCGGTGGCGCTGCGCCCGCCGCGTCCCGAGGCCGCCGAGCGGATGCTGCACGAGGGACCGGAGGTCTCGCTGGGCACGGCCCTGACCGAGGAGACCGTGTGCCGGGCCGTCGCCACCGCCCTGGGCGCCACGGCCGCCTGGATCGTCGCCCGGTTCACCGGCCGCGCCGTGCGCGCCCGCACGGTCGCCCTGGTCGCGCTGGTGGGCACGCAGCTCGGGCAGACGCTGCTGGCCGGAGGGAGGAGCCGCGCGATCGTCGGCTCCTCCCTCGGCTCGCTGGCGGCGCTGGCGGCCGTGGTGCAGACTCCGGTGCTCAGCCGGTTCTTCGGCTGCACGCCCCTCGGCCCGCTCGCCTGGGGCATCGCGCTGTCCACCGCGGCGGCCGCGACGCTGAGTTCGCCGTTCCTGCCGCCGCTGATCGCCCGGATCCGGGCCGCGGTTCCGCCGCCGCCGGCCGTCGCCGATCGCGGCCAAGGCGTAGACGGTAGCCGACAGGACGCCTTTCGGGCCGTCAACACGCCTTCATGAACGACAAGATGAAAATCACATCGACGTATCGGGCATTTCGCGGCCCAATCTTCACGCGAGGCACACAAGTTGGCTAGGTTGTCCGGCAGGCCGCTCGACTCCCTCCGGCGAACCTCGCCGGGTCGCACGGCCTCCGCCGAGGGCACGGGCCACAGGGCACGCCTTCCGGAGCCTCCAGCCCGAACCCTCCCCCAGAGCCCGAACGGCCCGGGGCGCTTCACGGCCGACCCGGCAGGCGGAGCACGGAAGGAGTACGTCCCCATGGCGCAGCGCGACTCCGAGGGGCCGAGCCGCGACGAGGTCCAGGAGCGGATCCACAGCCTCTACGACCGGGCCGAGACCGCCACCGGGAACTTCAACGCCACCCGGGCGATGTCGACGGGGACCCGCCGACGCGCCGACTCGGTCTTCGGCAGGCAGCGCAGGCCCGGCGATCCGGCGCTCGGCGACGTCGCCCGGGAGTGGTTCGAAGCGGCGCGCGCGAAGCTGGGTCCGACCGTTCCGGCGGTGCTGCCCGCGGACAGGCTGCCGGGCGGGGCGGCCGGAGACCGGCCCATGGTCCCGGCGAGGCGGCAGGGCAACGAACTGCCCGGCCTCGAGCGGGCGAGCACGGACCGGACGGTCCGGGAGCTGACCGCGGGGCCGGCCGCCGGGCCGGACCGGCCGGTCCGGGAGTTGACCGCCGGGCCGGTGGCGGAGCTGACCGCCGCTCCCACGGCCGCGTCTGCCGCGCCGACGCCGCGGCAGGAGACTCCGCGGGCCCTGCCGGGGGCCTCCGCCGCGCCGGATCGGTCCACGCCGACCACCGCCAAGCAGCGCAGCCGGCGCAAGCTCGACGCGGCCCGGGAGATGCTGGAGCGGCATGCGGCGGGGCAGAACCCCGCGGGTGGCCTCTGGGGGACACCGAGCGCGCTCGGCGGGAGTGGGGAGGTGTGGCAGCCGGGGCAGGCGGCCGACGCCGGTACGAACCTGCCGGGCGTGTCCCCTGCCACGGGCTTTGCCGCCACGGCCGTCCCCCCTGCCGTGCCCCCGGCCTCCGTCGCGGCTCCCCCGGACGGGGCGACCGGGCTCACCACGTCCGTACTGCCCACGATCCCGGCCGCCTCCGCCATGCCGGCACCCCCGGCCACCGCACCCGGCCCGGACCCCTCGATGCCGCCCGCCGCCCTCGCCACCACGGCACCTGTCACCGCGCCGGTCCCCACGCCGGCCACCTCGACCGCCTACGCCACGCCGGCCACCTCGACCGCCTACGCCATGCCGGCACCCCCGGCCACCGCACCCGGCCCGGACCTCTTGACGCCGCCTGCCGCCCTCGCCGCCACGGCGCCTGTCACCGCGACGACCCCCTTCGGGGCCCCGGCGCCCGTCGCCTCCGCTCCCCCGGTCTCCGATGCCTTCGCCGGTGTGCCGGAGACGGGGTACGGCACCAAGGCCGCGAAGGCGCTCGCCTTCGCCCGGGCGCAGATCGGCAAACCGTGCGTGTGGGGTGCGAGCGGGCCCGACTCCTACGACGCCTCCGGCCTCACCCAGGCCGCCTGGAAGGCCGCCGGGGTGGTACTCCCCCGCTCCGCGCCCGATCAGGCGGCCATGGGCACGCCGGTCCCCCTCACCGGTCTGCAGCCGGGTGACCTGGTCTTCTTCCACGACAGCGCCGGACACGTCGGCATCTGCACCGGCAACGGCATGATGATCCACGCGCCGGGCCCGGGAGCGTACATCCGTGAGGAGTCCCTCCACTACGCGGGGCAGTCGGCGATCCACGGGGCGGTGCGGCCCGCCTGACATCAGGGCGCGCCGTTCCCGCACCGTCATATGAGCAGGCGGGGGGAAACCGCCTCCGAGCGGCTTCTGCGTCGGCGTGCCCGGCGTTGCCGTCGCCAGGACTCGTAGTGGTCCAGCAGCGTCTCCTCGATCGGGCGGTAGGTGATGCCCAGTTCGCGCACGCTCCTGCTGTTGTCCACGCGGAAGCGGATGCCGAGGTGCTTGCGGATGTAGTCCTGGGTCAGGCCGAAGGCCGGGCCCAGGACGCGTACCGGCCAGTGCGGGAGCGCGGTGCGGGGCAGGCGCAGGTCGCGGGGGTACCGGGTGCGGATGATGCGGGACATCTCGTGGAAGGAGGTCATCGTCTCCGCGGCGACGATGTACCGGCCCTTCGCCGCGGGATGCTCGGCGGCGGCGATGTGCGCGTCGGCCACGTCCCGGACGTCGGCCGTGGTGAAGCCGAAGTCGGGCGCGCCGTAGAAGAAGTAGCCCTTGAACAGCTCGTCGAGCAGGAACAGGCTGCCTGACTCCGAGGCGGGGGTCAGGGACGGGCCCAGGATCAGGCCGGGGTTGACGGACACCATGCGCCAGCGGCTCTGAGCCGCCTCCGCCGCCCAGGCCTCGCGTTCGGCGAGCGTCTTCGCGTAGTGGTAGGGGTTGTTCTCCACCGTGCTGGTGGTGTTGACGTACTTCTCGGACAGCGTCTGGTCGTCCATGGCCAGCACGTCGATGTAGTCGCCGAAGACGGCACCGACGGTGGAGGTCAGGACCAGCCGCTCCACGGTCGGCGTCCGCTCCACGCTCGCGAGCACGTTGCGGGTGCCGTCCACGGCCGGTTCGACCATGTCCCGGCGCCCGTTCTTGATCTTCTCCGGCATGCGGAACGGCGACGCGACGTGGAACACCACGCGGCAGCCGCTCATCGCCTCGTCGAAGGAACCCTGCCGGAGCAGGTCCGCCTCGAACAGGGTCAGCCGGCCGGGGAACTCCTCCTGGAGCCTGCGCAAGGGCAGCACCTTGGCCGAGTGCGCAACGTCGCGCACCGTGGCGTGCACCTGGTAGTCCCGCTCCAGCAGCCGTCGCACCAGGTGGCTTCCGACGAACCCGCTGCCGCCGGTCACCACAGCGGTCCTCGCCCCGTCTCCGCTCACGCCCTCCCCTTTCGACGCCTGCCCCGACGCACCGGACGGCGGAACGATACGCGCGGCCGGGCGCATCCTCGAGACCCTGCGCCGACGTGCGGCGGGCCGCTCGGCGTAGGAGCGTTGAGGATGTGCGAAGCGTGCGTGCCATGCCGGGGCGCCGAGAGGCGGACGGCCGGAGCTGGCTGCGCGGGGCGCCGCCCCCGAAGTGGGTTCGGGTGCTGCCGCTGCTGCTGCTGGTGGTCGTGTGCGTCGCCACGCTGGTCTCGCCCGGGCCCCTGGACATCGGCTTCCTGCTCGGCGCCATTCCGCCGCTCGCCGTGCTGTCGTACGGACCGGTGACGACCGCCGTACTCGGTGTGCTGGTCATCGCCCTGCAGCACATCCGGGTCTTCCACCTGGACCACCCCGGCAACACCGACCTGCTGACCATCAGCTTCGTGGCGCTGCTGAGCGTGTTCGTGTCGTATGTGCGCAGCCGCCGCGACGCCCAGCTCGACCTCGAACGCACCGTCGCCGAGGCCGCCCAGCGCGCCGTCGCGCCCCCGCTGCCGCCGCGGGTCGGTCCGGTCCGCTGCACGGGGCTGTACCGGGCCGCGCAGCGCGGGACCCTCGTCGGCGGCGACTTCTACGACGTGCGCGCGGGCCGCTCGGGGGTACGGGCCGTCATGGGCGACGTGCAGGGCCACGGACTGTCGGCCGTCTCCACGGTGGCGTCGCTGCTCGGCGCGTTCCGGGAGGCCGTGCTCGACCAGCCGGACCTGCCGTCGGTCGCCGCGTGCCTCGATCGCAGGCTGCTGGTGGACTCGGGGGATCCGCGCCTCGGGGAACTGTTCGCGACCGCGGTGCTGCTGGAGTTCACCCCCGACGCCCGTACGGTACGGATCGTCGTCTGCGGCAGTCCGGCGCCCGTGCTGCTCCAGGACGGCAAGGCCGCCGAGGTCGAGATCACCCCGGGCACACCGCTCGGCCTGGGGCTGCCCCAGGGCGGCGGGTACGACGAGGTGATCCGCCCGCTCCAGCGAGGGGACCGGCTGTTCCTGGCATCCGACGGCATCTGGGAGGCCAGGGACTCCACGGGCGCGTTCTATCCGCTGATCGACCGCCTTCCCCGCCTCGCCGACGACGACCCCGCCGTCACGACCGAGCGCGTGTGGGCCGATCTCGTGCAGCACTGCGGCACCGTTCGTGACGACGTGACGATGCTTCTGCTCACCCCGGAGCCCAAGCCATAAAGCCGCCATATGAGGTCATAGGGCAGACCCGCGTACCAAGTTAGGATTGCCTCAGTTTAGGGTTCCCGACGAGCCTTCCATCCCCGCTCGAAGGGAACCTGATCATGCCCCGCCCCCTGCGGGTAGCCATCGTCGGAGCCGGTCCCGCCGGCATCTACGCCGCCGACGCCCTGCTGAAGTCCGAGGTGGCCACCGAACCCGGCGTGTCCATCGACCTCTTCGAGCGGATGCCCGCCCCGTTCGGCCTCATCCGGTACGGCGTCGCCCCCGACCACCCGCGCATCAAGGGCATCGTCACGGCCCTGCACCAGGTGCTCGACAAGCCGCAGATCCGCCTGTTCGGCAACGTCGCTTACCCGTCCGACATCAGCCTGGACGACCTGCGCGCCTTCTACGACGCCGTGATCTTCTCCACGGGCGCCATGGCCGACCGGCCCCTGCACATACCCGGCATCGACCTGCACGGCTCCTACGGGGCGGCGGACTTCGTCTCCTGGTACGACGGGCATCCGGACGTGCCGCGGACCTGGCCGCTGACGGCGGAGAAGGTCGCCGTGCTCGGCGTCGGCAACGTCGCCCTGGACGTGGCCCGTGTCCTGGCCAAGACGGCGGACGAACTGCTGCCCACCGAGATCCCGCCGAACGTGTACGACGGCCTGAAGGCCAACCGGGCCCGGGAGATCCACGTCTTCGGCCGCCGTGGCCCCGCGCAGGCCAAGTTCAGCCCGATGGAGCTGCGGGAGCTGGACCACTCCCCCTCCATCGAGGTCGTCGTCGACCCCGAGGACATCGACTACGACGAGGGCTCGATCGCGACCCGGCGCGGCAACAAGCAGGCGGACATGGTCGCCAAGACGCTGGAGAACTGGGCCATCCGCGACGTCGGCGACCGGCCGCACAAGCTGTTCCTGCACTTCTTCGAGTCGCCGGCCGAGATCCACGGCGAGGACGGCAGGGTGGTCGGCCTGCGCACCGAGCGCACGGCCCTGGACGGCACCGGCAACGTCAAGGGCACGGGCACGTTCCGGGACTGGGACGTCACCGCCGTCTACCGTGCCGTGGGATACCTCTCCGCCCCCCTGCCCAAGCTGCCGTGGGACGCCGACTCGGGCACGGTGCCGGACGAGGGCGGGCGGGTCATCGAGGACGGCGGCACGCATCTGCAGTCGACGTACGTGACCGGCTGGATCCGTCGCGGCCCGGTGGGCCTGATCGGCCACACCAAGGGCGACGCCAACGAGACGGTGGCCAACCTGCTCGACGACCACGCGAACGGGCGCCTCCACACGCCGGTTTCGCCCGCGCCCGAGGCGGTGGACGCCTTCCTCGCCGAGCGGAACGTCCGTTTCACCACCTGGGAGGGCTGGTACCGCCTGGACGCCGCGGAGAAGGCACTCGGTGAGCCTCAGGGCCGGGAACGCGTGAAGATCGTCGAGCGGGAGGACATGCTCCGCGAGAGCGGCGCGTAGAGGGACGCTCCCGGACAGCCGCCTCGCCTGCGGAAGCGGCCCGGCATCCGGCCGGAGCAGTCCGGCGCGACAGCCGGGCGCGCGGGTACGAGGGTGGAGGGCATGATCGAGGCCCACGCCCTCACCAAGCGCTTCGGCGAGCGCACCGCCGTCGACGGCCTGAGCTTCACCGTGCGGCCGGGCGCCGTGACCGGGTTCCTCGGGCCGAACGGCGCCGGGAAGTCCACGACCATGCGGATGCTGCTGGGTCTGGACGCGCCCACCTCGGGCCGGGCCGTCGTGGGCGGCCGGGACTACGCCGACCACCGGGCGCCCCTGCACGAGGTGGGGGCCATGCTGGAGGCCCGCTCGGTGCACACCGGGCGCAGCGCGTACCACCATCTGCTGGCGCTCGCCGCGACCCACGGAATCTCCCGGCGCCGGGTCGAGGAGGTGATCGACCTGGTCGGGCTGCGCGCGGTGGCACGGAAACGGGTCGGCGGCTTCTCCCTCGGCATGGGGCAGCGGCTGGGCATCGCCGGAGCGCTGCTCGGCGACCCGGCGACGGTGATCCTCGACGAGCCGGTCAACGGCCTCGATCCGGAGGGGATCCGGTGGATCCGCGATCTGCTCAAGGGGCTGGCCGCCGAGGGGCGTACGGTCCTCGTCTCCTCGCACCTGATGTCGGAGATGGCGCTCACGGCGGAACATCTGATCGTGATCGGGCGGGGGCGGCTGATCGCGGACACGTCGGTCGCGGAGTTCGTCGCACGGGCCGCCGGCGAGGTGGTGCGGGTGCGCACCGAGGAGGCGGAGCGGCTGCGCGGTCTGCTGGCCGGCCCGGACGTGTCCGTGACGGCGGAGGAACCCGGCGTGCTGACGGTGACCGGGCTCGGCAGCGAGCGGATCGGGCGGATCGCGGCCGCGCACGGTGTCGCGCTGGCCGAACTCACGCCGCAGCAGGCCTCCTTGGAGGAGGCGTTCATGCAACTGACCGGGGACGCCGTGGAGTACCGGACAGCGGCGGCGCACCTGGTCGGCGCGGAAGGACCTGCGGCATGACGACGGCATCGGTGACCCCCGCCGCGGAACGGGGCCGGGTCACCCAGCTCCGGGTGATCCGCTCCGAGTGGATCAAGCTGCGGTCGCTGCGGTCCACCCTGTTCACCCTCCTCGCAGCGGTCGTCGCGATGGTCGGACTCGGCTGTGTGTTCAGCTACTTCACCGCGCACCGCTGGGACGATCTGCCGCCGCAGGAGCGGCTCGCCTTCGATCCCACGCTGGTCAGTCTGCGCGGCTTCTTCCTGGCCCAGCTCGCCGTCGGCGTGCTGGGAGTCCTGGTGATGACCGGCGAGTACGCGACGGGCATGATCCGGGCCTCGCTGGCCGCGGTGCCGCGGCGCCTCCCGGTGCTGTGGGCGAAGGCCCTGGTGTACTCGGCGGTGGCATGGGTGCTGATGACCGGCGCCGCGCTGGCCGCGTTCCTGCTGGGACAGGCCGCGCTGTCCGGCCGCCACCTGGGGACCTCACTGAGCGCTCCCGGCGTGCTGCGCGCGGTCCTCGGCGCCGGTCTGTATCTGACGGTCGTGGGCCTGATCGGGGTGGCGCTCGGTGCGCTGACCCGCACGACGGCGGGCGGGATCGCCACCCTGTTCGGCGTCCTGCTGGTGCTCCCCGTGCTCGCCGAGGCGCTGCCGTCGTCCTGGCTCGAGGCCGTCAACCCGTATCTGCCGAGCACGGCCGGCCAGGGCCTCGTCCACGTCCAGCAGCCTCCGCACACCCTGGCACCCTGGGCCGGCTTCGCGGTGTTCTGCCTGTATGCGCTGGCGACGCTGGCCGGGGCCGCGGTGGCCCTCCGGCGCCGCGACGCCTGACGCCGTACCGGGTGGCCGACCTGGCGGACTGGTCGGCGACACCGAGCAGCCCTGTCGGGTGTGGGTGGTGACAGCGTCCCGCGCGATCACGAGGGCGTGAGGTCCGCGGCCACAGCGGCCGGTCGGACGGTGGCCGCGCCGGCCGGCCGGTAAGGGGTCGGCAGAGTTCAACTTGCCTGTGTCTGCCGGGAGTCAAGCCCTAAAGCACACGTTCTTCAGGGTTGATCCACTTCTTCTGCCATGTCTTGGGAAAATCTTGAAGCGGCCATGGCAACCGCTCATCCGCATCACGGCTCCAGCCGCATGCCGACAAACGGCGCCAAACAGCACGTCTGCCGACCCCTGGAATCCGCTTACTGCGCACGCCCTTTCAAGTCTCTTGACGTTCCCCGGAGTTTGCCTTGGCGGTTGCCCGAGCCCGCCATGAGAATGCTCTCACCTCGCTGTTACGTTCAGCACCGCGCGCAGCCACAGGGCCCCACAGGCAACACACATCACGGATGGGGGACCTGCGGGAGACCGAGCGCAGCACACACCGGTCGTCGTCTGTCGGCCGGAACGGGGAGGGGGAACGATCCCATGAAGCGCATACCTGTGCACGTGAGGACGTCGGGAGCCGTGGGCGCCACCGCCGCGGCGGCCCCGCTTGCCACCGCCCCGCCTGCTCACCCCGGGGCTGCAACGGCACATTCGACTGCGATGCCGTGTGGGCGGGTTGTTCCGACCAGCCCGAGTTCTGGTAGCCGCACCACGACCGGGCCCGAGTTCCGCTGAAGAACGCGAAGCATCCCAGCAGTTCACCTGACCACGATCCCGCGGCACCGCCGCCCTCCGCGAGCCCATGCAGCACCTGGCTGCCGGCACGGTACGAGACGCTCAGCCCCTCGCAGTACCGCGGTGGGTGAGCCGTCGCGCGCTCCACCGGCAGGGGTGTCTTCGCGAAGGTGCCGCAACATCACGGTGACGGGATGCTGCCGCCGAACGGCACGACGAGCACGGAGATCGAGTTCGAAAGGGCCCTGACGACGTCGCGGTCCAGGACATCGATGTCCACATCACACATGCAGAGAACAGGGGGACAAGTGATAACCCGTCATAGACGAAGTGCGGTGACGGTCCTCGCCGTCACCGCCGCTCTGGCAGGTCTCATACAAGCCCAGCCGGCCACCGCGAAAACGCCCAGCCCCACAACCACGCCCACATCCGCGGCCCCCAAGCCCGCCCCCACGCCCACGAACGGCGCCGTCAAGTCCCCGGACGCCACGTTGGGCAAGGGATGGAAGACCTCCGCCGATCGGGCCGTGACCGCCGTCGCCGACAGCGACGGACTGCATCTGCTCGTCGCCGACAGCAAGAACGCCTACGCCTGGAAGACGGCGGCGGTGCTGAGTGAGCCTCAGCTTCCGGCCGACACCTGGATAGGCAACCAGTGCGTCATGGACGACCACCACGCGGCCGTCGCCTACGCACCCCGCAGCTTCACCAACAAGCCCGACCTGATGATGGGCGGCGCGTTCACGGCGATCGTGAACCTCGACGACGGCAGCGTCACCAAGCTGCCCTTCACGGCGTCGCTGGCCTACTTCGACCCGACGTGCAACCCGGGCACCCACACCGCCGTCTTCACCGCGCTCCGCGACACCAGGACGCGCCTGGTCACGGTGGACACCAAGGGAGCCACCGTCGCGGACACCACCGCGAAGGGCGAGATCACCTCTGCCGTGCCCACCAAGGACGGTGTGGTCGCAGCCGCCGGAAACCGGCTCGTCCACGTCGACCGCAAAGGCAGGACAACCAAACTCGCCGCCACGAAACACGCCCCCTACGGCATCCATGTGGCCGGTGACGGCACGGTCAGCTATATCGACCGGACCGGTGACACCGACGCCAATGTGCAGACCTACGCGCGCGGCAGGAAGACGACCGTCGCCAGCGGCCGGCTCACCGCGATGAACCTGCGCCAGGGCACGGACGGCACGATCTACCTCACTGGAAAGGCCGGCCACGGCAAGGGCTTCGCGGCCGGTGGCATCAAAGCGCTGGACGTCTCACCCGACGCGGAGGTCTCCACCCGTGGACGCCTGGCCGTCGACCCGGTCGTCTCCCCGGCCGTGCAGGCGGGCGTCGACAACATCAGCAACGCCGGCCGCGGCTTCACCAAGACCGCGACCAAGGAGCCCGCAGCCGACAGGACGCAGGGACGCATCAGCCATGCCCTGACCATCACCGCCACGGTCACGGGCACCGGCAAGCACACGAAACAGCAAGCCGCCGCACCCGGCACCACCGCAGGCGGCGCGCCGTCACCGGCACTGACCGGCTCTGCGAAGCCGCAACTGTCGACCATGAGCATGATGGCCCCGGCCGCCGACGATCCCAGGTCACACGACCCGGTCGACACCGACGCCTGGTGCGCCGTGCCCCGTAACGACGTCGGCACCCAGGCCCTCCAGCCGACCCCCAACCAGGTCGAATGGGCCGTGGACATGGCCATCCGTGGCAACCTGCACTCCGGTTACCTCACCCAGGGCGGCTGGCGCTCACAGACCGGGCTGTCCACCATCGACCCGCAGGGCCTGTTCCCGAAGCCGGAACTGGTCACCGGGGGGCGCATTCCCGCGCAGGTCGAACTGGGCATCCTCGCCCAGGAGTCCAACCTGTGGCAGGCCGAGTCCGGTTCCATCCCCGGCCAGATGGGCAGTCCCCTCGCGGCCGTCGACGGCTACTACGGACACGAGACCGGCGGAACCCTTGCCGCCTACTGGACCATCCACTGGGAGAAGTCCGACTGCGGCTACGGTGTCGGCCAGGTCACCGACGGCATGCGCAAGGCCGGATACGAGAAGGACCACGAAACCTCTCTCCCGGTCAGCACGCAGCGCGCGATCGCCGTCGACTACGCCACCAACATCGCCGCGTCGCTGTACATCCTCGCCGACAAGTGGAACGAGGTGCACCAGGCCGGCCAGACGATCGCCGTGAACAACGACGACCCGGCCAAGCCCGAGAACTGGTTCACCGCCGTGTGGAACTACAACCTCGGCTTCAACAAGAAGGCGGACGCGGGAACGAACGGCAACTGGGGCCTGGGCTGGTACAACAACCCCGCCAACCCGGTCTATCCCGCATCCCGGCTGGCCTTCATGAACACCGACGTCGACCCGTTGGCCGCCAGGGACGCCGCGCATCCGCAGAACTGGCCCTACGAGGAGAAGGTGATGGGCTGGGCCGCCTGGTCCATCGACACCGGCTTCTCCTACGCCACCTCCGGCCGCCAGGACTGGCCGGGCGAGTCCGGCTTCTCCTCCGCCGGCTTCCGCCCCGCCTACTGGAACGGCACGGACCTTCCCTACCAGAACGTAGGCAGCGCGCGGTACAACCGGGCGCACGTCTCGCCGCCGCTCGACACGTTCTGCAACTCCAAGAACAACTGCGACACGGCCAACCCGCCCGACTGCCCCGACGCCGCCTGCTACACCCAGTACTGGTGGAACGCGCCCAACACCACCTGGAAGTCCGACTGCGCCACGACCTGCGGCTTCGAGAGCATCAAGTACCAGAGCCTGATCAACGAGCCCGGCCGCGGTTACCGCCTCCAGCACGGCACACCCGTCTGCTCCGGTGCACCCTCGGGCGCGAAGGTCGTCGATTCCGTGCCCGCAGGCACCAACACCTGGAGCGCCTGCGGAACGACGAAGACCGACGGCTCGTTCCAGTTCACCTTCTACCCCGACCCGAACGCGACCGGGCCGGGCCTGGGGCAGTACGACGCCAAGGCCGACCTGCACCAGATCGGCGGCGGCTACCAGGGCCACTTCTGGTACGCGCACACACGCGACTACGCACATCTGGGCGGTACCAGCGGGCGCATGACCGTCCTGGGAACGTGGAAGCTGAACGGCCCGGTCGCCGAGAAACAGGCCGAGGTGTTCGTCCACGTCCCCGATACCGGAGCACAGACCCACGAGGCCATCTACAAGATCAACACGGCGTGGGGTGAGGCCCAGGCCCGTCTCGACCAGGACGCCAACGAATCCAACACATGGGTCTCCCTGGGCGCCTACCGCTTCAACGACAACACCCCGCAGGTCACCCTCTCCAACTCCTACGGCACCGGATCGGGCGATGAGGACATCGCCTGGGACGCCGTCGCCTTCGTGCCCGGCGACTACGGCATCAGCAACGACCGCCCCGTCGACCTGACCCTGCCCGACCCGAACGAGAACAGCCCCAACCCCGACCTGCTCGACCAGCCGGTCAGTGACGAGGCGACCGCACCCCTGAAGGGGGACGCCTCCAACCCGGCGCAGGACGGCAGCGTGGTGCCCTACGTCAGCAGCCACGGCGTGGCGCCCTGGTGCGACGACGGCAAGGTCATCGCCCGTGCCACCCGCACGATCGAATGCGAGACACGCGTCGTCCCGTACTACCTGCGCGTGGACGGACAGGTACAGGCCACCGCCTGGTTCCAGTTCCAGCGCACCATCGAACTGGACGGCACCAACTCCTTCACCGAACACCTCAGCGTGGCCGCCCAGCAGATCCCGGCAGACTTCGCCAAGATCGACCTGGCCATCAACGAGCACCTGTGCGAATCTCCGTGCAAGCCCGTCGAGGCGGACATGAGTGCGTGGAAGGGAACGCCGTCCTGGACGGCCGGTGACACCCACGAGGCGTCCATCACCTCGTCCTACACCTGGGACGCCTCCACCGGCGGGAAGACCTACTTCTTCCACCCGGACGTCAAGATCGACGGTGACGAGTACCCCTCGGACAACAGCCTCCAGTACCAGACCACGGGGTACCAGTGGAGCAAGAGCACGTCCAGGGCGACGGATCTCGACACCGTCCGGTGCGACACCGTCGTCACCGTGGGCGGAGGGTGCGTCTTCCCGAACTACGCCCCCACCTACACCTTCAACGCCGCCAAGTATCCGCAGGCCGCGGCACACGCCTGGCTGATCCAGACCTTCTCGCCCAAGCACCCCGGTTCCAAGGCGACAGGGCAGCCCCTCTACTACCTGAGCGACACCAGTCAACGAGACAAGAACCGGGGCCGCATGTGCCCGACCGGCTGGGCCGCGGACAACGGCGATCTCAGCGCCCTGGACGGAACCGATGACAAGCTCCTCAACTGCGACGAGTTCGCCTTCGGCGCCAGCTACAACAGCGGCGGCATGAGCAGCGGCGAAGGAGGGCTCAACCCGGCCGTCCCCGACGACAGCACCACCGGGGTACCGAACGGCCGGGCCTGCATCCAGACCTACGCCACCAAGGTCAACGGCACCATGCACCTGTACAACCTCAACGGCACGGTGCCGACCTGGACCGAGGTCTGCGGACGCTCCGCCATCTCCGACACCGACAACCAGCAGTCCATGTCGCCCTTCGGCGGATTCATCACCAAGATGCGCCTGATGGACAAGGACGCCTACTGGCTCGACACCGCCACCACCGGAGCCTGCGGCACCCCCAGCATGTCGACGTCCGTCAAGTGCGTCCTGAAGGCAACCAACTGACAACCAACTGACACTCCGAAGCTGACACAGCGCACATGTGTGGGGGCCGCCTCAAAGGAGGCGGCCCCCACACGCATTCAGGGAGCAGGCCGGATCCGGTCTCCCCCGCAAGAAGTCACTCCTCGCCCCACCTGAGGGACCCCTTCTCCACCCGCGCGGGCCACCCGTCCCAACTGCCGCTCTCCAGCGCGTCCGCGAACGACTCCAGCAGCGCCCCCAGTGACGGGGCGGTAACACGGGGAGCGGATCCTTCGCCGTACTCCAGCACGGGGAAGCCGGACGCCCCGGAGGCATCCACGGCGTATCCGTAGTACTGCCCCTCGAAATCCCGGATGACAGGAACCCAGGACGCGCTCCAGTAGCCGTCCAAGCCGTTCTGTTCCTCATACCGCCGCCACTTGGCGTACTCCTCGGCGATCTCCGCGCACCCCAGAAGAATCTTTCCGTAGGGGAAGATCACCGAATCGAGGTGAGGGGCAGGCACCACTCGCCCGTTGGGAAGGGTCCGCGTGGTGTCCTTCGCCGTGCTGCCGTTGTTCATCCGCAGCAGCGCCTCGAGCACCTCGGGCACGTCGAAGCCCAGAGCCCGACGCAGACCCGCGAGGTCCTCGTCCGTCGCCGGCCCCCGCAGCGCCTGCGCACTGACCGGTGCATGCACCGTAAGCCAGTGCACTGCCCGCCCCCACGCCGACTGCACTTCTTCTGTCCCGGCCACCCGGCCACACCACCTCAGAGATATCGGGGCCGCCCACCGGCACCGCACGCACCATCGGTACGGGACCCAGTGTGCTGTGTGAACGCGGGAGTGTCTAAGCCGGCGGCGAGGACGTCGGCCACGCGCGTCTGCGGCGGCCGCTGCACCGGGGTGGTGGGGGCCGTCAGGCGGACATGAGCCCTCGCCCGAGCCAGTCCGAGGAGTCCCTGACGCCGGGCAGGGCAAAGAAGTAGCCGCCGCCCGTCGGGGAGATGTAGTCCACGAGCGGTTCGTCGATCAGCCGGGTCTGGGTGGCCTCGAACTGGCGCTGGACGTCCTGCTGGTAGCAGCAGAAGACGAGCCCCATGTCGAGGTTGCCGACGTTGTCGATGCCCCGGTCGTAGTTGTAACCGCGGCGCAGGATGCGGGAGTTGTCGGTCTTCGCGGTGCGGGGGTTGGCCAGCCGGATGTGCGCGTCCAGCGGGATCGCCGTTCCGTGCGGGTCCTTGGCGTAGTTGGGGACGTCGGTCTCCTTGGCGCCGTCCAACGGTGCGCCGGTGTCCTTGCGGCGGCCGAACATCTTCTCCTGCTCGGTCAGCGAGACCCGGTCCCAGAACTCCACGAGCATGCGGATGATCCGGATGACCTGGTAGCTGCCGCCGGTCGCCCAGGCGGGCTCGCCCTGTCCCTCGTCGACCCAGACGAGTCGGTTCATCTCCCGGGACGAGGTGACGTCGGGGTTGGCTATGCCGTCCTTGAAGCCGAGCAGGTTGCGCTGGGCGCCGCTCGGGCGGGGCGTGTTCTGGAAGCCGTCGATGCGCCACTTGATCTGCATCGCGCCCCGGGTGTGCCGGGCGATGTCGCGCAGCGCGTGCAGCACGGTGTCCTGCCGGTTGGCGCAGATCTGCAGCGACAGGTCGCCGTGGCACTCGGCCGGCCGCAGGTTGTCGTTGGGGAACGTGCGCATGGGGGTGAGCCGGCGCGGCTTGGCCTTGGCGAGGCCGTAGCGGTCGTCGAACAGGGAGGAGCCGACGCCGACGGTGACGGTGAGCCCGTCGGCGGGGACTTCGGGACCGAGGATGCCGTTGTCGGAGGGCGGCGCGCCGACACCGAGGTCCTCCGGGGTGCCGCCGGAGGTGAGGAAGCGGGCCCGCTCGGTGATCGTCCGCAACAGGTCCGCGAGGTCCTTGCGGTCCTCGGCGATGACGTCGAAGGAGACGAAGGTGGCGGCGGCCGGGGCGGGGGTGACGATGCCCGCCTGGTGGGCGCCGTGGAAGGGGACCTTCGTGGCGTTCGGGTCGTCCGCGGCCTGCGCCTCGCCGGTGCCGGCCTGGCTGAGGGCGAAGCCGCCGCCGGCCAGGACCGCGCCCGCGGCTCCGGCGCCCAGGGCCGTCTTCACGAAGGAGCGGCGGCCGTGACCGGCGGGGCAGCCTCCCTGGAGGGCGGGCGTTTCGGCGGACGGCATGGAGCGGTTCCCTTCGGTGTGTGCGGTGTCGGCTTCGGTGCTTCGCCGCGCGGCGGGATGCGCGGTCATCAGGCGGACTTCCGGATCTCCAGCAGGTCCGGAATGGGGGCGAGGTCCTCGAGGAGCTGTCCGGTGGCGCCGTTCAGCCGGTCGCGGGTGGTCTCGTCGAGCCGGTCGACGGGGGTCCAGGAGTCGCCGTGGTGGGCGGCGTCGAGCAGCTTCTGCACGCGGGCGATGTCCGCGTCCACGGTGGGCAGGAGGTGCGGGGCGCGGCTGGTCAGCAGCGGCCTCAGGACGGTGAGGAGTTCCCGGGTGCCGGCCAGGTTGGCGTCCGAGGTGGCCAGTTCGGTGCCGCTGCCCTGGTCGGCGTCGCCGGTCAGCTCGAACTGGAGGGTGTTCTCCAGGATCTCGTGGGCGCGCAGGGGCAGGTCGCCCGGGTCGAAGGGCTGGGTGGGGAACGCCTTCCGCAGTCCCGCGGCGTCGTCGGCGAGCTGCTGGGCGGGGGCCTTGAGCCGGTCCGCGGACTGCCCGTGCCACAGCCCGTACTCCAGGCGGTGGAAACCGGTGAAGTCCTTGTCGTTCACCCCGCCGGGCAGGCCGTCGGGGCGGCCGTCGATCTTCTGGTCGAAGTCCTGGAAGGTGCCGTAGGCGGCGCCGAGGGAGGAGTAGGTGCGGTGGGCGGTCAGCCAGTCGGTGCGGGCGGCGTCGAGATGGCCGCCCGAGATGTCGTCGCTCAGTTTGCGCGTCTGGGTGACGAGGGTGGCCAGGCCCTGCTCGACGTACGTCTTGTACGCGGCCAGGGGCGCGGCGAGGTCCTTCTCGGAGACCGGGACGACGGCCTTCGCGCCGGCGCTGCCGCTGACCCGGACGGCCGCGGAGGTGACGGCCCGGCCTCCGGTGGGCACGCAGCGCCAGGCGTAGCTGCCGCCCGCGACGGTGGCGACGAGGTCGCGGGTGGTGCCGGGGGCCAGGCCCTCGATCTCGCCGTAGACCGCGTTGGTGGCCGGGTCGATGAGGTACACCTCGGAGGTCTTGTCGCCGGTGTTGTGCATCTGGAAGGTCTGCCGACCGGGCTTGGGAGCGGCGAAGCCCTTGCCGCACTCGGTCTCGGAGACGGCGACGGTCTGGGTACCGGCGGGCTTGGAGCCGCTGAGGGCGACGATCAGCCCGGCCACGACGGAGGGGACGGCCACGACGGCGACGGGAACGGCCCAGACGGGGCGGCGGCGGGCCGGTGCGGCGGACGGGGTTTCCGGCGCCTGCCCGGCCGGCCCCGGCTGGTCCTGCCTCGGCTCCACGGTGCCCGGCTGGTCGGCCTTCGCCTCCGCGGTCCTCGGCCGGTCCTCCTGCGCCTTCGCCGCGGGCTTCGCCCGGTCGGCCGCGGCCCCGGCCGACCGCACGCCGCGCACGAACAGCGTCATCACCACGGCGAGGTAGCCGACGTAGGCGACGACCTGCAGCCACGTCATCGTCGGCGTCAGGTTGAACACGCCCTGGATCAGAGTGCTGTACCAGGAGCTCGCGTCGACGCTGCCGCCGAGGTCGACGGCGTAGGCGGTGCCGCCGGGCAGGACCCCGCCCTCCTGCAGATCGCGCAGGCCGTAGCCGAGCACTCCGGCGGCGATCACGATGAGGACGGCGCCGGTCGCGGTGAAGAACCTGGTCAGATTGATCTTCAGGACGCGCCGGTACAGACCCCAGCACAGGCCGGCGGCGAGGACCAGACCGATGCCGGCGCCCGCCATCGGGCCCGCGGACTCGCCGGCCGCGCGCGCCGTGGTCCACAGGAACAGGGCGGTCTCCAGGCCCTCGCGGCCCACCGCGAGGAACGAGGTGAGGATCAGCATGCCCGCGCCCATCGCGAGCGCGCCGGTGACCTTCTCCTTGATCTCGCCGGACAGACTGCGGGCCGAGCGGCGCATCCAGAACACCATCGCGGTGACGAACGCGACGGCGATCACGCTGAGGGTGCCGCCGAACGCCTCCTGGGCGGTCGCGGACAGGGAAGCCGCGGTGAACGTCAGCACCGCGCCGAAGCTCATGGCCAGCGCGACCGCGGCGAGGACGCCCGTCCACACCTGAGGCAGCCGGGATTTCGCACCCGCTCTCACCAGAGTCGCCACGAGGATGGAGACGATGAGTCCGGCTTCGAGTCCTTCCCTCAGTCCGATGAGAAAGCTCGGAAACGCGTCATCCCACATGCGGCCCTCCCCGGCACGCCCCCCGCCGTCGGTCGTGCAGGTTAGCGAAGGCATGCCTTACTTGTGCCGAACCATCATGACGACAGCCATGTCGTCAATCGCCCATGAAAGGGCAATGGGAAGGTAAAGGCGCCGACGTGGCGGGGAGCGACGGGTCACACGTACGCAGTCCGTGTGATCTTTCGCACGAGCCCGGGACGGGAGATGCTTGCCCCGTGAGGTCCAGCCCCACCACGGACGGAGCCCGTATGACGACGGACAGGGGTACGGAGGTCGAGGTGAGGCCCGTCGCGGGTCACATCGGCGCCGAGATCGCCGGGGTCGACCTGGCAGGCGACCTGACCGAGGGGGTGGTGTCCGCGATCAGGTCGGCCGTACTGCGCTGGAAGGTGGTGTTCTTCCGGGACCAGAAGCTGGACCACGCGACGCACATCGCGCTGGCCCGCAGGTTCGGCGAACCCGTCGTCCCGGGCCGGCGCGGCAGCGCCTCACCGCCGGACTTCCCGGAGGTGGAGACCACGGCCGACCGGCTGGAGCTGGGCGGACGCTACGGCATGGAGCACGACGAGTGGCTGCGCCGCAGGCGCCACTCCCTGTTGCGGGGCTGGCACTGCGACCACGGCGCCCGCGTCGATCCGCCCGCCGCGACCATCCTGCGCGCCGAGAGCGTGCCCCCGTACGGCGGGGACACCCAGTGGTCCAGCCTCGCCGCCGCCTACGCGGGTCTGTCGGAGCCCGTCCGGCGTTTCGTCGACGGCCTGCGCGCCGAGCACCGGCTCGGCGTCGGGTACCAGCCGCGCCCCGGTGACGACGCCTACCTGCGTCATCTGCTGGACCACCAGGTGGCCACGGAGCACCCGCTGGTCCGCGTGCACCCGGAGACGGGCGAACGGGTGCTGTTCGTCAACGGCTACTACGTCGAGCAGATCCTCGGCCTGTCCCGGGCCGAGAGCGCGCACATCCTGCAGATGCTCCTGGAGCAGGTGACGCGCCCGGAGTACACGGTCCGTTTCCGCTGGGAGGCCGGCAGCGTGGCCTTCTGGGACAACCGGGCCACCGTCCATCTCGCCCCGAGCGACCTCGTCACGCCCGGGCATCCCCGGATCATGCACCGGGTGATGCTCGCCGGGGACGTCCCGGTCGGTCCGGACGGCCGGCCCTCGGCCCCGATCACCGGCACGGAACCCGGCCGCTGGTGACACGGCGCAGCAGGACGCGACCCGGCTGCGCCGCAGCGCCGGGCCGGTCCCCGCGCCTGAGGGGACGCCGGCGGGTTCCTTGCCGTTTCCGGCACGTCCCGCGGCAACCTGGGCTACATTCGAGCACCGCCGATCCCGCATCGATCGGCTACGAAAGCAGGAAAGCCACGGGGGGCGGCGCATGCGCGACTTCGGGAACGCCCGTCCGGCCGCCCCGGATCCGGCATCGGGGCCCGTCATGACGGGCGGACTCGCCGACAGCGTCTTCGAGACGGCGAGCCGTAACCCCGGGCTCCCCATGGTGGCACGCCGCGCCGACGAGAACACGTGGGTTCCCATGTCGGCGGCCGAGCTGCGGGACGAAGTGGTCGATCTGGCGAGGGGGCTCGTCGCCTCCGGCGTCCGCCCCGGTCACCGGGTGGCCGTCATGGCCCACACCCGCTACGAGTGGACGCTGCTGAGCTGCGCGTTGTGGGCGATCGGCGCCGAGGTGGTGCCGATCTATCCGACGTCGTCCCACGAGCAGGTGGAGTGGATCCTCAGGGACGCCGGCTGCGTCGCGGTGGTCGTCGAGGACGAGCAGGGCGTGATGACCGTGGGGTCGGTGTGCGGCTCGCTGCCCCGGCTGCGCCACGTGTGGCAACTGGACGCCGGCGCGCTGGACGACCTCGTGCAGCGCGGCCGCCCGGTCCCCGCCACGACCATCGACTCCCTGCGCCGCATCGTGCTGCCGGACTCGACCGCGGTCGTCGCCTACACCTCCGGCACCAGCGGGCACCCCCGCGGGTGCGCGCTCAGCCACCGCAACCTGGCGAGCCCCTGCGACACGCTGCTGGCCGGCTGGGGGCACACCGCGGCACCGCCCGGCGAGCAGCCCTCCATCCTGGTCTTCCTGCCCTTCTCCCATGTGTACGGGCTGATGGTCCAGGGGCTGTGCCTGCGGGGCGGAATCCTCATGGGCCATGAACCCGAGCTGCGCGCGGAGGTCCTGGCCACGTCGTTGCGGACGTTCCGGCCCACGTATCTGTACGCGGTGCCGTACGTCTTCGAAAATCTGTACAAGAAGTTCCTCCGCACCGCCCAGCAGGCCGGCCGGGGCGCCCTGTTCGAGCGGGCCGTCCGCACCGCGCAGGACTACGCGCTGGCGGCCGAGCGGCAGCGACTGGGCACCGGTCCCGGCCCCGGCTTCGACCTGAGACTCCAGCACTCCCTCTACGACAAGGCCGTGTACCGCAAGCTGCGCGCCGCGCTGGGCGGGCGGGTGTGCGGTGCGGTGTCCGGGGGATCGCCGCTCAACCGCGAACTCGCCCTCTTCTTCGCCGGCATCGGCATCCTCGTCCACGACGGGTACGGGCTCACCGAGACGAGCGGCGGCATCACCGCCCAGCCGATCGGGCGGGAGAAGACCGGCACCGTGGGGCGCCCGCTGCCGGGTGTCGACGTACGGGTGGCCGAGGACGGGGAGATCCTGGTGCGCGGCCCGTCGGTGTTCCAGGGATACGTGGGCGACGACCACGGCACCCGCACGGCGCTGCGCGACGGCTGGCTGGCCACGGGCGACCTCGGGCGGCTGGACTCCGAGGGATATCTGTCGATCACGGGCCGCAAGAAGGACATCATCGTCACGAGCGGCGGCAAGAGCGTGGCCCCGGCGGCGCTGGAGGAGCGGCTGCGGGTGCATCCGCTGATCCACCAGGCGGTGGTCGTGGGCGACAACCGGCCCTGTGTGGGCGCCCTGATCACGCTGGACCCGGAGTTCGTGGCGCACTGGCGCGGCGCCCTGTTGGCCCACGGGGACGCTCCGAGCCGGGACGCCCGGGAGGAGAACGCCCTGCGGCAGGAGATCACACGCGCCGTGGCCGCGGCGAACAGTACGGTGTCGCGGTCGGAGTCGATCCGGGTCTTCCGGGTGCTGCCGGAGCCGTTCGACGTGGCGAACGGGCTGCTGACGCCGTCGATGAAGCTGCGCCGGGACGTCATCGCGCGGCGGTACGCGGTCGAGATCGACGCCATGTACCAGTCGGCGTCGCGGGTGCCGCGGGCGCGGCGGCCGGAGGAGCCGCTCACCTGGGAAGACGCCGACGACGTGTTCCGTCGCGTGCGGTAGCCGCTTTCCGCGGCGCCTGTCCGCCGGTTCGCCGCCCCGCCGGGATGCGCACGCGCGGCGGGGCGGCGCATGCTGACTGTGGTACCGACCCGACGGCCGGGGACGAGGGCAGACCGATGCCAGGGAGCATCGAGGACAAGGGCGGCGCACTCGGGACGCCGGCCGCCGCGCTGACCGGCGCGGTGGCGGACGCGCTGCGCGCCGTGGACGGTCTGGCGGGCGGTGTGTACCTGCGCTCCGGCACTCCGGGTGTGCTGCGCCTGGCCGCGCTCTGCGGGCTGCCCGCGAAGCTGTTCCAACCGTGGTCACGACTGCACCAGGACCGGCCGTTCCCCGTGGCGGACGCCTACCGGCTGGGCGTGCAGGTGGTACTCGCCGATGCCGCGGAGACGATGCGGCGCTATCCGCAACTGTCCGCGGGGCTGCCGTTCCGCTTCGGCTCCGTGTACGTGCCCGTGCGGGCCGGGGCCACGACGTACGGTGTGCTGACGGTGCTGCGGCCCGCGGCGCCGTACACGACCGAGGCGATGCCCGACCGAGGCCGGCTGACGGTCATAGCGGACCGGCTGGGCAACACCCTGGCCGCCCTCGAGGAGGGCGGTGATCCGCTGGTGTGGGACGGGCCGCCGCTGTGTGCACGGCCCCCGGTCGCCGGCCGCCCCCGGGGCCGCATCGGGCACTTCGTGTGGAACCCGGCCGACGGCACCATCACCACGGACGACGCCTTCCGGGGGCTGGCCGGGTGCTCCGCGGACGACATCGTCCGGTCGCCGGAGGCGCTCGCCCGGGCGGTATCCCCCGACGACGCGCACCTGGTGCTGACCGCGCTGCGCGAGACGGCCGCCGGCGGCTCGCCGGCGCGGCCGCTGCGGGTGCGGGCCGAGGACGGCGGCGAGCGGCTGCTGGAGTTCTGGACGGAGGGGCCGCAGCGCGAGAAGCACCGGGTGGGCGGTCTCGTCATCGATCCGGGGCCCGGCCCGGCGGCGGAGGGCGCCACGGACCTGCTCCCCGACGGGGTGTTCGCGTTCGACCGGCTGGGCCTGGTCACCTACATCAACCCGCGAGCCGCGGGCCTGCTGGGGCGGGAGCCGGCGGAACTGGTCGGCCGGCCACTGCTGGAGGCCGTGCCGTGGCTGGACCGGCCCGCCTACGAGGACCATCTGCGGGCGGCGCTGCTGTCGTCGGAGCCGGTGCACTTCCAGGTCGAGCGTCCCATGACCGGCCCGCGCGGAGAGCGGGACGGCGACTGGCTCACGCTGTCCGTCTATCCCGGCCCCGACATCGTCACCTGCCGGGTCGTGCCGCTCGGGCACACGGCGGAGGCGGCCTCGGTGGACGAGACGGCGGCGACGACCGCCGCGGGGACGCTCGGCGCGCAGGGCGCGCTGGCCCCGGTGTACCGCCCCATCGTGCTCGCGATCGCGCTGTCCGAGGCGCTGACCGCCCGTCAGGTGTCCGAGGTGGTGATGCGGGAGCTGCTGCCCGCGTTCGGGGGGCGCCATCTCGCCATCTACCTGCTGCACGAGCGGCATCTGTATCTGGCCTGGGAGACCGGCTTCCCGCCGAGGTTCCTCGGGCAGTTCGAAGGGGTGGGCCTGGACGCCAAGCTGCCGGGTGTGGAGACGCTCACGACGGGCCGCCCCCTGTTCTTCGAGTCGATGCAGCAGTTGGAGGCCGCCTATCCGGGCATCCCGCTGGACGCCCACACGGGCTCGCGGGCCTTCCTGCCGCTGATCGCCTCCGGGCGGCCGGTCGGCTCCTGCATCCTCGGTTTCGAGCGGCCGCGGACGTTCAGCTCCCAGGAGCGTACGGTGCTCACCGCGCTCGCCGGTCTGATCGCGCAGGCCCTGGAGCGGGCCCGCCGCTACGACTCCGAGGCGGCCCTGGCCCGCGGTCTGCAGGAGGCCCTGCTGCCGCAGCGGCTGTCCACCCATCCGCTGGTGCAGACCGAGGGCCGCTATCTGCCGGGCACCCAGGGGATGGACGTGGGCGGCGACTGGTACGACGTGGTGGAGGCCGGGGACGGACTGGCCCTGGTCATCGGCGATGTGCAGGGGCACGGGGTGCAGGCGGCGGCCACCATGGGGCAACTGCGCAGCGCGGTACGGGCGTTCGCGCTGGGTGACCTTCCTCCGGACCAGGTGATGAGCGGCACGAACCGGTTGCTCATCGGCTTGGACCCGGGCCAGTTCGCGAGCTGCTGCTACATCCGTCTCGACCCGGTCACGGGGTCGGCGCGGGCCGCGCGGGCCGGGCATCCCCAGCCGTTGCTGTGCCACCCGAAGGGGCGTACGGACGTGCTGGACGTGCGCGGTGGTGTCGTGCTCGGGGTGGACCCGCAGGCCCGGTACCCGGTGACATGGCTGCGGCTGGAGCCGGGGTCCGTGCTGGCGCTGTACACGGACGGGCTGGTCGAGCGGCCGGGGGCGGACATCGACGAGGGGGTCGGCGAGCTGCGTGCGGCGCTGTCGCGGGCGTGGGAGGAGTGTCACCGGCGGGCGGAAGGTTCCCTGGCGGAACTCGGGAACCGGCTCACGGAACGGGCGCGGTGCGCCGCGGACCGGCCGGACGACATCGCGCTGCTGCTGGCGACGCGGCGGAGTGTGGGCAACGGGGTGTCGTAGGCTCCGGGCCGTCGTGGTCTGCGGCTCCATGGGGTGTCCGGTGCCATGGGGTGTCCGGTGCCATGAGGTGTCCGGTGCCATGAGGTGTCCGGTGCCATGAGGTGTCCGGTGCCATGAGGTGTCCGCACCATGTGCTGTCCGCACCGTGTGGTTTCCCGCGCCATGTGGCCTCCTCGAACGCCCAACAGGTCGAACGCGGCTGGGCCGCCACCGCAGGTTCCCGTCCAAGATCCGGGCCGCCTGTTGACTCGGGTGCCGTGCTGGTGCGGTGATGCTCCTTGGCACGTCGGCCGACCGTGAGGCGAGGACAGTCCATCGATGGCTCTGCAGATCAGCGCGACCAATCCGGAGCACCCCGCGCTCCTGCTCGAACTGCCCTGGCAGCTTCCCCTGGAGCAGTGGCCGGAGCATCACCTGGTGCCGCTGCCGCGCGGTATCTCCCGGCACGTGGTGCGCTACGCGCGCGCCGGCACGGAGGTGGTGGCCGTCAAGGAGCTCGCCGAGCGGCCCGCGGTGCGGGAGTTCGAGCTGCTGCGGGACCTGGACCGGCTCGGCATTCCGGCGGTGGACCCGCTCGCCGTGGTCACCGGCCGTACCGACGAGCACGGCGAGCCCCTGGAGCCGGTGCTGATCACCCGGCATCTGCGCGGCTCGATGCCGTACCGCTCGATGTTCGAGACGACCATGCGGCCCGCCACCATGCACCGGCTGATGGACGCGCTGGCCGTGCTGCTGGTCCGACTGCATCTCGCGGGGTTCGCGTGGGGGGACTGCTCGCTGTCCAACACCCTGTTCCGGCGCGACGCGGGCGCCTACGCCGCGTACCTGGTGGACGCGGAGACCGGTGAGCTGCACCCGCGGCTCAGCGCCGGGCAGCGGGACTACGACCTCGACCTGGCGCGCGTCAACATCAGCGGTGAGCTGCTCGATCTGGAGGCCTCAGGGGCGCTGCACCCGTCCGTCGACCCGATCGAATTCGGCACGGAGATCTGCCAGCGGTACTCGGGTCTGTGGGACGAGCTGACCCGCACGTCCGTGTACCCGGCGGGCAAGCACCACTACATCGACCGCCGCATCCGCCGCCTGAACGACCTCGGGTTCGACGTGGCGGAGATGCAGATCTCGCACTCCTCCAACGGCGACACGGTCACCTTCGTGCCGAAGGTCGTCGACGCGGGCCACCATCAGCGGCAGTTGCTCCGGCTGACGGGCCTGGACGCCGAGGAGAACCAGGCGCGGCGGCTGCTGAACGACCTGGAGAGCTGGATGGCCACCCAGGAGGACTACGCGCCGGGTGACCCCCTCGCCGCCCGGCCCGAGGTGCTGGCCCACCGCTGGGTGCGGGACGTGTTCCGGCCCACCGTGCGCGCGGTGCCGCCGGAGCTGCGGGGGGCGATGGATCCCGCGGAGCTGTACCACGAGCTGCTGGAACACCGGTGGTACCTGTCGGAGCGGGCTCAGCACGACATAGGTCTGGACACCGCCGTGAAGGACTACGTGGACAACATCCTGCCCAAGGTCCGCGAGACGCTGGCCGATCCGCAGGACGAGGACGGTCCCGTACGACCCTCCTGAGGGGCCGGCCGGCCGGCGTTGCGATGATGGCGACGGAAGGCCCGGCCGGGTCGTCCCCGGCCGGACGTCGACAGGCAGGAGAACCACTCATGACCGCCACCCGTGGAACGTCGGTGGACATCCCCACCGAGGACGGCACGGCTGACGCGTACCTCACCCACCCGGACGACCACGGCCCCCACCCCGCGGTCCTGCTCTACATGGACGCCTTCGGGCTGCGCCCCTCCCTGAAGAAGATGGCCGACCGCCTCGCCGGGCACGGCTACACGGTGCTGGTGCCCAACGTCTTCTACCGCCACGGCCGGGCGCCCGTCATCGAGCTGCCCGACTTCATCGACCCGTCGGCGCGCCCGGAGATCTTCCAGCAGCTCATGCCGATGATGCGGGCGCTGACGCCCGAGCGTGTGGAGCGGGATGCCGACGCCTACCTGCGCCGGCTCGCCGACTGCCCGCAGGCCGCCGACGGTCCGGTCGGCGTCACGGGCTACTGCATGGGCGCCCGGCTGGCCCTGCGCACGGCGGGCACGCATCCGGAGCGCGTCGCCGCCGTGGCGGGCTTCCACGGCGGGCAGCTGGCGAGCGACCAGCCGGACAGCCCCCACCTCCTGGCCGACCGCATCACGGCGGAGGCGTACTTCGGGCACGCCGACCAGGACCACTCGCTGCCGCCCGAGCAGATCGAACGGCTGGAGAAGGCGCTCACCGACGCGGGCGTCCGTCACCGCTGCGAGGTCTACGAGGGCGCCCCGCACGGCTACACCCAGGAGGACACCTCCAGCTACCACGCCGAGGCGGCGGAACGGCACTGGCGGGAACTGGTGGCCCTCTTCGACCGCGTCCTGTGAGTCAGGCGGGCGGTACGACCGCCACCGGGCAGGGGGCGTGGTGCAGCAGTGCGTGTGCCACCGAGCCGATGCGAGGTCCCACCGCCCGGGCGGCACGGCGTCCCGCCACCACGAGCTGGGCGTCGCCGGCCGCGGCGAGCAGCACCTGGGCGGCGCTGCCCATCTCCACGTGCTCGGTCACCGGCACGTCGGGGTAGCGGTCCCGCCAGGGGCGCAGCGCCTCGTCCAGCGCCTTCCTCTCGTGCGGTTCCAGCCCGCCGGCCTCGTCGAGCAGCTTGAGCGAGCCGGGGCTGTAGGCGAACACGGGCGGCAGGCTCCAGGCCCGTACGACGCGGACGGCCGCGCCCCGGGCCGCGGCCGTCTCGAACGCGAAGGCGAGCGCGGGCGCGCTGTCGTCCGGCCCGCCGTGCTGTCCCACGACGATGTCGCGGCCCGTCGCCTCGGCCGCGGGCCGGTCGGCCGCGCGGACCAGCACGACGGGACGGGCGGACTCGGCGATCACCTGCTGGCCCACGGAGCCGATCAGGAACCCGACGACCGCACCGTGCCCGCGAGATCCCAGTGCCAGCAGTTCGGCCGTGGCCGCCTCGGTGACGAGCGTTGCGACGGGTTCGCCGCGAAGGGCTTCGGCGGTCACGGTCAGCTCCGGATGCCGCCCGGTGATCGTGCCCCGGGCCGCGTCCACGACCTCCTGCGCCCAGCGGGCCTGGGCGTCCTCGTCGGCCCCCAGGGCGATGTCCGGGGCCTGCCACTCCCAGGCGTGCACGATCCGCAACGGCACGCCACGGCGCACGGCCTCCCGGCCCGCCCAGGCGGCCGCGGCGGTGCTCTGGGGCGATCCGTCCACTCCCACGGTGATCGGGCGGGTCATGCTGCTGCCTTCCTGTCGCTGCTGCTCCGGTGAGGGGTGATCATGCCACCGACCGGTGCTCACCGGGTTCAGGAGCGAAACCGGACGATCGAACATACGATGGGCGGGACGCGGATGAACTCGGGGCGGGAGACCTTATGGCACAGGCTGCGGGGGCAGCTGCACGGACCGTCATCCTGACCGTGGACGACGACCCCGGAGTGTCGCGTGCCGTGGCGCGCGACCTGCGCCGCCGGTACGGCGAGTCGTACCGCATAGTGCGCGCCGAGTCCGGTGAGAGCGCCCTGGACGCGCTGCGGGAGCTGAAGCTGCGCGGCGACCTGGTGGCCGTGATCCTGGCCGACTACCGGATGCCGCAGATGAACGGCATCGAGTTCCTGGAACAGGCGCTGGACGTCTACCCGGGGGCGCGGCGGGTGCTGCTGACGGCGTACGCGGACACCAACGCGGCCATCGACGCGATCAACGTGATCGACCTCGACCACTACCTCCTCAAGCCGTGGGATCCGCCCGAGGAGAAGCTCTACCCGGTCCTGGACGACCTGCTGGAGGCGTGGCGGGCTTCCGACTACCGGCCGGTTCCCACCACGAAGGTGGTCGGGCACCGCTGGTCCGCGCGTTCCTCGGACGTACGGGAGTTCCTCGCCCGCAACCAGGTGCCCTACCGCTGGTACTCGATCGACACGCCGGAGGGGCAGCGGCTGCTGGCGGCGGCGGGGCAGGACGGGCAGCGGCTGCCGCTGGTCGTCACCCCGGACGGCACGCCGCTGGTCGAACCGGACGACCCGGAGCTGGCCGCGCACGTGGGCCTGGCGACCACGCCGACCTCGGAGTTCTACGACCTGGTCGTGATCGGTGGCGGGCCCGCCGGGCTGGGTGCGGCGGTGTACGGGGCGTCGGAGGGGCTGCGGACACTCCTGGTGGAGCGGTCCGCGACCGGCGGCCAGGCCGGGCAGAGTTCCCGGATCGAGAACTACCTCGGTTTCCCCGACGGTGTGTCGGGGGCGCAGTTGACGGACCGGGCGCGTCGGCAGGCGAAGAAGTTCGGCGCGGAGATCCTCACCGCGCGGGAGGTGTCCGCTCTCGAGGTCAACGGTGCCGCGCGGATCGTACGGTTCTCGGACGGCACCGCGATCGGCGCGCACAGCGTGATTCTCGCGACCGGCGTGTCGTACCGGCAGCTTCTGGCCCCGGGGCTCGCCGAGCTGACGGGCTGTGGGGTGTTCTACGGTTCGGCACTGACCGAGGCGCCGGCCTGTTCGGGGTACGACGTGTACATCGTGGGCGGCGCCAACTCCGCGGGCCAGGCGGCGATGTACCTGTCCCGGGGCTGCAAGTCCGTCAATCTCCTGGTACGCGGCGAGTCGCTGTCGGCGTCGATGTCGCACTATCTGATCCAGCAGATCAACGACGCTCCGAACATTCACGTCCGCACCCGAACCGTGGTGGACGCGGCGCACGGCTCGGACCATCTGGAGAAGCTGACGCTGCGGGACGTGGCGACCGGGGAGACCGAACTCGTCGACGCGCAGTGGCTGTTCGTGTTCATCGGGGCGGCCCCGCTCACCGACTGGCTGGAGGGGACGGTGCTGCGGGACGAGAAGGGGTTCATCCCGACGGGCCCCGACATGACGAGCGACGGGCAGCCGCCGAAGGGCTGGGAGCTGGACCGGCCCCCGTACCACCTGGAGACGAACGTCCCCGGCGTGTTCGTGGCGGGCGACGCGCGCGCCGAGTCCGCCAAGCGGGTGGCCTCCGCGGTGGGCGAGGGAGCCATGGCCGTGATGCTCGTCCACCGGTATCTGGAGCAGTCATGAACCCACGACGTGGGGAGCGGTGATGGGCGGACGGCCGATGGCGTGCGACCGGGCGGAGCTGAAAACGCTCTTCCTGTTCGAGAAGCTGGACGACGAGCAGTTGGCGCGGCTGTGCCGGGAAGGGCGGGTGGAGGAGTTCGACCCGGGCCCCGTCTACACCGAGGGTGAGCCCGCCACCTGCTTCTTCGTCCTCCTCAAAGGGACGGTCGTGCTGTCGCGGCGGGTCGGCGCCGACGACGTGGAGGTCAACCGGACGTCGCAGCGCGGTGTGTACGCGGGCGCCTTCCAGGCGTATCTGGGCGACCGGGCCGCGGCGTCGTACGGCGGGTCGATGCGGGTCACCGAACCTTCGCGGTTCTTCATCCTGCCCGCCGAAACGTTCGCCTCGATCATGCGGGACTGGTTCCCGATGGCGGTGCACCTGCTGGAGGGGCTGTTCTTCGGCACCAAGAACACCCAGCAGGTGATCAATCAGCGGGAGCGGCTGCTGGCCCTCGGCTCGCTGTCCGCGGGTCTCACCCATGAGCTGAACAACCCGGCCGCGGCGGCCGTGCGCGCCACGTCGGCGCTGCGCGAGCGGGTCGCCGGGATGCGGCACAAGCTGGGCGTGATCGCCGCCGGGCGCTACGAGCCGGAGGCGCTGCTGACGCTGGTCGACATCCAGGAGCGGACGGCCGAACAGGTCGCCAAGGCGGTGCCGGTCAGCCCGCTGGAGGCGTCCGACCGCGAGGACGCCATCACCGACTGGCTCGACGACCACGGGATCGACGGCGGCTGGCAGCTCGCGCCGACGTTCGTGCAGGCCGGTCTGGACACCGACTGGCTGGACCAGGTCGCCGCGGCCGTCGACGAGGGCACCTTGGAGGGCGCGGTCCGCTGGCTCAACTACACGGTCGAGACCGAGCTGTTGATGAACGAGATCGAGGACTCCACGACCCGGGTGTCCACGCTCGTCAACGCGGCCCGGCAGTACTCCCAGCTCGACCGGGCACCGTACCGCACGGCCGATGTGCACGAACTCCTCGACAGCACCCTGATGATGCTGTCCGGGAAGATCGGCAAGCGGATCACCGTGGTCAAGGACTACGACCGGACGCTGCCGAGCATCCCCGCCTACCCCGGCGAGTTGAACCAGGTGTGGACCAACCTCATCGACAACGCGGTGTCGGCCATGAACGACGCGGGCGGGGAGGGCACGCTGACCGTGCGGACGGCGCTCGACCACGACCGGCTGCTCGTGGAGTTCCGCGACACGGGGCCGGGTGTGCCGCCGGAGATCCGCGACCGTATCTTCGACCCGTTCTTCACCACGAAGCCGGTCGGCCAGGGAACCGGGCTGGGCCTGGACATCTCCTGGCGCATCGTCGTCAACAAGCACCACGGCAGCCTGAGCGTGCAGTCCCAGCCGGGCGACACGCGGTTCCAGGTACGGCTGCCGCTCACCGCCGTGGATTCCGAGACAGCACCGGAGGCGTCGTCATGAGCGCAGTGCAGGGCATCGACCCGAGCGTCCCGCCGAGCGGCACCGGATGCGTGGAGTGCGAGGCGGCGGGCGGATGGTGGTTCCATCTGCGGCGGTGCGCGCAGTGCGGGCACATCGGGTGTTGCGACGACTCGCCCGCGAAGCACGCGACCGCGCACTTCCACGCCACCGGGCATCCCGTGATGCGCAGTTTCGAGCCGGGTGAGGGCTGGTTCTGGAACTACGAGACGTCCGAGCTGTACGAGGCCGGGCCCGAGTTGGCTCCTCCGGTCTGTCACCCCGAGGACCAGCCCGCGCCCGGACCGCGCGGGAGGGTCCCGGCCAACTGGATGGAGACGCTCGGCTAGGTGTATCGATCACGGCGCCCCGGCCGGATCGTCACGCACGGGGCGCGCGGTTGCGGCGCAGTGGCCCCCCGTGCAGTGGGGTCGTGTGCCAGTGGGCCGTGAACGTGCCCGTGCCGCGTGTGCCGGTGATGGTCAGGCGGTGCGGGGTCTCCAGGAACAGGATGTCGGCGCTGAGGGTGTCCGGGGTGGTCCAGCCGCCGCTGGTCGCCGTGGGAAACGGGTCCTCGTCGACCGCCCAGGTGGAGCCCGGAAGACGGACCACCAGGCGGTGTTCGCCCTCGACCAGGGCGAGTCTCCAGGTGCCGTCCTCCCGGGCGGCCTCGACCGCCGTCAACGTCGGCTGTTCCGCACAGTGGCCGCCCTGCGGCGTGAGGTGGATCGCCGACCGATGTCCGGGATCGGAGTCGGCCGCGACCGGAGGGAGCGCGAGACGTTCGAGGCGGTGCTGGAGTGCCTTGTCGTCGTCGTCGCGGCCGGTCAGCGGGGCGGGGCCGAACGCGGGCAGCAGATGCTGCCACATCGCGTCCAGCAACTCCTGCATCCGCTCGGTCGCCGCGGTCGTCGCGATCACCGCGTCGTGCTCGGGCAGGATGACGCAGAACTGGCCGTACGCGCCGTCGCCTCGGTATCCGTGCCGCCCGATCCAGAACTGGAATCCGTATCCCTGCCGCCAGTCCGGTCCGACGCCCTCGAGCGTGCCGCCGGCGGTGGCGATGTGCGGGCGGGTCGCCTGCGCGATCCAGGACGACGGCAGCAGGCGCCTGCCCTCCCGGACACCGTCCTGGAGGTACAGCAGTCCGAGGCGGGCGATCGCGTCCGTGGTGGCGTGCAGTCCGGAGAAGCCGAGGTCGCGGCCCCGCGGATGCTGAACCCAGGTGGCCTCCCCGATGCCGAGCGGGTCGAAGAGCCTCGGGCGCAGGTACTCGGTCAGTGACTGTCCGGACTGCCGCTGCACGATCGCGGCGAGGGCGTACGTCGCGGACTGGTTGTAGGCGAAGACCGTGCCCGGGTCCCGGTCCGGCGGGATCCGCAGAAAGCCGCGGACGGGCTCCGCACGGTCGTGTGCCACGGCGTCGGCCCAGGTCTCGGCGAGGTGTCCGCTCGCCATGGACGCGACGTGCCGGACCAGCATGGCCCGGCTGCGCGGGTCGGTGATGTCCGCCTCGAACTCGGGGAAGTACGAGATCACGGGCGCGTCGAGGTCGACGAGTCCCTCGGCGACGGCGAATCCGGCGGCGGTCGAGGTGAAGCTCTTGCTCAGCGAGTACAACAGGTGGGGGCGGTCCGCGGTGTACGGCGCCCACCAGCCGGAGGCCACCGCACGGCCGTGGCGCAGGATCATCAGGCTGTGCAGCTCGATGTCCGGCGCCCCCTCCACGGCGTCGAGGAACGCCTGGATCCCGCGGGCGTCGACCCCTTGCTCGGCGGGTGTGCTGACGGGCAACGGGCGGACACTCATCCGGCGGCCTCCGGGACGGTCTCGGCGGGTGATCGGTCGACCGCCGGTCGACCTGCCGACCACGGCTGCCGATCGGACGGCTGATCGCTGTATCTGCCATCCTTCCGCCTCCACCCGGCGGGTGTCCACGGTGTCTCCGGACGGGTCCGAATGGCCCGTTTTCGTCCCTGTCAGCCGGGAACCCGCGCCTTATGGTGCGAATCGGATACACGATGATGACCGAACAGGCGGGCCCCCGTGAGCTCGTCGACCATGTGGTGCGGGCCGAGGAGGCCGGGTTCGACTTCTCCGTGACCTCCGACCACTACTTCCCGTGGCTGCGGGAGCAGGGGCACGCCCCGTACGCGTGGAGCGTGCTGGGCGCCGCCGCCCAGGCCACCTCGCGCATTCCGCTCATGACGTACGTCACCTGTCCGACCGTCCGCTACCACCCGGCGGTGGTGGCCCAGAAGGCGGCGACGGTGCAACTGCTGTCGCAGGGCCGCTTCCGGCTGGGGCTCGGCGCCGGCGAGAACCTCAACGAACACGTGGTCGGCCGGGGTTGGCCCTCGGTCGAGGTGCGGCACGAGATGCTGGAAGAGGCGATCGGCATCATCCGCGACCTGTTCGGCGGAGGCCATGTCAGCCGGCGGGGCAAGCACTTCAGCGTGGACTCGGCGCGGCTGTGGGACCTGCCGGAGGAGCCGCCGCAGATCGGTGTCGCCGTCTCCGGTGAGAGGTCCTGCGCGCTCGCCGGCCGGCTCGCCGACCTGGTCATCTCCACGGAGCCGAAGCAGGAGCTGCTGACGGCTTTCGACCGGCACGGCGGCGAGGGCAAGCCCCGGGTCGGGCAGTTGCCGGTCTGCTACGACAGGGACCGGGACGCCGCGATCCAGCGGGCGCACGAGCAGTTCCGCTGGTTCGGCTCCGGCTGGAAGGTCAACTCGGAGCTGCCGCACCCGGATTCGTTCGCGTCGGCCACACAGTTCGTCACGCCCGACGACGTGGCCGCCTCGATTCCGTGCGGCGACAACCCGGCTGACTTCGTGGAGGCCGTACGGCCCTATGCCGAGGCCGGGTTCACGGAGATCGCGCTGGTGCAGATCGGCGGCGAATCGCAGCCCGAGTACATCGAGTGGTCGAGCAAGGAACTCCTGCCGGCCCTCCGGGAGGCCCTGGGCTGAGCGGCGCCAACGGGGGGCGATCACGCCTGACGGCGCCTGGCGTGGGAGGAGTTGCCGGCACGCCGCCATAATGACCGGATGATCGACTTCTCCCCCGCCCCCCTTCCCCGGCCCGAGCCGCGCGTCCCCGTCGTCATCGTCGGCGCCGGTCCCGCCGGGCTGACGCTCGCCAACGTCCTGCGGGACGCCTCCGTCGACTGTGTCGTCCTGGAGGCGGAGAGCAGGGACTTCATCGAACAGCGGCCGCGGGCGGGGTTCCTCGAGGAGTGGGCCGTGCGGGCGCTCGACCGGCACGGGCTGGCCGGACGGCTGCTGGAGACGGCCCAGACGCAGAGCGCGTGCGAGTTCCGCGTCGACGGGGAACGGCTCCGGTTCCCGTACGCGGAGATCACGGGCCACCATCACTTCGTCTATCCGCAGCCGCTGCTCGTCACCGACCTCGTACGCCGGTACGCCGACGCCAAAGGGGGCGACATACGGTTCGGCGTGCGCGATGTGCGGGTGCACGGCATCGACACCGCCGAGCCGTCCGTGTCGTACACGGATCCCGTCTCCGGGGAGCACCGGCGGATCGACTGCCAGGTGATCGCCGGCTGCGACGGCGCCCGCGGTGTCACCCGGACCGCTCTGCCGCCGGAGCGTGCGCACCTCGCGCGCCTCGACTACGGGGTCGGCTGGCTGGCGCTGCTCGCCGAGGCGCCGCCGTCGTCGGACTGTGTCGTCTTCGGGGTCCATCCCCGCGGTTTCGCCGCCCACATGGCGCGCAGCCCGCAGGTCACGCGCTACTACCTGGAGGTCCCGCCGGGTGACGACCCGGAGAACTGGCCGCACGACCGTGTCTGGTCCGAGTTGCGCGAACGGCTGTCCGTGGCGGGGGCGCCGCCGCTGACGGAAGGGCGGCTGATCGAGAAGCGCGTGCTGGACATGCACAACTACGTGCTGCAGCCGATGGCGTACGGGCGGCTGTTCCTCGCGGGCGACGCCGCCCACCTGGTCGCCCCGATCGCCGCGAAGGGCATGAACCTGGCCCTGCACGACGCCCTGCTGCTCGCGGACGCGCTCATCGCCTACCACCGCACGGGCGACACCGGGGGCCTGAGCGGCTACTCGGCCGCCTGCCTGCGGCGCGTCTGGGACTACCAGGAGTTCTCCGAGTGGTTCGCGGAGCTGCTGCACGGGCCGTCGTCGGGCGAGCCCTTCCGTGCGGGCAACGCGATCGCCCGGCTGCGACGCCTGTTCACCTCCCCCGCGGCGGCCGCCGCGTTCGCCGAGTCGTACATCGGGGCGGCCACGACGGTAACCCACGGTAAACTACTGGCGAGTAGTGAAGAGGGCGCGTTTTCGCACGTGTGAGCGGTGCGCGGGGGTCGCGGAAATCCGGCTCGTAGAAAATCGCCTTTCTTTGAACACCCACCGTCACGTCCGCCGTACATCCGGGAAACGGGAGAGTCCGGTGCGCTGCGAGGGATGACGATGGACCACGGGCAGGTCTCCACACGAGAGTTGATCGCCGGACGGTACCGGACGCTCGAAGTCGTCCACCAGGAGGAGGGGCGCACCGTCTGGCTCGGCGAGGACGTGGAGTTCGGGCGCCCCGTCACCCTCATCGGGTCACGACTCGCGCCCCTGCGGCCCGAGGTCTCCTCCCGCCGCACCATCGCCCGGATCCTGCGCGAGTCGGAGGCCATGGAACTGCTGTGCCCCGGCCGGACCGCCACCGTCCTCGACGCGGTCGACGACGACGGTGTCCTGTGGAGCGTGACGGAACGGATCGAGGGCACGCCGCTGGGGGAGGTCCTGGAGCGCGGGCCGCTGAACTACGTGCGTGCCGCCCGGATCGGCCTGGGGCTCCTCGACGTCCTGGAGGCCGCCCACCGGCGGGGCGTGACCCACGGGGATCTGAGCCCCGGGCAGGTGTTCGTGCAGGAGGGCGGCCAGGTCGTGGTGGCCGGGTTCGGGCTGATCGGATCGTCCGTCACCCAGCGGGTCACCGCTCCGTCGTACGCCTCCCCGGAACAGGCCCGCGGTTCGAGCGCGGGTCCCGCGGCGGACCAGTGGGCGCTCGGGGCGCTGCTGTACGCGATGGTGGAGGGCCGTCCGCCGTTCCGGGACCGCGGCTCGGCCGAGGCGACGCTCCGGGCCGTGGACCGGCTGCCGCTGCGCCCCCCGCAGAGCGCCGGGCCGCTGGCCCCGGCCATCACCGGTCTGCTGCGCCGGGACGCCCTGGAGCGGGTCCCGGAGTCCGCGGTGCGGGCCTCCCTGGTGCGCATCGTGAGCAACGACCTCGACGAGCCCACGCAGGAGACGCTGATGCCGCGCCTGCGGGGGGCGTGGCTGGTCGCCCACCGGGCGGGACACCTCTGGAGCAGGCCGTCGGTGCGCCTGTCGGTCCTGGTGGGCGCGGGGCTGGTGGTCGTGGCCTGCTCGGTCGCAGTCGTCGTCACCGCGGGCGGCCACGACGGGGGCGGTGCCTCGGCGACCGGGGCGCAGCCGTCGCGCTCGGTCGCGCCCTCGCGGCCGGCCGCGCCCTCCGGGGACACCGGCGGCAGGACGCTCCCGCCCGCGACGAGTGCGGCACCGCCCCCGTCCGCGCCCTCGTCGCCGCCCGCCGCCGAGAACCCGGCGGTGACCTTCCACCGCTACGACGCCCCGGAGGGCTTCTCCATCGACCTGCCCCAGGGATGGAAGCCCGTGCACACCCTCAAGGCCGCCGAGGGCACCTATCGGGTGACGTTCGGCGCGAGCGGGGACCCCCGCACGCTGACGGTGACCTACAGCGTGCGGCTCGGCCCCGATCCGGTCGCGGTGTGGCGGGATCTGGAGCCGTCCCTGAAGAGCACGTACGCCGGCTACCAGCGGGTGGGCGACATCCGCGCCGTGACCTATCAGGGGCACAAGGGCGCCGACATGGTGTGGCTGTCCACGGAGGACGGCGTGCGGGTGCGCACCTTCGGACGGGGCTTCCTGCTCGGCGACGGCCGCGGCTGCTCCCTGCGCTGGACGACCCCGGCGGCGGACGCGCGGAGCACCGCCGACGAGCAGGCACTGGACGTGTTCCTGAGAACGTTCCGGCCGCCGGCGACCTGAGTCGCCCGCATCCGCTGCACACGTCACGCCGTGGGGACGGGGCGGCCCGGCCCACGCGTACGAATACCCCCCGCCGTGCCCGCTCAGCGGCTACCGGCGACTTTCCGGGGCCCGGCGGTCGGGTGGGCGCCGGGCCAGCCAGTGGGCGATCGACTCCGCGATGGGCTGGCCGGTTTCCAGTTCGATGAAGCCGAACTGGCCGCCCTGGTTGCACTCAAGGAACCACCACACCCCGTCGTCGTCCTCGGCGAAGTCGAAGGCGGCGTACGCGAGGCCGGACAGCGTCAGGTACTCGTGGACCGACTTCACGATGCGGTCGGGCACCGCGGTGGGCTCCCAGCGGTACTCGGTGTCCCCGTACCGGCCGTCCACCTGCCCGGGTGCCGCTCTCTTGCGGGCGCCGAACAGGCGCGCGCCGACGCAGGTCAGCCGGATGTCGGCGCGTTTGGGGATGTAGCGCTGCAGCAGGGCGGGGCCGGCCGCGACGGCGGTGAAGTCGGCGTCCGGGCCGATCAGGGTCGTCGGCAGGGCGAGCTCGGGGTCGTCCGTCGGCGGCCCCGACGCCGACTTCACCACCACGTCCCGGTGCTCCTCGGCGAACTGCCGGGCCACGGGCGGCGCGGTGGTGACGACGGTCGGCGGCACGGCGAAGCCGCTGAGGTGGGCGATCCGCAGCTGCCACGGCTTGTAGCGGGCCTGCTCGGCGTTGCGGGGATGGTTCATCCACCGTGTGGCGGCCGAGTAGAGCATGCCGTACAGGGCCTGGCGGGTCTCCGCGGTCAGCCACGTGGAGGGCTCCGCCGCGTGGGCGGCCGGTTCGCCGGGCCGGCGTACCCACACCGCGCGCAGGCCCCTCATGCTCAGGACGTGCCCGCCCACCGACAGGTGGCCGTCGAAGTCGCCGTGGGCGTAGTCGGCCGACAGCACCGCCCTGCCGGGGAGGTCGGCCGGGTCCAGGCGCATCACGGGCACGGCCCGCCGGTGCAACTCGGCCACCACCATGTCGGCCGTCACGTCCTGCTCCGACGTGAGGATGAGAACCGTCATCCCGGCCGTGCCGTCAGTCGTCGAAGTGCGTCTGCGAGCCGGCCGTGGACGTGGTCGTGCCGGTCGCCAGCAGCAGGGCACGGTCACTGACGGCGGGACGCCCGTCAGGGAGCACGTTCAACTGCCGCGAGGCATCGAAACGGTACGGCGTCACCGCGGCCGGAAGCCCTCTGGGCACGGCGTAGTTGAGGGTGAACGGTCGCACGGAAAACCTCCACGGTCATGGGTTGCCTATTCCCAAATCTTTACGTCTTCCCCCCGTAAGGAATTCATCACTTTCCGACACATGGGGGTGAAGGTCATCACATGCCCGAGACGCAACCCCGAGACGACACGGGGCGTCTCCGGCACGCCGGATGCGTAGTGTCAGTGCCCTCGGCAACAATGCGGAGTAAAGATCATCTCGCCCTCGGGCGGGACGACCGTCCGCCCCGCCCCGGAAAGGCTCACCGACCATGACGCGCCCTCGGCTCAGTTCCCGTGCTGCCGAAGTGCTGCGCCTGATCATCGACCAGCGCCTGGCGGTCTTCCTGACGGTGCATGCGAACGGGCGCCGCCGGTACGGCTATTGGCAGGCCGGCGGCCGCCCCGTGGCCCTGCCGACCGAGGAGTGCGACGCGTTGCACGCGGCGGGGCGGATCGTGCTCGGCGATCCCGTGGTCGACCGGTCGAAGACCGTCTACCGGGTCCGGGCCGCCGCGCGCGGCACATCCCGTGCGGCCCGTTCCGCCCTGTCGGCGTGAGGGGGGAACAGGCCGGGGCGGCGGGCTTCTACCAGCGGTCCTCGACCTGCTCCTTGATCCGCCGCTCGTACAGGGCCCGGATCGCGTCGAGCGTCTCCCGCGGCAGCGGGGGCAGCTTCGCGACCGCCGCGTTCGCGCGGGCCTGGTCCGCGGAGCGGGCGCCGGGGATCACCGTGGTCACGCCGGGCTGCTGGAGGATCCAGGCGAGCGCGAGCTGGGCCGGGGTCCAGCCCTCCGGGGCGAGCGCCGCGAACTCGGCGGCCGCCTCCACGCCGGTGGCGAAGTCGACGCCGGAGAAGGTCTCCCCCTGGTCGAAGGCTTCACCGTGCCGGTTGAAGGAGCGGTGGTCGTTCGCGGCGAAGACGGTGTCCTTGGTGTACTTGCCCGACAGCAGGCCGGAGGCGAGCGGCACCCGGGCGATGATGCCCACGCCGGCCTCCCGCGCTGCCGGGAGGACCTCGCGCAGCGGCTTCATGCGGAACGGGTTGAGGATGATCTGCACACTCGCCACGTTCGGGCGGGCGATCGCGGTCAGCGCCTCCTCGCACGTCTCGACGCTCACTCCGTAGGCGGCGACCCGGCCCTCCTCGACCAGGGTGTCCAGGGCGTCGTACACCTCGTCGGAGGAGTAGACGGCCGTCGGCGGGCAGTGCAGTTGCACGAGGTCGATGCGGTCGACGCCGAGGTTGCGCCGGGAGCGGTCGTTCCAGGCGCGGAAGTTGTCCAGGACGTAGTTCTCCGGGATCTGGTCGACGCGGCGCCCCATCTTGGTCGCCACCAGCACATGCAGATCGGGCCTGCCGAGCAGAAAGGCGGCGATCGTCTGCTCGCTGCGCCCGTCGCCGTACACGTCGGCGGTGTCGAAGAAGGTCACCCCGGACTCGGCCGCCGCCTCCAGCACCTCGTGGGCGTCCTTGTCGTCCACGTCTCCCCAGTCGGCGCCCAACTGCCAGGTGCCGAGGCCGACGACCGACGCGTGCTGGCCCGACCTGCGGAATTCTCGCTCTTCCATGCGGTCAGTGTGTCATCCGGACCCGGCCGCAGCCGGAACGCCCCTCCCGGACCGGATACATCCGAATCACTCATACGGGTGAATTGATGTGACAGGAGGGAGACACGTGTCAACTGCCGCCTACCGTGGGCGACATGACCGAACCACCAGCCGGTCCCCCTCCTGCCATAGGCGGCGGGGAAGCCTCCTGGACGCGCCGGGGTTTCCTGCTCACCGCCGCTTCGCTGGCCACCGCCACCACGGCCCTGACGCACGGCACCGCCGCCGCGGACGAGCTGCCCGGATTCCCACCGGACGTCGGCCTGTACCGCACGGCCTACCGCAACTGGGTCGGCGAGATCACCGCCGACGGACTGTGGGCCTGTGCGCCGGCGGACGCGCGGGAGGTCGTGGACGTGGTCAACTGGGCCCGGCGGCAGGGCTGGACGGTCCGCGCCCGCGGCTGCTCCCACGGCTGGTCGCCCCTGACGATCCCCGAGGGCACGGGGGCCGGGTCGCCCGTACTGCTCGTGGACACCGCCACCCATCTCACGGGGCTGTCGCTGGAGTCCACCGGTCCGGCCGCCGTCCGGGCCGGCACCGGCGTCACGCTCGAGGCCCTGCTCGGCTTCCTGGAGGACCACGGCCTGGGCCTGACCGCGGCGCCGGCGCCCGGTGACCTGACCCTCGGCGGTGCCCTGGCCATCGACGCCCACGGCACCGCGGTCCCGGCCCACGGCGAGAGCCGGCTGCCCGGGCACACCTACGGTTCGCTGAGCAATCTCGTACTGTCCCTGACCGCGGTGGTGTGGGACCAGGACAGTGACGCCTACGTCCTGCGCACGTACCGGCGCGACGAGGCCGAAGGTGCCGCGCTGCTCACCCATCTCGGCCGCGCCCTGGTCACCGAGGTGGTGCTGCGCGTGGGCGCCGACACCAACCTCCGCTGCGTCAGCCGCACCGACGTCCCGGCCGCCGAGCTCTTCGCGGCGCCCGGCAGCGACGGCCGGACGTTCGCGCGGTTCCTGGACGAGACGGGCCGGGCGGAGGCGATCTGGTTCGCCTTCACGGAGTTCCCCTGGCTGAAGGTGTGGAGCGTCGCCCCGCGGCGCCCGCTCACCTCACGGCCGGTGACGTCGCCGTACAACTACCCGTTCTCCGACCACGTGCCCACGCTCGTGGCCGACCTCGCGGGACGGATGGTGTCCGACGCCGCCTGGTACCTCGCGCCCGAGCTGGGCAACGCGCAACTGGACGCCGCCGTGCTCGGCCTGACCGCCACGCTCTCCGCGGACCTGTGGGGGCCGTCCAAGAACACGCTGCTGTACATCAGACCCACGACGCTGCGGGTCACCGCCAACGGCTACGCGGTCCTCACCTCACGCGACGAGGTGCAGCGCGTCGTCCACGAGTTCACCACCTTCTACCGGGAACGGCTCACCGCGTACGCCGCGCGCGGACGCTTCCCGGTCAACGGCCAGGTCGAGATCCGCGTGACGGGCCTCGACGATCCCGCCGACGTCGGGCTCACCGGCGCCCGGGCCCCGTCGCTGTCGGCGTTGCGGCCGCGCGCCGATCACCCGGAGTGGGACACCGCGGTCTGGCTCGACGTGCTCACCCTGCCGGGCACACCCTACGCCGAGGAGTTCTACAGGGAGTTGGAGCGGTTCCTGCTCGACACCTACGACGGCGGGGTGGGCCTCGTGCGCGCGGAGTGGTCCAAGGGGTGGGCGTACACGGACCAGGCTGCGTGGTCGGACCCGGACGTGCTGCACGACGCCGTGCCCTGCTCGTTCGACGACGGGCCGTCCTGGTCCCAGACGTCCGCGGTGCTCTCCCGGCTCGACCCGCACCACGTGTTCGGCAACGCCTTTCTGGACCGGCTGTTCGCCTGACAGCGCCCTCGGAGCTCTGAACGGTCAGCCGGCGCTCTCGGGCGTGGAGCGCCGCAGTCTCCGTACCGCGAGGGCGAGTTGGAGGCGCAGACGGCCGTGCGGGGCGTGCACGTCCCAGCCGAGGACGTGCTCGAGCTGGGCCAGGCGTTCCTGCAGCGTGGAGTGGTGCACCGTCAGCTCCGCGGCGGCGGACCGCAGGCTGGGCGCGGACGCCACGGCGTGCAGGGTCACCGCGGCCCACGGGGCCTCGGCGACGGCACGCTCCAGCGCCAGCACGTCCGGGATCGGCGGGGTGTCCGGGCCGACCGCCCCGGCGAGCAGGGCCAGTCCGCCCAGGTCGTCCGCGTGGACGGTGCGCGGGCCGGGGTCGTGCGCGGTGCCCTCGGCGGTGAACCGGAGCGCGGTGCGGGCCGCGGCCCATGACTCGGGCAGCCGTACGGGCTCCACAGCGGGGCCTATGCCGGCCCTCGGCTCCTCCCCCGGCCCTCGCACGGTGTCGGCGGCCTCGACGCGGGCGCCGCCGCCGTGCAGCGCGACGGCACGTACCTGCTGCCCGGCGTGAAGTCCCAGCCGGGCCGCCGCGCTCAGCCGTGCGGCGGGCGTCGCGGAGGCGTCCAGCAGCGTCTCCAGGAGCGCCGGATCGTCGGCGGGTGCCCGGCCCCGGGTGCGGTCCAGGACCAGCCGGACGGCCGACACCGCCCGCTCCAGGATCATGGCGTGGACGCCGTCGGGCGGGCCGGGGTGTTCCAGCCAGAGGCCGGCGCCCTCCTGGTCGGCCGCACCGACCTCCGTGCTCGTTGCGAGCGGTGCCCACGGCCAGGCGGGGTCGGGCGGGTCCGCCGTGTCGTGGCGGCGCCCGTCGGGTGCGACACGCACGCGGACGCCCCGCCGTTCGTCGACCAGCCGGGCCGGGCTGCCGGACAGGACCGCGGCGCCGCGCACCAGGGCCTCCAGGCCCGCACGCTCCTCCGTCAGGCGGTCGAAGTACGCGATGACGCGCAGCGCGGCGCCCGCGTCGGGATCGAGCGCCGCAAGCCGTCCTGCCAGCTCTTTCACGGGCACCATCCTGCGGGTGCGCACGGCTTCTGCCAAGGCCCGGGCGCCGGGTCGGCCCCCTCCCCGGCGCGGCGGACCGCTCGTCTCGCCGGGGAGGGGCGCAGGGGTCGCCTCGTGGATCGAGGGGGCTGGTCCACAAGGCGGCCCCTGGCCCGGTCAGGCGCTCAGCAGCCGCCGCAGCCAGCGCAACCGGGCCGCTCGGGCCTCCTGGGAGAGCAGGGCCTGCGGGGCGAAGCCGTCGAAGCCGTGGAAGCCGCCGGGCCACACATGGAGTTCGGCGCGTCCGCCCGCCTGCCAGATGCGGGTGGCGTACGCGACGTCCTCGTCGCGGAAGGTCTCCGCGGAGCCGACGTCGATGAAGGCGGGCGGCAGACCCGACAGGTCGGTGGCGCGGGCCGGGGCGGCGTACGGGGAGACGTCCGGCCCGCCGCGCGCGTCGCCGAGAAGCGCGCCCCAGCCGGTGGCGTTGGCGGTGCGGTCCCATACGCCCCGCCCGGCCATCTGGTGGGCGGAGACCGAGTCGTTGCGGTCGTCCAGCATCGGGCACATGAGCATCTGGCCCAGCAGTGCCGGTCCGCCGCGGTCCCGTGCGAGCAGTGCCAGCGCCGCGGTGAGGCCGCCGCCCGCGCTGCCGCCTGCGACGATGATGCGCTCGGGGTCGACGCCGAGCTCCTTGGCGTTCTCGGCGGTCCACTTCAGGCCCGCGTAGCAGTCCTCGATCGGCGCCGGGTGCGGGTGCTCGGGGGCCAGCCGGTACTCGACGGAGACCACGACCAGCCCCAGCTCCTCGGCCCAGTCGAGCGCCTCCTCCACGCCGAACCGGTTGGTGCCGAGGATCATCCCGCCCCCGTGCGCGTGGTAGACGGCCGGCAGCGGGCCGGTCGCACCCGTGGGCCGGCAGATGAGCAGGGAGATGTCGGGCGCCCCGGCCGGTCCCGGCACCGCCCGCTCCTCCACCTCGAAGGCACCGCCGCGGCTCAGCTCTTCGTCGGAGGGCGGTGGGATGACCATGCCGGCGCGCACCTCGGGGATGGCCTCGGGCGGGAAGCCCGGGGACAACTGCTCGCCGATCAGTTCCAGCGCGGCCGCCAGCTCGGGGTCGAAGGGCGGGGGCGGGAAGACGGGCTCGGTGTCTGCGGGTGCCGGGGAGGTCGTCGGCTCGGCGGTCATGGCTGCTCCTCGCGTCGTGGCCACGCCCGTGTGGCCAGTGCCGTTCATGGTGCCCGCCGCCCCGCCGCCGTGGCACGCGCCGTTCGGCGGGAATCCCCCGCCGAATGGCGGGGCTCACCTGGAACGAGCCGTCGGTGCCGAGCGCGGAGGCGCGGCCGCCGACGAGGGCGGTCCGCGAACGGGGGCGGACGGGGTACCGAGGCGGGCGGCGGACCGGGGCGGGCAGCGGACCAGGGCGGGGGGGGGGAGGGTGCGTTTTTCCTCTCCCCCCCCCCCCCTTCCCCCCCCTCTGGCCCGCCGGGGGACCAAGGGGGGGGGTCTAGCCTAATA
>NZ_JBVHTR010000011.1:16753-113720 GCF_055565775.1 Streptomyces sp. NPDC028331 | reverse complement strand
AGGGGGGGGGGGGGGGGGGGGGGGGGGGGGGGGGGGGGGGGGGGGGGGGGGAGGGGGAGGGGGGGGGGGGGGGGGGGGGGAGGGGGGGGGGGGGTGGGGGGGGGGTGCTCTCCCCCCCCCCCCCCCCCCCCCCCTACTGGTGCCCCGCGGCGGCGCCGGCATGACGCCAGGTGTGACGCTCAGGTCCGCGCGCGGCTCTCCAGCCGCAGCTCTACGTCGATCTCCTGGTCGCCGGCGACGACGCCGAGCTGGTGGACGGCGTACAGCTCGTCCAGGGCGCGCCGCAGGCGCTCCACCGCCCTGGGCTCGCCCTGCAGCTCTGCCTTGACCGGGCCGGACAGCGGCGGTGGCGGCGAGGTGTGCTCGGCGTCGCGCGCTGCCGACGTGTCGAACGTTCCGGTCCACATGGTGGGCCGGGACCGGTGCGCCTCGTGGGGCGCGTCCTCGGTGGCGCGGTCCGATCCGAAGTGCCGGCACAGTTCGGCGAACAGGTTCCCGGCATCCGCCGCCGAGCAGTCGCTGACCACCACTTCGACCTGGGGTGCGTGTGTTTCGGGCGAGTTCACGGCCGCTCCTCTCCTCGCGATGGCAGACCCGTTGGCCGACCGGACGGCCGACCCGGGTACCCCGCCGCAGGGGGCCCATGCACGACGGTACGGCGGGTGCGACCTGCCCGCCTGTCGGCGGGCTGTCCGCGATGTGGGCGGTAAGCCCCCTGGTCAGCGCTGTCCGTGAGCTATGTTGAAGGCCTCGGGACACAACGGAGGAGGTCCGGTGCCATCGCCGCAGCAGGCACGCGCGCAGGCATCTGCGATCACTGCGGGCAAGACGGCCCCGGAAGCGGGTGCCAGCCCGACGTCCCAGCTCAGGGAGTTGTTCGACGGTCCCCGGCTGTCGCCGGGGCACCGCCGGATCGCCCAGTACCTGATCGAGCACATCACCGAGGCCGCGTTCCTGTCGATCACGGATCTTGCCGAGCGGGTGGGCGTCAGCCAGCCCTCGGTGACGCGTTTCGCCGCGGCCGTCGGCTTCAGCGGCTACCCGGCGCTGCGGGAGAAGCTGCAGTCCGTCGCCCTGAGCACCCTGGGCAGCCCGGGCACGGTGGCGGAGGAGCGCGCCAACGAGTTGCAGGCGGCCGTGGACGCCGAGATCGAGAACCTGGAGAACCTGCGCCGGGACTTCGCCGACCCCGACCAGGTGATCCGGATCGGGCGGGCACTGTCGGAGTCGACGCCGCTGACCGTGATGGGGCTGAGGATCTCCGCCTCGCTCGCCGAGTACTTCGCCTACGGTGCCCGCCGCGTCCACCCCGATGTACGGCTGGTGACGCGCGGCGGGACCGTCGCCTACGACGCGCTGTTGCAGTCGCGGGAGGCCGGCGGCACGTGGGTGCTGGCCTTCGGGATGCCCCGGCACGCCCAGGAGAGCCTGACCGCGGTGCGGGTGGCGCGCAGCGCGGGGCTGAAGGTCGCCCTGGTCACGGACCTGGGGCTGGGTCCGCTCGCGGACGAGGCCGACGTCGTGTTCGCCACCGGCACCGGCTCCCGCCTGGTGTTCGACTCCTATGCCGCCCCCGGTCTGATGGCCGCGGCCCTGCTGCAGGCGATGACCGACGCCGATCCGGAGCGGACGCAGGCCCGCCTGGAGGAGTACGAGCAGATCGCGGACGAGCACCAGTTCTTCCTCAAGGACTGACCGGCCCGGCGCCGTCGGCAGAGGCCGCCAAACGGGACCTCTCCCGTCAAATCGAAGATGAATTTTTTCATGTTCTTGCGTATCCGGCGGTATATATAAATACTTCTCCCCGGATCGCAGCCCGGGACAGCCGGGAAGCGCCGTACGGACGACCGGAGCTGTCCGCTCCTACCCACGGGCTCCGGGGTGTCCGGCCGGGCCCCGCTGCGCGGGCATCCTGGGCGGCGGCTCCGGCCCTCCCCTAGACCGGAGCCGCCGCCGAAGTCGCCGCAGCACCCTGAGCCGACGTGACCGGAAGCGAACATCATGGCCTTGACGACGTACTCGCCGATCAGCTCGGACTGGCCGCGCCAGGTCAAAACCCCCGGCAGCTACGACTGGGAGCGGTCGGCGACCAAGTGGCTCCGCGAACTGGTGCCCGCGCGCTACGCCAGCTACCCGGCCCTCATCCGTCACCCGGTCCTGCTCGCCCGGCACGCCCAGATCCAGGTGCAGAACGAGGTGCGGGTGGCCCGTACCGCGCTGCAGACGGCCCGCGCGGAACTGCCGGCTCTCGGCCTGCCGGAGTCGGTCATCGAGCACACGATCAAGATGTACGCCGCCGAGGTCATGCAACTGCAGCACATCGCGCGCAGCGTACGCGCCGTCAGCCAGGCCCTGGTGGACAGCAACCTGGCACGCCCCGGGCACTGACGCACGCCGCGCCACCGTTTTCTCCCCGGCGGCCCGAGGAGTCGGGCCCGGCGGGCACGGTCCACCGCGAAACGGGCATCCGTAGGAGAGGACGACTCCTACGGATGCCCGGAGCTGCGCATGGACTCCACGACCTGGGCCGCGCTCGCCGTCGCCGCCGTCCTCGCGGCGGCCCTGCTCGGTGTGGCCCTCGCCCTGCTGCTGCGGCTGGTCCGCACGCGCCGCGACCTGCGCCGTGCCGGACTGCCCACGGGGCCACGCTGGCTGTTCTGGGGCGCGGTGCTGTACCTGGTGCTGCCGACCGACCTGCTGCCGGATCCCGTGTACCTGGACGACATCGGGGTTCTGCTGCTGGCGCTGAGGTCGATGCGCGCCGCCGTACCGTCACGCCAACCCTGGCCCGACGACGGCACGTTGCCCGACTGACGGGGCGAAGGGGCGGCGGTCCGCGCCGTGGCGGCGGCACGCACGAGCGGGCGCCGGAACGGGCGAGCCGGTTCCCGGCGGCCTGCTCCTCCTCACCGCGCTCCGCATACCATGCGGCGTAGATCATTGCGTGCCCTGCGGACGGGCGCTGCGTCACCGGGAGCGGATGATGGACCTGCGGCAGATGGAAGTCGTCGTCGCGGTGGCGGACGCGGGCGGGTTCACGGCGGCGGCGAGGCGTCTGCACGTGGTCCAGTCCGCGGTCTCCGGCACGGTCCGCGCCCTGGAACGCGAGCTCGGCACACCCCTGTTCACCCGGACCACACACCGCGTGGCCCTCACCCCCGCCGGTGAAGCGTTCGTCCCCGCGGCACGAGCGGCACTGCGCGCCGCAGAACTGGCGCGCGAGGCGGTCGACGCGGCCAAGGGGGAACTGCGCGGCCGGGTGACGGTCGGCACGATGCAGGGTGTCTGGGCGGGACTGCACCACGCCCTGGCCGCGCTGCGGGCCGAACACCCGCAAGTGGTGGTACAGCTACGGCAGGCGGCGGTGGCCGACATCCGGCAGGCGCTGCGCGACGGCACCGTGGACCTGGCGGTGGTGGCGCTCGACCGCCAGCAGCAGCGGGGGCTGGTGACCCGGCTGCTGTCCCGGGAGGAGATGGTCCTGGTGGCCTCGCCCCGGCGGGACCTCACGGTGAGCACCCCTGACGGCGCCGTCGATCCGGACGAGGTCGCACGGCTGCCCCTGGTGGACTTCAGCCCCGGCTGGGCGATCCGGCACGCCGTCGACCGGGCCTTCCGCGCCGCCGGCGTCGACCGCGGCACGATCTTCGAGGTCAACGACATCGTGGCCGCGTCCGAACTGGTCCGCAACGACCTGGGCGTCTGCATCATGCCTCCGTCCATCGCCGGGCGCTTCCCCGACCTGGCGACGTATCGGTTCGCCCGGCACGCGCCCACCTGGAAGGTGATGGTGGTACGTCCTCCCGGTCAGCCGCCTGCGGCGGTCGCGGCGTTGTTGCGGCACATCGCCTGACGGCTCGCCCGCCGGGCTTGCCCCACCCCGGTCTTCAGCCCGAGGCGACACCCACGCACGCGTTCATCTGCCGCCGAGATGACTGACATCGAGATCCATCGCCGCGGATGAGGAAGCAAAACGGGGTCCCGCGCGCTTGTCCCCGGTGAGCGGCAAGGGAGCTGCTCGGTCACCACCGGCGCCATCGACGAGCCGGGCCCCGGCTCGTCCCCCACGAAGAAGGTCACGTGTCCCAGTCAACCGATCTGCACACGTCACACCACGCCACGACCAGCGCCCCGGCCGCCCATGACGTACCGGGCCGGCTGGTCGCGCTGCTGGCCGTCGCCTCCGGCATGACGGTCGCCAACCTCTACTACGCGCAGCCGCTGCTGACGTCCCTGCGCGACGTCTTCCACGTCAGCACGGCCACCGCGGGCCTCCTGATCACGCTGACCCAGGTCGGGTACGTGCTCGGCATGCTCTTCCTGGTCCCGCTCGGCGACCGGCTGGAGAAGCGCGGTTTGATCACCACTCTGCTGGCGGTCACCACCCTCGCCCTGGTGGCGGCCGGTCTGGCGACCGGGTTCCCGATGCTGCTGGCCGCCTCCCTGATCAGCGGTGGCACCTCGGTCGTCGCCCAGATCCTGGTCCCCTTCGCGGCGAGCCTGGCCCCCGACCACGCCCGCGGCCGGATCGTCGGCCGGGTGATGAGCGGTCTGCTCACCGGCATCCTGCTCTCCCGCACCCTCAGCAGCCTGGTCTCCGACGTCGCCGGCTGGCGCGTCGTCTACCTCGGCTCCGCCGTCCTGATGGCCCTCCTGGCCGTGGCCCTGCGGGTCGCACTGCCCCAGCACGCCCCCACCACCACCGTGCCGTACCACCACGTGCTGCGCTCCACCGCCGCGCTGGTGCGCAGGCATCCGGTGCTGCTGCGCCGCGGCCTGTACCAGGCGGCGATGTTCGGTGCCTTCAGCGCCTTCTGGACCACCGTCTCCTACGTCCTGACCGGCCCGCACTTCCACTACTCCCCCGTCGGTGTCGGCGTCTTCGCCCTCGTCGGAGCCGCCGGTGCGGCCATCGCGCCGCTGGCCGGGCACTGGGCCGACCGCGAGCTCGTCCGTCCGATGACCGGTGTCGCGTTCGCCGTCGCCGCGGTCGCCTTCGCACTCGCCGGCTTCGGCGGACACAGCATCGTGCTGATCGCCCTGGCCGCGATCCTCATCGACATGGCCGTGCAGACCACCCTGATCCTCGGCCAGCACACCATCTACCAGCTCGACGCCGGCGCCCGGGCCCGCCTCAATTCGGCCTTCATCGCCACCTTCTTCCTCGGCGGTGCCCTCGGCTCCCAGCTCGGCTCGATCGCCTACCACGCGGGCGGCTGGAGCGCGGTCACCGTCCTCGGCGCGGCCCTGCCGGCCCTGGCGCTGCTCTACTGGACCACCGAGCGCCGCGCCGCCGGGCGGAAGACCGCCGCTGGTTCCCGGTAAGCGATCCGCTGCCGCGGGGAACGCCGCAGCGACCAGCGGTCCGGCCGGCGCCGCACGCGCGCCGGCCGGACCGCCGCGCCCGCATCACCTGGCGCGCGGCTCGCCCGGCTGCCGTGGCCGGCCCGTTCGGCGACGGGACCGCAGGGCCCCGCGGGCTTTCAGCTCGACTCGCGGACCACCAGGCGGCACGGCACGGTGTGCAGGCCCGGTGCCGGTTCGGCGTCGATGGCCTCCAGCAGGCGCAGGGCGGCGATCCTGCCGATCTCGGCGAGGTTCATGTCGATGGTGGTCAGGGGCGGGCGGCTGGCCAGGGCCATGGTGTCCCAGTTGTCGTAGCCCACGACCGCGATGTCGCCGGGGACGTCCACACCGCGTTCGCGCAGTGTGTCGGTGACTCCCCGGGCGATCTGGTCGTTGCCGCAGAAGAACGCGTCCGTGTCCGGTGCGGTGCGCAGGACGGCCTCGGCGGCGCGGCGGCCCCATGCCTCGCTCCACTCGCCGTGGTGGACCCGCCCGGTCGCGAGGTGCAGCGAGGCGCGCTCCAGGTGCTCGATGGTGTGGCGGGCGCGGTCGCGGGCCGCCGCGTGGTGCTCCGGGCCGGTGACGTGCGCGATCCGGGTGCGCCCGGTGGCCAGCAGATGGTCGACGGCCAGGTGGGCCCCGCCCCGGTCGTCGGAGACCACCGAGGTGTCGGCCGGGTCGGTCGAGGGCGAGAGCGCGTAGACGATGGGGACCGACTCGATGCCGGTCAGCGGAGGGCGGGGGTCCGTCCGGCGGCCGGTGACGATGATGCCGTCCACCCGCCGGTCCATCAGGTTGCGCAGATGGTGCTGCTCCCGGATGGCATCGCCGCGCGTGTCGCACAGCAGCACGGAGATCTTCCCGGCCCCGAGAGCGTCCTCGGCTCCGAGCAGTACCGGAGTGCTGAACCTGCCGATGCCGTCCGTCGTCATCAGCCCGACCGTCCAACTGCGGCCGGTGTGCAGGCTCTGGGCGTGCTGGTTGGGCCGGAACCCGAGTTCCTCCACCGCGTCCAGCACCCGCTGCCGGGTCTCGGGACGCATCCTGCCCCCGCCGTTCAGCGCCTTCGACGCCGTGCCGACGCTGACGCCCGCGAGGGCGGCGACATCGGCGAGCTTCGCACGGCCGGCGGAGGGGACGCCTGCAGGAGAGGTCACGGGCAAACCTTTTCCTCGGGGGTGACGGTGCGCACCATCCTGGCACCGGCGCGGGCCTGAACGCCACCCCGCGAGCAAGCGGGAAAATTTCGTGTCGTCCCTCTTGACCGCCGCCTACTCCCGTCCACTACTTTCACGGCAGAAAAACGGTTGCTCAAACATGCACCGCTTCGCTCGCTCATCTCCTCGTCTCCTCACAGCCGAAGCGACCGCGCCGGCTGCCCCCGTCCCGCGACGCACTCCGGAGAACCATGCCCCGCACACGCACCGCCCCGCCCTCCCCGGGCCCGGTCCGCCCCGGTCCGGGGGCCCACACCGCGCTGCGCCCCGCCGCCGTCGGCATTCGCGAGGGCTTCTGGCACGCCCGCCGCGAGGTCAACGCACGAACCTCCATCCCGCAGGGCCCCCACCTGCTGGAGTCCGCGGGAAACCTGCACAACCTGCGCGTGGTCGCGGGCACCGCCGAGGGCGCGTTCCAGGGCGCCTACCCGTTCGTGGACTCCGACGTCTACAAGTGGCTCGAGGCCGCCTCCTGGCAGCTCGCCCAGCAGACGGCGACCGAGGACGACGGTGAACTCGCCGACGTGGTGGGCCGGATGATCGCGCTGGTCGCCGACGCCCAGCAGCCCGACGGCTACCTCAACACCTGGTTCCAGCTCCGCGAGGGCGGCAAGCGCTACGAGGACCTGCGCTGGGGCCACGAGCTGTACTGCGCCGGCCATCTGATCCAGGCCGCGGTCGCCCACCACCGGGCCACCGGACGCGCCGAACTGCTCGAGGTGGCGGTGCGGTTCGCCGATCACATCGACTCGGTCTTCGGCCCGCCCGGCAGCGGCAAGCCCATCGACGGCATCGACGGGCACCCCGAGGTCGAGACCGCCCTCGTGGAGCTGTACCGGGAGACCGGCGAGCGCCGCTACCTGGACCTCGCCGGCTACTTCGTCGACCGCCACGGCCACGGCCTGCTCGGCCACGAGGCCTACTGCCAGGACCGCGTACCGCTGCGCGAGGCCGCCAACGTCGAGGGGCACGCCGTACGCCAGCTCTACCTGCTGGCCGCCGCGGCCGACCTGGCGGCCGAGACCGGGGAGGCCGGACTGCGCGCCGCCGCCGAGCGGTTGTGGCAGGCGATGACGGCCACCAAGACCCACGTGACCGGCGGCCTCGGCGCCCACCACGACGAGGAGGACTTCGGCGACCCGTACGAGCTGCCCAACGAGCGTGCGTACTGCGAGACCTGCGCCGCCATCGCCTCCGTCCAGTGGAGCTGGCGCATGGCCCTGCTCACCGGCGAAGCCCGCTACTCCGACCTGATCGAGCGCACCCTGTTCAACGGTTTCCTCGCCGGTGTCTCCCTGGACGGCGAGCGGTGGCTGTACGTCAACCCGCTGCAGGTGCGCGACGGCCACACCGACACCGGCGGCGACCAGTCGGCCCGCCGCACCCGCTGGTTCCGCTGCGCCTGCTGCCCGCCCAACGTCATGCGGCTGCTGGCCTCCCTGGAGCACTACCTCGCCTCGACCGACTCCGGCGGCCTGCAGATCCACCAGTACGTCAGCGGGCGCTACGCGGGCGACATCGAGGGCACCCCGGTCGCCGTGAACGCCGAGACCGACTACCCCTGGCACGGCACCATCGCCCTCACCGTCGAGGAGACCCCCGAGGAGCGGCCCTGGACGCTGTCCCTGCGCGTGCCGCAGTGGTGCAGCGAGTACCGGGTCCGCGTCGGAGAGGACACCGCGTACGACCACACCGACGCACCCGTCCACGACGGCTGGCTGAGGCTGGAGCGCACCTGGGCACCTGGGGACCGGGTCGTCCTCGAACTCGCCCTGGAGCCCCGCCTCACCGCCGCCGACCCGCGCGTGGACGCCGTACGCGGCTGCGTGGCGATCGAACGCGGGCCGCTCGTCTACTGCCTGGAGCAGGTCGACCACCCCGGCGGCGGCCTGGACGACATCGTCATCGACACCACCCGCCCCCTCGCCGTCAAGCACCGCCCGGACCTGCTCGGCGGGGTCACCACCGTCGTGGCCGCCGGGCACCGCCGGCACATCCCCGACGCCGGCTGGTGGCCGTACCGGCCCGCGGAGACCGCGGAGGCTCCCTCGGCCGGCGAGCCTCTCGAGCTGACCGCGATCCCCTACTACGCCTGGGCCAACCGCCAGGACGGCAGCATGCGGATCTGGCTGCCCACCTCCTGAGCGCGCTCCACCTCCCCTCCCCCAGCCCCGCCACACCCCGAGACAACGAGGTCAACCGTGAGACACACCCGCCGCGCCCTGCTCGCCGCCGTCGCCGTCATCGGCACCCTGGCCTCCGCCACCGCCTGCGGCGGCGGTTCGGAGTCCTCTTCCTCCTCCTCGTCCGGCAAGTCGGGCGCGACGTACACCTTCTGGGACCCGTACCCGCAGTTCGACGCCTCCTCGGCGTGGGGGAAGCTCGTCACCAAGTGCGGTACCGACGCCGGGGTCAAGATCAAGCGCACCGGCATGGACACCACGGACCTGGGCAACAAGGCGCTGCTGGCCGCACAGCAGGGCAACGCGCCGGACGTCATGCTCGTGGACAACCCGGTGGTCTCCACGCTGGTGGAGGCGGGGATCCTCAACAAGACCAGCGACCTCGGCCTGGACACGTCCTCGATCCAGAAGAACATCATCGGCGCGGGCGTCATCGACGGCTCCTCCTACGGCGTCCCGATCGGCGCCAACACGCTCGCCCTCTACTACAACAAGAAGGTCCTGTCCGCGGCCGGCGTCGATCCGGCCTCGATCAAGGACTGGGCGTCCCTGACGGCGGCCCTGAAGAAGGTCGAGGCGGCCGGCAAGAAGGGCATCACCTTCTCCGCGATCAACACCGAGGAGGGCAGCTTCCAGTTCCTGCCGTGGTTCTGGGGCGCCGGCGGCGACCTGACCAAGCTCGACTCGGCGCAGGGCGTGGCCGCGCTGTCGCTGTGGAAGCAGTGGGTCGATGCGGGCTACGCGCCGAAGGACGTGCTCCAGAACACCCAGACCACGAGCTGGCAGGAGTTCGCCACGGGTGACTACGCGTTCGGTGAGAACGGCACCTGGCAGCTCGGCAACGCGGCGAAGGCCGGGTTCCCGTACGGGGTCATCAGCATCCCGGGGCAGAACGGCGGCTCGGCCCCCGTGCCCACCGGCGGTGAGTTCGTCACCGTCCCGGTGCAGAAGGACACCTCCCGCTACGACGCCAGCAAGAAGATCGTCGCGTGTCTGACCAGCTCCGCCAACCTGCTGTCGACGGACAACACCCTGATGTACGTGGCCCCCACCCAGCAGGTGCAGGCCGAGCAGGTGAAGGCGAACCCCGCGCTGAAGCCGTGGGTGACCGCGGTCGCCGCGGCCCGCGGCCGCACCAGCAACGGCCTGGGCACCAAGTACCCGACCATCTCCCAGCCGATGTGGACCGCCGTGCAGACCGCCCTGTCCGGCAGCAAGAGCCCCAAGGACGCCCTCGACACCGCGCAGACGGCCGCGGCCAAGGGCAAGAGCTGACGGTCTTCCACCATCGCCCCGGACACGCCACCCGCATCCAGGAGTTCGCATGACCATCGCCCGCGTCGACCGCCGCTCCCAGCGGTCCCCGGCCAGGTCCGGGGCGACCGGCACCACCCACGGGAGGGACTCATCCGCACTGCGGCGCCGTCAGCGCCGCAGGAGCCGGCTCACCGCGCTCGCCTTCCTCGCACCCCTGGTCGCCTACCTCGCCGCCTTCTACCTCTACCCGCTCTACCGCAACCTCGACCTGAGCCTGCGCAACTACACCGTCCGCTCGTTCGTGGCGGGCGACGCGCCGTTCTCCGGCCTGGACAACTTCAAAACCGTCCTCGACGATCCGACGTTCGGCCCGGCGATGCGCCACACCATGGTCTTCACCTCCGTGTCGATCGCCTTCCAGTACGCGGCCGGGCTCGCCCTCGCGGTCTTCTTCAAGCGGAATTTCCGGCTGGCCGGCACGCTCCGGGCCCTGTTCCTGATCCCGTGGCTGCTGCCGCTGATCGTGTCGGCGTCGACCTGGTCGTGGATGTTCAACAGCGAGTCCGGCGTCATCAACTACGCCCTGCACCTCGTGGGCGTGTCACCGGTCGACTGGCTCAACTCCCCCGACTGGGCACTGACCTCCGTCGTCATCGCCAACATCTGGATCGGCATCCCCTTCAACCTGGTCATCCTCTACAGCGGCCTGCAGAACATCCCCGCCGAACTCTACGAGGCGGCGTCGCTGGACGGGGCGAGCGCCTGGCAGCAGTTCCGGCGCGTCACCTTCCCGCTCCTGCGTCCGGTCTCCGCGATCACCCTGCTGCTCGGCCTGGTCTACACGCTCAAGGTCTTCGACCTGATCTGGATCATGACCAAGGGCGGTCCCGGCGACGCCTCCTCCACCCTGGCGACGTGGTCCTACCAGCTCGGCTTCGGCACCCTCCTGCCGAAGTTCGGCCCCGGCGCCGCCGTCGGCAACATCCTCATCCTCATCGCCCTCGTGTTCGGGCTGCTGTACATCCGCGTCCAAAGGAGGCAGGAAGCATGACCGCCCCCCGCGGGTCCGCCCGGCGCTCGCGCCTGTACACCGTCATCGGCGTCCTGCTCACCGCCGTGATGCTGTTCCCGGTGTACTGGATGCTGAACGTGTCCCTCACCCCGCAGCAGGACATGCGCAAAACCCCGCCCGACCTGCTCCCGCTGCACCCCACCTTCGAGGGCTACCGCGCCGTCCTCAACGACCAGATGCCCTACCTCGGCACCAGCCTGCTCATCGGCCTCGGCACCGTCGCCCTCACCCTCCTCCTCGCCGCCCCGGCCGGCTTCGCACTCGCCAAACTACGGCCCCGCGGCGGCGGACTCCTCGGCCTCGCCCTGCTGGTCGCCCAGATGATCCCGGGCATCGTCATGGCCATGGGCTTCTACGGCATCTTCCTCGACCTCGGTCTGCTCAACTCCTGGTGGGGCCTGATCGTCGCCGACTCCACCATCGCCGTCCCCTTCGGCGTCATGATCTTCACCGCGTTCATGTCGGGCATCCCCGGTGAGCTCATCGCCGCCGCCCGCATCGACGGCGCCGACACCTGGCGCACCTTCCGGTCGGTCGTCCTCCCCGTCAGCCGCAACGCCGTGGTCACCGTCTCGCTCTTCAGCTTCCTGTGGGCCTGGTCCGACTTCGTCTTCGCCAACACCCTCGACGGCGGCGGCGACCTCAGGCCGATCACCCTCGGCATCTATCACTACATCGGCAACAACAACCAGGAATGGAACGCGATCATGGCCACCGCCGTCGTCGCATCCATCCCCGCAGCCGTCCTGCTCGTCCTCGCACAGCGCTACGTCGCCGCAGGCGTGACCGCCGGCGCCGTGAAGGACTGAGTTCACCCAGGACGAAACAGGACGGGTCAGGACAAACCTGCCGCCATCCCGGAGATCCCCCTCCCCCCTCCTCAGGAGACACCTCATGAGCCGCAACCGCAGACGTGCCGGCCTCACGGCCGCCGTCGGCACAGCCGTCCTCGTCGCCGGCCTCGCCACCGCCGCCCCCGTCCAGGCGGCCCCGACGTCCTCGACCACCCTGGTGGTGAACGCGAACCAGACCCTCCGCCCGGTCACCCACGTCGCCACCGGAAGCCTCTACGGCCTCGCCGACGACGGCACCCCCGACGACAGCCTCGTCTCCGCGCTGAAGCCGAACACCTTCGTGCAGATGGCCCCGGGCGGCTCCCAGCTCCCCAACGGCGAGCCCAAGCCCGCCGGGGACGCTCTGGTCGTGGCACCCAAGGCCGCCCGGGCGGGCGCCGAGGTGGTCGTGCGGATGCCGGACTGGTATCCGAACTTCCCCTACAAATGGGTCAGTTGGAGCGACTGGCTGTCCGCGGTGGACAAGCAGGTGGCCTCCGTCAAGTCATCGGGCGCCACCGACATCGCGGCCTACGAGCTGTGGAACGAGCCCGACTGGACATGGGACACCACCCACGCCGGCGCCTTCGACGCAGGCTGGGCGCGCACGTACCAGGAGGTCCGCTCCAAGGACACCACCACGCCGATCCAGGGACCGAGTTACTCGGCCTGGAACCAGAGCTGGATGAGCCAGTTCCTCACCGACGCCAAGGCGAGCGGCACCGTGCCCGACATCATCTCCTGGCACGAGCTGCAGGGGGCGGGCAACATCGCCGCGCACGTGTCGGCGTACCGCGCCCTGGAGTCCAGCCTCGGCATCAGCCCGCGCCCGATCGCCATCGAGGAGTACGGCACCACGAGCGAGGTCGGTGTGCCCGGACCGCTGATCGGGTACGTCGCCAAGTTCGAGCGGGCCGGTGTGCACGACGCCGAGCTCGCCTTCTGGAACCACTACGGCACCCTCGGCGACACCCTCACCGACACCGGCGGCTCCCCGAACGGCGCCTACTGGGCGTACAAGTGGTACGGCGACATGTCCGGGAACATGCTCGTCACCACACCCCCCGCCCAGACGGGCATCGACGGCATCGCCTCCCGCAACGGCTCCGGCAACCAGATCAGCGTCGTCGCAGGCGGCTGCACCGGCTCCTGCGCGGTGACGATCAACGGCCTGAACTCGCTGTCGGCGTTCGGCAGCACGGTCCACGTGAAGCTGGAGTACACGCCGTCGAAGGGCCGCACGACGGCGGTGTCCGGCCCGATCACCATCTCCGACACCGACTACACGGTCTCCAACGGCTCGATCACCGTGCCGGTGACGATGAACGCCTCCGACGGCTACCACATCGTCGTCACCCCGACCGGCACCTCCACCTCGCTGGCCGGGCGCTACCAGATCACCAACAGGAACAGCGGCCTCGCCCTGGACACCCAGAGTGCGGGCACCGCGCAGGGCACGTCCGTCGTCCAGGCGGCCTCGACCACCGGCACCGACCAGAACTGGACCCTGGTGTCCGCGGGCCGGGGCCTGTACAAGATCGTCCAGCAGTCCAGCGGTCTGCTGCTCGGCATCCAGAACATGAGCACCGGTAACGGCGGCACGGCTCTGATCTGGGGCGACAACGGCACCGACGACCACCTCTGGCAGCTCATCCCGTCCGGTGACGGCTACTACAAGATCGCCAACTACAACAGCGGTCTGCTGCTGGGTGTGAACAACATGAGCACGTCCTCCGGCGCCCAGGTTCTGCAGTGGGCCGACAACGGCACCGCCGACCACCTGTGGAAGCTGACCTCGCGCTGAGGCCGTGCCCCGCCGCTGCTCACCGTGCCGGGCCGCACGGTGAGCAGCACCTCGTCCGGCTCATCCCTCCTTGAGATCCGGGTCGTTCGGACGCCGGTGCGGCGGCTGGTCCGGTGCCGGGCGGGGTTTGACGGGCGGGATGTCCAGGGTCTGCGGCTTGTCCGCGTCGACCGTGACCGGCTCGCCGTGGTGGTGGATCGTCAGCGGGTCGCCGTTCTGCAGCGTGTAGGTGGCCGTGGTGCGGCCGATCTCCACCTTCAGCCGGCGGCCCCGCAGTTGCAGTGTGAAGGCCAGGCGGCCGAACCTCTCCGGCAGGCGCGGGGCGAACGCCATCCGCTCCCCGTGGTGGCGCATGCCGCCGAAGCCCGCGACGAGCGCCAACCAGGTGCCGGCGAGGGACGCGATGTGCAGTCCGTCGCGGGTGTTGTGCTCCAGGTCGTGCAGGTCCATCAGCGCGGCCTCGTGCAGATAGTCGTAGGCGAGCCGCATGTGGCCCGTCTCGGCGGCCATGACCGCCTGGATGCACGCGGACAGCGACGAGTCGCGGACGGTGAGGGCTTCGTAGTAGGCGAAGTTGCGCGCCTTGTGGTCCGCGTCGAAGCAGGCGCTGCACGTGTACATCGCCAGCACCAGGTCCGCCTGCTTGACGACCTGCTTGCGGTACAGGTCGAAGTAGGGGAAGTGCAGCATCAGCGGATACTGGTCGGCGCGGGTGGCGGCGAAGTCCCAGCGCTGGTAGCGGGTGAACCCGGCGGCCTGCTCGTGCACGCCGAGTTCCCGGTTGTACGGGATGTGCATGGCCTCGGCGGCGTCCCGCCAGGCCGCGGCCTCCTCTTCGTCGACGCCCAGTTCGCCGGCGCGGCGCGGATGGCGCTCGACCACGTCGGCGGCGGCCAGCAGGTTCGCGCGGGCCATCAGGTTGGTGTACGTGTTGTCGTCGGCTATCGCGCTGTACTCGTCGGGGCCGGTCACCCCGTCGATGTGGAAGGTGCCGTGGTGGTCGTGGTGGCCGAGCGACCGCCACAGCCGGGCGGTCTCCACCAGGAGTTCGACTCCGGTGTCGCGTTCGAAGCGTTCGTCGCCGGTGGCGGCGACGTAGCGGACGACGGCGTCGGCGATGTCCGCGTTGACGTGGAACGCGGCGGTCCCGGCCGGCCAGTACGCCGAGCCCTCCGAGCCGTCGATGGTCCGCCACGGGAACGCGGCGCCGCGCAGGCCCAGTTGGACGGCGCGGTCGCGGGCGGCGGGCAGCGTGTTCTGCCGCCAGCGCAGTGCCTCGGCGACCGCGCCGGGCGAGGTGTAGGTGAGCGGGGGCAGCACGAACATCTCGGTGTCCCAGAACGCGTGCCCGTCGTAGCCGGAGCCGGTCAGTCCCTTGGCGGGGATCGCGCGTTGCTCGGCGCGGGCCCCGGCCTGCAGGACGTGGAAGAGGGCGAAGCGGACCGCCTGCTGGATCTGTTCGTCGCCGTCGACCTCGACGTCGGAACGCGCCCAGAACTCGTCCAGGTACGCGCGTTGTTCGGCGACCAGCCCGGACCAGCCGACGCTGGTGGCGGCGGCGAGGGCCGCGTCGACCTGGTCGCTGATCGCGGGCAGTGACCGGGTCCCGGACCAGCCGTAGGAGACGAACTTCTCCACGCGCAGCGTCTGTCCGGGGGCGAGCGCGGAGGCGACGGTCAGGCGGGCGAGGTCGTCGGTCGCCTCGCTCTCGGTCGTGGTGGGGTCGGGGCCGGTGACGACGTGGTCGGCGGCGGCACCGACCCTGAGGCCGCTGCGCCGGGTGCGGTGCACCAGCCGCAGCCGGGTGCTCTTGGCGAAGTTCTCCTCGGCTTCCAGCGGCGACTCCAGCACGATCGCGGCGCGCGGGTCGCGGTCGCGGCCGGGCAGTTGCTCGTTGGCGACCAGTTCGGACTGGACGACGATCCGGGCGGGCTTGCCGACGGGCTCGACCTCGTAGGCCACGGCGGCGATGGCGCGCTGGGTGAAGGAGACGAGGCGGGTGGAGCGTACGCGGACCGTGGAGCCGGCCGGTGAGGTCCACTCGCAGGTCCGGGTGAGCAGTCCGGTGCGCAGGTCGAGGACGCGTTCGTGGGAGCGCAGCCGGCCGTAGCGCAGGTCGAAGGGCTCGTCGTCCACGAGCAGACGGATGATTTTGCCGTTGGTGACGTTGATGACGGTCTGCCCGGACTCCGGATAGCCGTAGCCCGCCTCGGCGTAGGGCAGCGGGTGGGTCTCGTGGACGCCGTTGAGATAGGTGCCCGGCAGTCCGTGCGGTTCCCCCTCGTCGAGGTTGCCGCGCCAGCCGACGTGCCCGTTGGCCAGCGCGAACACCGACTCGCTCTGGGGCAGGACGTCCAGGTTCAGGCCGCGTTCACGCAGGGTCCAGGGCTCGACGGTGTACGAGTTGTGCGTGATCACGACCACTCCCCCAGGTTCGCCAGGTCCGGTACGACGACGTCGGCGCCGTGGGCGCGCAGCGCGTCCGCCTGGCCGACGCGGTCCAGGCCGACGACGTACCCGAAGTGGCCGGAGCGTCCGGCGTCCATGCCGGCGAGAGCGTCCTCGAAGACGGCGGCGGCCTTGGGCTCCACGCCGAGGTCGTGGGCGGCGGCGAGGAAGGTGTCCGGGTGCGGTTTGCCGGGCAGGTGCCGTTCCGCTGCCACGACGCCGTCGATGCGTACGTCGAAGAGGTGCTCGGCGTTGATCGAGCGCAGCACGTCACGGCAGTTGGCGCTGGAGGAGACCACGGCCGTGCGCAGGCCCTCGGCCCGTGCGGCCCCGATGTACCGGATCGTGCCGTCGTAGGCCTCGACGCCGCGGGTTCGGATCAGCTCCAGGAGCAGCTCGTTCTTGCGGTTGCCGAGGCCGTGCACGGTCTGCCGGTCGGGCGGGTCGTCGGGGGCGCCCTCCGGCAGGTGGATGCCGCGTGAGGCGAGGAAGGTGCGGACGCCGTCGGCACGGGGGCGTCCGTCGACGTACTCGTCGTAGTCGGTGGCGTCGTCGAAGGGGCGGAAGTCCGCCCCGTCCCGCGCACGCAGAAAGTCGTCGAACGTCTGTTTCCACGCGGCGGCGTGGACGACGGCGGTCTTGGTGATGACCCCGTCGAGGTCGAAGAGGCAGGCCTGGATACCGTCCGGAAGACCGAGCTTCGTCATGGGAGCCACCTTCCCTCAAGAACGCCGGGCAGAGGGTGGCGAGTGCCACATTGCGCCCTCTCGACACTCCGTCGGCGGGCGTCGTCGCAGGACGCCGCGTCAGGAGCGCGTCGGGCGCCCGCCGGTGTGGGCGCGGCCGAGGCGTGCGGGTGCTCCCCGGCGCAGCCGCCGCAGCCCCGCGGTGTCGCCGTGCTCGTGTGGTCGCGAGTCGTTCACACGACGCGGTGGCCCCTCTGCCGTGGTCCCCGTGCGGCACGACCTGAGCGGGATGCGCCGTGGGTGCTTCTTCCCCGCCGTCACTCACGTACACCGGTGACTCGACAGCCGGCCGGTCCGCGCGACCGGTCGGGTCTCGCGATCCTGCGCGACCTCTGATGCAATGGCGGGACCATGACCTTCGACGACCTTCTCAAGCGGGCCGCGGCCCTGGCCGGCCCCGGCCGCCGCGCGGTCCTCGGCATCACCGGCAGCCCGGGAGCCGGAAAGACGACACTGGCCGAGCACCTGGTCCGGGAGCTGAACGGGGACGGTCCGGCGTGGGTGGCGCACGTCCCCATGGACGGCTTCCACCTGGCCGACGTCGAGCTGGACCGGCTGGGCCGCCGCGACCGCAAGGGCGCGCCCGACACGTTCGACGCGGCGGGGTACGCGGCGCTGCTGCGGCGGCTGCACGAGGAGCACGAGGGCGAGACCGTGTACGCGCCCGGCTTCGAGCGACTCCTGGAGCAGCCGATCGCGGGCGCGATCCCCGTGCCGCCGTCGGCCCGGCTGGTCGTGACCGAGGGCAACTACCTGCTGCTGGGCACGGGGGCGTGGGCCCGTGTGCGGGCGCACCTGGACGAGGTGTGGTTCTGCGACACCGACGAGGCCGAGCGCATCCGGCGGCTGGTGGCCCGGCACGAGGAGTTCGGCAAGGAGCACGACGCGGCGGTGGCGTGGGCGCTGGGCACGGACCAGCGCAACGCGGACCTGATCACGGCGACCCGGAGCCGGGCGGACCTGATCGTTCCGGGATCCGCGATCCCGGCCCCCCGGGAGCTGCCGCCCGTTCCGGAGGCCGAGGCGCGCCCGGAGGCCGAGGCGCACCCGTAGGCCGTTCGCGGCCGAGCGGTACGGCCCTTCGCCGCCCGTCGCGGGCTCATCCGCCGAGTCGCTCCCGCGGTGCGCCGCGGTCGTGTGCCAGGGCGTACGCGCCGTCGGCGCCGTGGTGCACCGCGAACACGTGCGCCGTCGGGGGCCTGGGCCGGGGCGGGAGGCGCGGCGCGCCGGCGGACGTCAGCCGGCCGGCGCGCGCAGTGCGACGCTCAGTGTCTGCGGGCCGTGTCCGCCGACGTAGACACGCTCGCCGGTCGTCGCGTCGGTTCCGCCCAGCAAGGTGTAGTCCTGGCCCGGGTCGTACCGCAGAACGTCGTCCTGGTCCGGTCCCGCAAGCGGTTCCCCGGCGTGGACGTCGACCTCGACGCGGATCTCACCGTCGCCCACCCGGTAGGTCATCGGTCCGCTGGTGAGACACCAGCGTCCCTCGCCGATCGGTACGGCGCCGTGCAGTTCACCTCCGGGCCGGAAGGTCAGTTCCAGGGCCCACGGCACCCGCGGTCCGCGGATGTCGATCCGCAGGTCGGCTCCGTCTTCCCGAAGGTCCACGTCGATGCCGGTCGTCAGCGCCACCTCGTCCCGCGGCCGGTCGGGGAAGGCCATCGCGGCCGAGAAACGTCCCTCGTCCGTCATCCCGTAGGCGCCGTCCGATCGCCGCTCGCCCGGCGGGAGCGGCTGGTAGTAGGCGGCCGTCAGGGTTTCGGTGAGCCGGTACCGGCCGTCGGCGAGCCGTTGCATGCCCGTGGCACGGAACGGGCCCATGTCGAAGAATCCCCGTGAGAGCCGGACCGCGTCGAGGATCGCGTCGCCCGCGAACAGCCGCAGGAAGGTCGGATTGTTGGCGAGGCCCGAGCGGATGCGCCGGTGCTCGGGCACGTCCGAGCCGCCGTACACCACGGTGTGCGCGGCCGCGGAGGCGTGTGAGGCGAGACGCGCGGTGGTGATGTACCGGTCACGGGGAAGTGTTTCCGGCGCGGTTTCCGGCAGGGCGCGGCACAGGTCCGGGGTGAGGAGGGTTTCGGCGAGCAGGTTGGGGTCGTCGATGCCGCGGGCCGCCGCGAGCCGGGCAGCTCGGCTGAAGTCGCCCCGGCCGGTACGGATCGCGAGCAGCCGGTACTGCGGCAGGTAGGGCGCCAGCGAGAACGGTTGGTTCTGGTCCTGTCGCCGCGAGTGGACGGTTTCCACCGTGCCGTCCGGTCGGATGAGGTCCAGGGTCGTGGCGAGGTTGCGTTCGACGGCGTCCTGGAGGTCGGTGCGGCCGACGGTGTCGGCCAGCAGCAGCAGCGACGGGTTGGACACGTGGGCCGCGTAGTTGGCGCTGCGCTCCGAGTACAGGCCTTCCGCATCGATGTCGACGCCCTCGGCGAGCCAGGCGTCGATGCGGTCGAGCAGCCGGCCGTCCGGGAACGACCGGTGCATCCGGGCCAGCGCCGCGCACAGTTCCCAGCGGTGGTTCGGGGTGTGGACTCCGCCTGTCCGGAGGCTTTCGGAGGCCGCGTGAGCGATTTCGGCGAGCGTGGCCGTGGCCTCCCGCAGTTCAGGCCCCGCGCCGGCGGCGAGGACGTGTGCGTCGCACACGTCGTTGATGGTGAACGCGGAATCCGGCGGTGACTGCACGTTGTCGCCGCCCGCGAAGAGGCCGGAGGGGGTCTGCACGGCGCGGAGGGCGCGGAGGTGGGTCATCGCGGCGGCGAGCGCCCGACTGCTGCCGTGCAGCGCCGAGTTCTGCGAACGGTACGCCGCGAGCAGTGTCTTCGCCCGGCGCGCCAGACCGCGATGGGCCACACCGGTCGGCTCTTCGTCCGGGCGGTCCGCCAGCGGGACGGCCAGCCGGTCGGCGGCGCGGGCCACCGCGCTGACGAACTCGCGGTCGAGCGTGATCTGCACTGTCAGTCCTTCAGTCCGGCATTGATGTCGGCGCCCATGACGTAGCGCTGGAAGACCAGGAAGATGACGATCAGAGGGATCATGGAGATGACCGATGCGCCGAGCAGCACCGACCAGTTGATGTTCTGCGCTCCGACGATGCTCTGGATGCCGATCTGCACGGTGAACTTGCTGGGGTCGTTGAGCATCAGAAGCGGCCAGATGTAGTCGTTCCACCGCCACTGGAACGACAGGATGGCGAGGGTCAGCATGATGGGCCGGGAGAGCGGCACCATGATCCGGAGGAAGATCGACAGCTCACGCGCGCCGTCGATACGGGCGGCTTCGACGAGTTCGTCGGGCACCGTGAGGAAGAACTGGCGGAACATGAAGCATCCGGTCGCGGTGAGCACGGCCGGGAAGATGATGCCGGCGAACGAGTTGTAGAGGCCGAGGTTGCGGACCACCAGGAACTCGGGGGCGAGCATGACCTCGCCCGGCAGCATCGTGGTGGCCAGGATGCAGACGAAGAACACCTTGAGCCACTTGTTGTCGTACTTGGCCAGCGCGTACCCGGTGCAGCAGCTCACTCCCACCGTGAGGATCGTCGTGATCACGCACACGATGGTCGTGTTGATGAAGTACTGGGAGAAGTTGGCACTGCGCCACGCCGTCAGGTAGCCCGACAGGGTGGGGTGGTGCGGAACCAGCGTCAGCGGATAGGAGAACAGGTCGCTGGCCGGCTTGAGGGAACTGAGGATGAACCAGAGCACCGGCAGCCCGTAGAGGCACGCGAGGATCCACAGCAGTGCCGTCGCGGACACCGCCTGCCGGATCCCACCGCTTGCCGCGCCGCCGAGCCGCTTCTTGGAAACGGCCCGTCCGGGATCGGCGTCGACCTTACGAGGCATGTCTGTGGTTGTCATCGGTTCTCCACCCGCCGGTTGACGATCAGCTGGATGATCGCGACGGCCATCAGGATGAGCATGAGCACGAACGACGCGGCGCTCGCGTAGCCGATCTGGCCCCGTTGGAAGCCGGTCTGGTAGATGTACTGGACCAGCAGGTTGTTCGACGTTCCGGGTCCGCCGTTGTTGAGGGCGACGAACACCGGGTATTCCTTCATCGCGTTGATCGTGTTGAGCAGGATGACGATGAACGAGGTGGGTGCGATGCTCGGCAGTGTGATGCTGAAGAACTGGCGCCATGGTCCGGCGCCGTCGAGCGAGGCCGCCTCGTAGTACGACACCGGTACGTTCTTGATCGCCGCGATGAACAGCAGCATCGTGAAACCCGTCCACATCCAGGCCGCCGCCATCACCACCACCAGCAGCGACAGGTCCGCGTTCGACTGCCACGGAACGGCACCGCCGCCGAACTTCTCGATGACGTAGTTGACCAGTCCGAAGTTCTCACCGAACAGCCATCGCCACAGGACACCCACGACGATGGGCGACAGAAGCCATGGGATGAAGAAGATGACGCGCGCAACCGACGTGCCCTTGGCATGCTTGTTCACCACCAGGTTGGCGGCGAGCAGCGAGACCGCGAAGTTCAGCGGTACGAAGAGCACCGTGTACAGCAGCGTCCGGGTCAGCGCGTCGTAGAAGGTGGAGTCCCCGAACAGGTTCCGGTAGTTGTCCAGCCCGATGAACTGGAACGCGCCCACACCCGTGTAGTTCGTGAAGGAGTAGACGAGCCCGATCACCGCAGGCCACACGAAGAACAGCGCGAAGAGCACGACGTTGGCCGCGATGAGGACGAGCGGCGCGACGGTGTAGCTGCTGCGTCTCCTGGGCGGGCTCGTGGACACGTCCGAGGCGCGTTTGGTCATCTTCCTGACTCCGTGCTGGTGGAATGGGTTCCTGCGGGCTCACGCCGTGAGCCCGGCATCACGTGCGCGCGAGGCCGGGAGGCGGTGTCTCGACCCGCCGCCCGGCCCGTCGGCCTACGATGCGCCGCCGACCTGCTGGTTGTAGCCGGCCACGATGTTGTCCAGGGCCTTGTCGACCGGCTCCTGGCCGTTGATCGCCTTGCCGAGCTCCGTCTTGGTCGGGTCGGTGGTGATGCTCTTGCCCTTCAGCACCCACTCCGTCTGCGCGTTGTTGAAGTAACCCGAGATCGGGGCGTAGAGCGGGATCTCCTCGTTGTACAGCTTGAACGCCGCCTGCGCCGCCTCGGAGGTGAAGGGGTACTTCGGGTTCAGACCGTTCTCGACCGGCAGGAACCCGGAGGCCTCACACAGCTCGCGGTAGTGGTCCGGTGCGTAGACCCAGGTCAGGAACTTCTGAGCGGCGGTGGCCGCAGCGCCGTTGTTGTTGAAGCCCACCATCATGCCGCCGGCGTTGACGTCGCTGGCCTGCACCGGCTCAGCGGGAGTCGGGACGCTCGCCCAGTCGAACTTCTTGATGCTGTCGGCGAAGGCGGCGACCTGCCACACGCCGGACCAGTAGGCGACCACGTCACCGCTCTGGAACATGGCGGACGGGTCGGCGCCGCTGGTCCACACCGACTTCGGCATGGTCTTGTCGTCGTTCCATCCGACGAAGGTCTTCACGGCCTTCCTGGTCGCGTCGTCCACCGAGAACTTGCCGGAGGAGTCCGCGTGGACGTACTTGCCGCCCATCTCGTACACCATGGCGCGAAGCCGGGACGGCGACTGGTCGAACGCCAGGGAGTACTTGGCGCCGGTCTTCTCCCGGACCTTGTTCGCCGCCGCGATGAAGTCGGTCCAGGTCCAGGTCTTCTGGGGCGAGGTCGGGAAGGAGACGCCGGCCTTCTTGAACAGCGACTCGTTGATGAACAGGCCGGACGCGGTGACATCCGAGGGGATGGACAACACCTTCCCGGACGAATCCTTGGCGAGGAAGTTGGCGTTGATGTTGTAGCTCTTGTTGTCGGCAATGGACTTGAGGTCGATCAGCTTGTTCGACCAGATCGGGTCCAGCGACGGCACGGCCGCCACGTCGGGCAGGGAGTTCGCCTGCGCGGCGTTGTGCAGCTTCGTCGTGTAGCCGTCGTAGGGGATGTTGACGAGCTTGACGTCGACGCCGGCTTCCTTCTTGTACTGCGCCACCAGCTTCTTCCAGCCCGCGTCCTGCCCCGGAACCGTGGAGATCCAGAACGTCAGCGACTTGGAGTTCCCGCCCGAGCCGGACCCGGACCCGCAGGCGGAGAGCAGAAGGGCACCTGCCGCGGCCACGGCAGCGAGGGGAATCACGCGGCGTATGCCGCCGCGGCCGAGTCGGCGGGAGCGCCGCACACCCACACTGGTCATCTTCGATCCCTTTTCGTCGTAGCGGACGGAGCACGCCACCGGCCGCTGGCAGTAGCAGGTTCCCGTTTCCTATCACTGTGATTGAATACCCACAAGGGTTGGCGCCATCTCATTTGCACATCTGGCGCTCTTGTCGCGCAGCGGGGGGCTGATAGTCTCCGGGCCAAAGCCGAGAAACGAGCGGACGAGACTTATCCTCAGTCCGATGGCTATTGGGGAGGGTTGTGAAACGACGGGCGCCGCGCACCGCGACAACTCGGCACGTCACCGAGATCAACCGGACCGCGATCCTGGACGTACTCCGCGAGCACGGACCACTGTCTCGACGTGACATCCAGGAGCGCACCGGGCTCGGCTCGGCCACCATCGAACGCCTGTGCTCGGCGCTCATAGAGGAAGGCTCGGTCGAACTCGCGGGACAGGTACGCTCCTCAGTCGGCCGGCCCTCGACGCTGCTGCGCTTCGCGTCGTCGGCCCGCGCGATCGTCGCTGTCGACGTCACCGAGTACACGGCACGGGGACGCGTGGTCAACCTGGGCGGAACCACGCTGTACGAGGAGAGCCACACCTTCGATCTCGACGGCCGGGACGCAGGCGCCGCCCGCATCAACGGGCTGCTGCACCTCGTCGACCGGCTGACCTCCCCGCAGACGGGAGTGACAGCGCCGATCGTCGCCATCGGCATCACGGTTCCCGGCATCGTGCACGCGGGGGTGGTGTCGAAGGCGGTCGAACTCGACTGGCAGGAAGTGCCGCTCGCCGACATCGTCTCGGCACGGTGCGGTCTGCCGATCCACATCGAGAACGACGCCAACGCGACCGCCTACGGCGAGTGGACCGGCGGAGCCCTCGCGAACGCACAGAGTGCCGTCGCGCTCGTGCTGGGCGCCAGACTGAGCGCCGGGATAATCAACGAGGGACATCTCTACCGCGGGCACCGGTCGGCCGCGGGTGAGATCGGCTTCCTGCTGACCTCCAGCGCATCGTTCGCCCGCTACTTCACGGAACAGGGCGACGTCGAGTCGACCCTGGCGGCGCAGGTGCTTCCGTTCGCCGCCCGGGAGGGCCTGCACGGCAAGCGCATCGGTCCGGCGTTCCGCGCGATGATGGCCTGCTGCCGGGAGGGCGACAGCGAGGCCGCGCGGGCCCGCGACGAGTTCTTCGACTCGATCGCCCTCGCCCTCGTCGCCACCTCGGTCGTGCTCTCGCCCCAGGTCATCGTGCTCGCCGGCGCGTTCGCACAGTACAGCGAGGAGTCCGCGGAGCAGCTGACCAGGCGCCTCGTCGGCCGGATCCCCTGGGTGCCGCGGATAGCGGTGAGCGAGCTCGGCTTCGACGCGGCGATCACCGGCGTGAGCGCGCTGACGATCGAACACGCCCGTTCCGCGACGTACCTCGCATGATGCCGTCGGCGTGGGGTGCCCGGACGCCACCGGGAGGGCGCGCCGACGGCAGCGGGACAGCCTTACTTCCTACCACCAGCCGAACCAGGATGGAGCGTGAGTGATGGACGAAATGATACGGATTGCGGTGGTGGGTACCGGCGACGTCGCCATGGATCACGCGGCCGCGCTCACGTCCCCCGGTCCGGTCGCCGCGAAGATCGTGGCTGCGGCGGACACCGACCCGACCCGGCTGGACGCCTTCCTGGCCAAGCACGGGTCGCCGGCCGGCTACGACGACCTCGACGAGTTGCTCGCCCGGTCCCGCCCTGACCTGGTCTATCTGTGCACACCGCCCGGACTCCACCGCGACCAGGCACTGGCCTGCCTGCGCTCCGGGGCCAGCGTGCTGGTGGAGAAGCCACCCGCGCTGTCGTTGCGGGAACTCGACGAGATCGCCGCCGCCGTGGGCGAGCCGCCGTGGTTCGCGACCGTGTTCCAGCACCGTTTCGGCCGGGGCCAGGCCCGGCTCAAGGCCTTGGTGGACTCGGGAGTGCTGGGCCGCCCGCTGCTGGCGGTCTGCCACACCACGTGGTTTCGCGACCAGGCGTACTTCGACGTGCCCTGGCGCGGCCGGTGGGACACCGAGGGCGGCGGCCCCACGATGGGGCTCGGCATCCACCAGATGGACATGATGCTGGACCTGCTCGGCGACTGGACCGAGGTGCGGGCCGTCACCAGGACGCAGGCACGCCGTACGGAGACCGAGGACGTCTCGCTGGCCCATGTGACGTTCTCCAACGGAGCCGTGGCCTCCGTGGTGAACAGCGCCCTCTCGCCGCGGCAGGAGTCGTACCTGCGTTACGACTTCGAGCACGCCACCGTGGAGGTGACGCACCTGTACGGGTACCGGGACGAGGACTGGCGTGTGACGCCGGCACCCGGGCATGACGACGTGCTCGCCGCGTGGCAGGCCGGCCTGACCGGCGCCGGGGACGGGGCGGCCGCGCAGAACTCCCGCAGCGGGCACTGGGCCCAGTTCGCAAAGGTGCTGTCCTCCCTGCGCGACGGCACCCCACCGCCCGTGCCGCTCGAAGAGTCCCGGCGCACTCTCGCACTGGTGGCCGGTATCTACGCGTCCGCCGCGACCGACTGCCCGGTGAAGCCCTCGGACGTCTCTCCCGGTACGCCCTTCTACGACAGCATGGCCGGTCGCCGTGCCGGCTGAGGCCGCACGGTGTCCCGCGACGGACGGGGTCATGGTGTGTCCGCGGCGATACGGTCAGGCCCCCTGAGAGTGCCGCCGGTCGGGGGTCTGCCGGGCCGGCGCGTTCGATTCTGTGAAGCGATCAGGCGCGTTCATGTACAGGACACGTCCCGGTCGCCGAACCCTCGCCGAAGGGACACGGCTCGGCCGTAGATCTTCGCAGGTACGCATGACTTGGCTCAGTTGTCACCACAGACGCACAGAGTCACAGCCGATCGCACCACCCCCCTCCCCCGGCCGCACGGCCGAAGAACTCAAGAGAGGCAGACGCATGCCGTCATCCGCCGGGCACGACCCGACCGGTCGACTCGCCGTGAACAGACGAGGGTTCCTCAAGACCTCCTTCGGCGCCTCGGCCGGTGTCCTGGCCGCACCCACCTTCGCCGGCTGGCTCGCCGCGGCGGACGCCAAGGCCGCCACGGGCCCCGCCGCGTTCGTCGACGACTACAAGAGCAACGTTCCCGCCAACCTCACGCCCGAGACCAACGCGGTCGTCCGCGCCCTCGGCGGCATGAGCACGGTGTGGAAGACGGGTGGCGCCTGGAACACCGGTACCCCGCTGATGCCCGAGGTGCTGCGGGCCAACATGCGCTACTGCGCCCGGATCACGTCCGCGCGCACCGACGCGCAGGCGAAGGAATCCTTCATCTACGACCGCCAGCACCAGAGTTACGCGATGATCGCCGGTCTCGGTCCGCTGGCCGGCCTGTACAAGGCGGGCGCCAAGGCGGTCACGTCGATCACGAGCGCGCCGGACGGCACGCCGCCGGCCAAGATCGACGACGCGGTGCCGGCCGACGCCCCGGCAGGCTCCGCGCTCGGCGCCGGCTCCCACGACTCCGCGCTCGGCAAGGTGGCCGAACTCGTCGACACCGTGCGCGGCCCGTACGCCTCCGGCAACCCGGCCAAGTACGCCTTCCAGTATCCGCGTCCCTGGCGCATGAACGAGGACAGCGAGGTCGTCGACACGGGGAAGACCGACGCGCTGGGCTACCCGGTCTACGAGTCCGACGTCGTCGTCGCCCCGCAACTGCTGCGCCAGCGCAGCACGTCCCCGACCGACGACGGCGGGTTCCCGAGCGGCCACACCAACGCCTTCCACCTGGCCGCACTGGCGTACGCGTACGCGGTCCCGGAGCGCTTCCAGGAGCTGGTGACCCGCGCCCTCGAGCTGAGCCACACCCGGATCATGGCCGGCATGCACTCCACCGTCGATGTGATCGGCGGGCGCATCATGGCCACCGCCCTGGCCGCCGCCACGCTCGCCGACCCGGCCAACGCCGACCTCAAGGCGGCGGCACGCGCCCAGGCCCTCGCCTACTTCCAGGAGAAGACCGGCACGACGGCCGACACGCTCTACGCCTACGCGCACTCGGCGGGCACCGACACCGACCCGTACGCCGACCGGGACGCCAACGCCCGTGCGGTCGGGCCCCGGTTCACCTATGTGCTGACCCGTCACGGACGCCACACCGAGCTGACCGTGCCGAAGGGCGCCGAGGTGCTGCTCGAGACGCGGCTGCCCTACCTGGACGCGGCGCAGCGGCGCGAGGTGCTGCGGACCACCGCGCTGCCCTCCGGATATGTGCTGCTGGACGGCTTCGAGCAGTGGGGACGGCTGAACCTGTTCGCCGCGGCGGACGGTTACGGCTCCTTCGACACGGACGTGCGCGTGACGATGAACGCGGCCGACGGCGGGTTCGGCGCGCACGACAGCTGGCGCAACGACATCGACGGCCGGGGCGGCCTGACCAAGCGCGGCACCGGAACGCTGACCCTGACCGGCGACAACCGGTACACGGGCGGCACCGCGATCGAGGACGGCGCCCTGGTCGCCGCCTCGCGGAGCGCGCTGGGCCACGGTGATGTGCGGGTGACCGGCGGGGCGCTGAAGGTGACGGACGCCGTCCGGGTGCGCGGCTCCTACACGCAGGCGGCCGGGGCGGCCCTGGAGGTGACGCTGCGGCGCGGACACAAAGCGGCCCTGACGGTGGAACGGCGCGTCGTGCTCGACCGCGGCAGCGTACTGACGTTGCACCTGGACGAGGACCGGCCGCCGGCGGCGGGCGCCGTCGTCCCGGTGCTCGCGACCAGGTCGCTGTGCGGGCAGTTCGGGCGCGTCGGCGTGGCGTCGGACGCCTACCGGGCGGTGCCGGTGTACACGGCGGACGGGTTGGCGGTACGGCTCCTGAAGCGGTAGCCGGTAGCCGGACGGTGACGGGCGTGTCGCGCGAGGGGGCACGCGACACGCCCGTACCGCTGTAGCGGTCACGGGAGCGTACGGATCGAGGGTGAGCGGCCGCCGTACGCGGACCCGTGCCCGCTGCCGCACCCGCTACAGCGTGGTGCGGGACTCGAGGTCGCGGCGGGTGTCGTCGCCGTACACGCCGGTCTCGTCGCCGCGGATGCCGTACCAGAGCTGGAAGCGGGCGACGGCGGCGGCGAGCGTGGCGTCGTAACGGCCGTCGGTGGCGCCGTGCTGGTAGACGTCGGGGATGCGCAGCAGGCGTTCCTGCAGTTCGGTCACCTGCGGGCCGCTGTCGCCCTCGCGCAGGGTGCCGGGGCCGTCGGGGTCGGTGCCCGTCCGCTGGGCGGGGGCGCTGGTGACGGGTGCGCGGGGTGGCGGGGCCGCGGCGTGCTGCGAGGTGCCGGACTCCTTGGCGCCGGGGAGCAGGAGCGCGGCGCCGAAGCCGATGAGGGCGGCCGCGGTCACTCCGACCGTGATCGCCGCTCGGCGCAGGGTGAGCCCGTCGTCGACGGGCCGTTCACGGCGGCCCCGGGCGGGCCGTACGGGAGGCAGTTCCTCCGTGGCGTCCTCGGTGGCCGCCGGCGCCGCGTGGACGACGATCTGCTCGTAGCCGGGCTCCAAACGGTGGCTCTCCCCTTCTTGCAGTTCCCTGACCAGTTCGGCCAGCGCCTCGGTGCGGCGGCGGCGCGTGACGTAGGTGGGTTCCAGCACCCGGCGCCGCAGCGGCCGACCCTGCCCGGTCGGTGTCGACACTCCGCTCTCCTTCCGTGCTCGCGGTCTCCCGCCGTCCCCGGGAAGAGATACGTACGCGCATGCCGACCGGTTCACCGGGAACCCACAGTCACCGCGGCGACCGGCGTCCCGTCGGCCCCGGCGACCAGTACTACTCGCGTCCGACACCCTCGCCTCCTATACCCCCTGGGGGTATAGTCACGGTGTCGGACCGTCGGAGAGAAGGGGGCGACGCATGTGGGACGCGATCGGCCGTGCCCTGGCCATCACCGGGTCGATGACCTGGGAGATCACATGGGCGCTGATTCTCGGCTTCACCCTGTCCGCCGTGGTGCAGGCGGTGGTGCGCCGGTCGACGGTGGTGCGGCTGCTGGGTGACGACCGCCCCCGTACGATCGCCCTGGCCACCGGGCTGGGCGCGGCCTCCTCCTCGTGTTCGTACGCCGCCGTGGCGCTCGCCCGCTCACTGTTCCGCAAGGGGGCGAACTTCACGGCGGCGATGGCGTTCGAGATCGCCTCGACCAACCTCGTCATCGAACTCGGTGTGATCCTGGCGCTGTTGATGGGCTGGCAGTTCACCCTCGCCGAGTTCGTGGGCGGTCCGGTGATGATCGTGGTCCTCGCCGTGCTGTTCCGCGTCCTGCTGCGCGAGCGGCTGCTGCGCTCCGCCCGCGAGCAGGCCGAGCGGGGACTGGCGGGCTCGATGGAGGGCCACGCGGCGATGGACATGTCGGTGGGCGGCGAGGGCGGCTTCCTGCGCCGGCTGCTGTCGCGCGCGGGTTTCACCTCCGTGTCGCACATCTTCGTCATGGAGTGGGCGGCGATCCTGCGCGACCTGGTGGCCGGGCTGCTGATCGCGGGCGCGATCGCCGCGTGGGTGCCGGACGAGTTCTGGCGCGCGTTCTTCCTGGCCGGCCATCCGGAGGCGGCCAAGGTGATCGGGCCGCTGGTCGGGCCGCTGGTGGCGATCGCGACGTTCGTCTGCTCGATCGGGAACGTGCCGCTGGCGGTGGTGCTGTGGAAGGGCGGCATCAGCTTCGGCGGCGTGATCGCCTTCATCTATGCGGACCTGCTGATCCTGCCGATCCTGAACATCTACCGGAAGTACTACGGCGCGCGCACCGCCGCCCTCCTCCTCGCCACCTTCTACGCGGCGATGGTGGTCGCCGGATACGTGGTCGAGTTCCTCTTCGGCGGCCTCGGCCTGGTCCCCGGCCAGGCCCGTGCGCGGATCCCCGACGAGGGCGTGAGCTGGAACTACACGACCTGGCTCAACATCGCCTTCCTGCTGCTGGCCGCGACCCTGCTCGTGCGCTTCCTGCGCACCGGCGGCCCGGCCATGCTGCGGATGATGGGCGGGGCGCCCGAGCACGAGGACCACGCCGCGGGGCACGAGGGTCATCACCCTCACTGACCCGCCCCGGTCGGGTGCGAGGGCGGGGCCTGGCATGCTGCCGGGCCCCGTCTCCGTCGGCTACCGGTCTTTGAAGGGGCCGTCGGCCGCGAAGGCCAGCTCGGCGAAGCGTTCGCCGATGCGCAGGTGTGCGGCGGCGTCCGGGTGCAGTGCGTCGGGCAGCGGCAGCTCGGCGGCATCGGTCTCGCCATAGAGGTCGCGGCCGTCGAGATGGTGCAGGTGCGGGTCCTCGACCGCCCGCTGCCGCACGATCCGGGCCAGTTCGTCACGGATGACGGTGAGGGTCAGTCTGCCGTGCGCGACCTCCGCCGGGTCGCCGGCGGCCCGGAAGCGCAGTCGCCCGGTGGCGAGGGCGGAGAAGTCCGGGGCGCTGGGGCCGGGGGTGTTCTCGTGGATGGGGCACAGCAGGGGTGAGACGACCAGCAGCGGTGTGGTGGGGTGACCTTCGCGCAGGATGTCGAGGAAGCCGTGTACCGCGGGCGTGAAGGCGCGCAGCCGCATCAGATCGGTGTTGACGAGATTGATGCCGATCTTGATGCTGATCAGGTCGGCGGGGGTGTCGCGCAGGGCGCGGGCGGTGAACGGGTCGAGCAGCGCGCTGCCGCCCAGACCGAGGTTGACCAGTTCCACGCCGGCGAGGGCGGCGGCGCGGGCGGGCCAGGTGGTGGTCGGGCTCGCGGCGTCGGACCCCTGGCTGATCGAACTGCCGTGGTGCAGCCAGACCTTGCGGCCCCGGTCCGGCAGGGGCTCCACGGGCGCGTCGGTGCGCAGGGCGACGAGTTCGGTGGTCTCGTTGTGCGGAAGCCAGATCTCGACGTCCTTGACGCGCTCGGGCAGGCCGGTGAAGCGGAGGGTGCCGGGCTGCCCGGGCCGGTGCTCGGCGGCCCCGCCGGCCATGTCGACGATCAGGGTGTGGCCGCCGGCCACACTGGCCTGCCCTGCCGGGCGTCCGTCGACGAGCAGGTCGTAGACGCCGTCCGGGCGGGGCGGGGCACCCACGTAGACCCGCTTGGTGGGCAGCGTGTCCAGTTCGACGGCGGTGGCCCGGGAGCGGAAGGCCAGCCGGACGCCGGAGGGTTGCGCCTCGGCCAGGGCGAGTTGCGGGTCGGCGCACTGGGCGCGGTACCGGGCGGGCAGCCGGTGCGGCAGGACACCGTGGGCGGTGCGTTCCAGGTCGAGGGCCCCGCGCACGAGGTCGGGGGTGATCGGTGTGGTGATCCAGTGGGTGTTCATCGCCTCAGCCTGTTGATCGAGAGGTCCGACTGTCCGCGGGCACGGGCCAGTTGCGCAGCAGGGCGTCGAGGCGGTCCAGGATCCATGACCAGGACTCCTGGGAATCGGGGGCGCTGTGGCTGAAGCCTCCGGCCGCCTCCAGGCTGACATAGCCGTGGAAGACACTGCCCAGCAGCCGGACGGCGTGTGTCTGGTCCGGTTCCGTCAGCTCGTAGCCGCGCAGGATCGCGCGCGTCATCTGTGCGTGTCTGCCACCGGCACTGGCGGCCGCCGTCTGCGGGTCGAGCCGGAACCGGGCGGCCGCGTAACGGCCGGGGTGCTCGCGGGCGTAGTCGCGGTAGACGTTCGCGAAGGCCAGCAGGGCGTCCCGGCCGGCCCGGCCGGCCAGGGCCTCGGCGGCCCGGTCGGCGAGTTCGTCCAGGGCCAGCAGGGCGATCCGGGTCTTGAGGTCCTGAGAGCTCCTCAGATGCGAGTAGAGACTCGCGACCTTGACATCGAACCGCCTGGCGAGGGCGGAGACGGTGACCTGGTCGAAGCCGACCTCGTCCGCCAGTTCCGCCCCTGCCCGGACCAGGCGATCCGTGGTCAGCCCTGCGCGCGCCATCGCCTTCCCTTCCACGAGCCTGAAGGGATTATGTATCTTCCTAAAACTATTAGGCAAGCTGTTGTGCGCCGGGCGGCGCTCGGCACGTCAGTCGCGCACCATGCAGGGCCTCTTGCCGTCGAACGTCCAGCCCTGGACGAGGTAGCGCATGCCGGCCGTGTCGTCCCGGTCGGACAGGGCCCTGCTCAGGTAGAGGTCGTGGGCGGCGAGCAGCCGGTCCCGGTCGAGCCGGATCCCCAGACCGGGGGTGTCCGGTACGGCGACCTCCCCTCCGGTGATCCGCGGGGGCTCGGCGGTCAGGCGCTCAAGCCCCTCCTGCCAGATCCAGTGGGTGTCCAGCGCGTTGTACTCGCCGGGGGCTGCGGCTCCGCAGTGGGCCATCATGGCCAGGGAGATGTCGAAGTGATTGTTGGAGTGGCAGCCCCAGGTCAGCCCCGTGGCGTGGCAGAGCTGGGCCACGCGGACCGACCCCTGCATGGTCCAGAAGTGGGGATCGGCGAGCGGGATGGAGACGGACTGCAGCGCCAGCGCGTGGGTGAGCTGACGCCAGTCCGTCGCGACCATGTTGGTGGCGGTGGGCAGCCCGGTGGCCCGGCGGAACTCGGCGAGGACCTCCCGGCCGGAGTAGCCGCCCTCGGCTCCGCAGGGGTCCTCGGCGTAGGCGAGGGTGCCGACGAGGGGCCGGCACAGTGCGACGGCTTCGCGCAGCGACCAGCAGCCGTTCGGGTCGAGCGTGATACGGGCGTCCGGGAAACGGTCCTTCAGGGCGCGCACCGCCGCGACCTCCTCATGGCCCGGCAGGACCCCGCCCTTGAGTTTGAAGTCGCGGAAGCCGTAGAGCTCGTGCGTGGCCTCGGCCTGACGGACGATCGCCTCGGGGGTGAGGGCCTCCTCGTGGCGGATGCGGTACCACTCGGACCGCGCGCCGGGTTCCCGGACGTAGTCCAGGTCGGTCCTGTCGGGGTCGCCGACGTAGAAGAGGTAGCCGAGGAAGCGGACGGAGTCGCGCTGTTTGCCGTCGCCGAGCAGGGCGGCGACGGGCACCTCGAGGTGCTGCCCGAGCAGGTCGAGGAGCGCCGACTCGACGGCGGTGACCGCGTGCACGGTGGTGCGCTGGTCGAAGGTCTGTTCACCGCGTCCGCCCGCGTCCCGGTCGGCGAACCGTTCGCCCATGGCGCGCAGCACGCGCTTGTGGTCGCCGATGCGTGCGCCGACGACGAGCGGCTCGGCCTCGCGCAGGGTCCGGGTGATCCGCTCCCCGCCCGGCACTTCACCGAGCCCGGTACGGCCCTCGGAGTCCTCGATGACGACGACGTTGCGGGTGAAGTACGGGCCGTGGGCGCCGGAGAGGTTGAGCGCCATGGAGTCACGGCCGGCGACCGGGTACACGGAGTAGGAGGTGACGGTGGGCTGGCTCATGCGGGGTACTCCTGGTGCGGGAGGTGGGGGCGGCAGGGGGGCGTGGGTCACACGCCGATGGCGTCCAGGATCGACTCCATGGCCAGGACGCCGCCGAGGCCGAGGATCGCGAGGACCGTCGTGTAGGTGGTGCGTGCCTTGATCGCGTCGATGACGGAGAGGTTGAAGTACTCCTTGAACATCCAGAAGCCCGGGTCGTTCACGTGGGAGAACGCGATCGAACCGCACGAGACGGCGAGCACCATGATCTCCGGGTGCACCCCGCTGCCCGCCAGCAGCGGGAGGGCCACGCCGGACGCGGTGACGACGGCGACGGTCGCCGAGCCGAGGGCCACGCGGAGGATGACCGCGATGAGCCAGGCGAGGATGATCGGCGAGAGGGACCAGCCGTCGGTGGCGTTCTTGATGTAGTCGGAGATGCCGCCGTCGACGAGGACCTGCTTGAACGCGCCGCCCGCGCCGATCACCAGCAGGATCATCGCCATCGCCTGGGCGGCCGACCGGCACGAGGCGCCGACCTCCTCCAGGCTGCGGCCGATCCGCGGGCCGAACACCCAGACCGCGACGCACAGGGTGAGCAGCAGGGCGATGGGCGCGGAGCCGATGAAGGCGATGAAGTGGAGGACGGGGCCGGAGCCGGAGGTCGCCAGGTCGGTCACCGCCGCACCGGCGATCAGCACGACGGGCAGGAGGGCGACCGACAGCGACCACCCCATGCCGGGCATCTCCTCCTCGCTGAAGACGCGGTCGCTGACCAGGCCGGTGGGTATGGACGGGTTCATCCGCCGGACGAACGGCAGGCGGGGCCACACCAGGGCGATCAGCGCACCGGCCGGGACGGCGATGAACAGGCCGTAGAACAGGGTCAGTCCGACCGAGGCGTGGAAGGTCGCCGCGACGGCGGTGGGGCCGGGGTGCGGCGGCAGGAAGCTGTGCATGGTGGACAGGGCGATCGACATCGGCAGGCCGACCCACAGCAGGTTCGCCCGCGTGACCCGTACCAGGGTGAACGCGACGGGCACGATGATGACGAACGCGACCTCGTAGAACATGGTCACGCCGATCAGCATCGCGGTCAGCACCATGGCGAGCTGGACCCAGCGCGGGCCGCAGACGTCGAGCAGCTTTCCGGCGATGCGCTGGGCGGCGCCGGAGTCCCCCATCACCCGCCCGACCATGGCGCCGAGCCCGATGGTGAGCATGGTGTCGCCGATCTGCCCTCCGATGCCGTCGGAGAGGACGTCGGGGATCTTCTCCAGCGGAATGCCCCGGACGAGGGCGACACCCACCGCCACCAGCAACAGGGCGGCGAAGCCGTTGAGTCTGAACTTCGTCATCAGCAGGAGCAGGACCAGCACGCTGATCGCTACGACAACAAGTGGCATGGGTCAGTTCCCCTTTGAACCGCGCGGTCGCCTATCTGAACGACATCCGCATACAAAGACGTCGTCTACACATGAGGATGGAGGCTAGAGTTGTGGACCACGCAGGTCAATGGGTGTGCGCACAGGGAATCTGACGAGGGGAAGGATCTGACCTACCGTCCGCTCGCCTGGTGCCAGAGGGAGAAGGCCAGGCCGAGGCCCGCCAGGGCGATGGCGATCCGCAGCGGGGCCTCGGGCAGACGCCGTACGATCACCGGGCCCACCCGGCTGCCGACGAGACACCCGAGGCCGAGCGCGGTCGCGGCCGTCCAGTCGACCGGGGCCAGGAAGGCGTAGGCGACCGCGGCGGTGACGTTGGCCGCGCCCGTGGCGATGTTCTTGACGGCGTTGGTCACCGGCAGAGGCTCGCTCGCGGACAGCGACAGCACGGCCAGCATCAACACGCCCGCCGCGGCACCGAAGTAGCCGCCGTAGAGCCCCACCACCAGGACTGCGCACGCCAGTGGCAGCTTCGCACGGAGGCCGTCACCCCGGGGCGGACGCTGCGCCACCAGCCGGCGCAGCGGCTCGCGGGCCAGGATGAGCACGGACCCGAGGGCGATGAGCCAGGGCACGACACGCTCGAACGCCGAGGACGGGGTGCCCAGGAGCAGGGCCGCTCCGGCCGAGCCCCCGGCCGCCGCGAGCAGGGCGAGCCGCACCAGGCGGCGGCGCTGGCCGCGCAGCTCCTCCCGGGAGCCGACGGCGGTCCCCACCGTGTTCGAGAACAGCGCCACGGTGTTGGTCACGTTGGCGGCCACCGGGGGGAGCCCGGCGGCCAGCAGCGCGGGGTAGCTGAACAGCGAGGCCAGGCCGGCGATCGAACCGGCGAGGCCGGAGGCGACGCCCGCCCCGGCGAGCAGCACGACGGAGCCGACGTCCACAGGCACTCCCTCTCAGGATCGACGCCGCCCATACTCCCCTCACACCGTCTCGTATCCAAGATGATGTCTACATAGGGAGACAGCGAGGGTGGTGCGCAGAGCCGACGACGGGCTGCGGCGGCTTCGAACCGGACGTCGGCCTGCACGACGTCCACGGCCGGCCGAGGACACCAGACGGGACCGGGCAGCACCGGCGACCGGTTCCGGGCACACGCGGGCACGGCTCGCGCCTTCGGCCGCCTGCGGGCGGACGGTGCCCTGGCCGTGCTACGCGTGAGCCGGCGTCACCCGTATGCCGACCGTGCCCTTCTCGCCGCGGCGCAGCCGGCTGCCGAGGAGGGTGAGTCGTCCGACGAGGCCGTACTTGCGGGCGATCAGTTGCCAGTAGCGGGCGGTGGTGGCCGCATCGCAGATCTCGGCGGTCGCGGGGACCTGCTCGCCGGTCGGGTTGCCGCGCAGGTCGCAGGGGCCGACGAGGACGTCGGGGCGCACCCGGATCCGCTTCACCTTCCAGGAGTCGGCGGCGGTCCACACGCCGAGCGCGTCACCGTCCCGGACCACCCACACCGGGGTGGGGACCGCGGTGCCGTTCCGGCGGTAGCTGGTGATCAACAGATACTTGCCCGTGGCGAGCCGATCCGGGAGCGCGTCCATGAGCGGGAAGTCTAGGCGCTCGGAGGGGGCGCCGTACGGGCGGTACGGCGCCCTCCGGCCGGGAAGGCGCCGTCAGGACAACGTGCCGTCGTAGTCGGGCAGCTTGAACGTGCGCTCGGCGTGCCCGCCGACCAGGTCGGAGTCGTTGTTGCCGACGTTCGCGATGATGGTGTAGCCCTGCGCCTCGAGCTGCGCGCGCTTGCTCGTCTTGTACGCGCTCACCTCGTCGAACAGGTCCGGCAGATCCCGCACGGAGAGGCCGTCGACCGGGTACCCCACCGTCGTCAGGTTCCACTTCGTCTCGGACTCGATGATGCCGGGGCGCGCGGTGATGAAGAAGACCGACACCCCCCGGGACTTGGCGTACTTCGCCAGCTCCAGGGACGGCTGGACCGCCGGGGTGGGCAGCTCGTACCAGGGGTGGAAGTACGTCTCCAGCGTGGTGTTGTCGATGTCGAAGACGATCGCGAGCTTCTGCCCGGCCGCGTTCGCGGTGCGCTGCCGGACGTAAGGCAGCGCCTGGTCGACGACCGCCTTCACATCGGCCTGCCAGGTGGCGTAGTCGACACCCGAGGTCTGCGCCGCCACAGCGCTCACAGCGGTTGCCGCGGGAGCCGCGGAGGCGGTCCCCGCGGCGGTCACCGTGCCGCCGATGCCCAGTGCCACGACCGCCGACACCGCGCCGAACCGGCGCACCGCACCACGTCTGTTCATGCCCGTCCCTTCCCTCACGTCCACATCGCGTCCGTGCGGCGATGGCGTCTCGCCCACTGCCGCGCCCGACATGTTCACGCCCCATGATGGACGCCAGGCCACAGAAGAGTTACTGACGGGTAGACAGTTACTCCCGAGTAGCGGGAGATTGGCGTGACGTCACCGGTGGCGTGGGACGCCTCGCTCCGCGCCGTGTGCGGGATGCGGCGGCGCCTCGCCGCGGCGCCGCTCCTCGGCCCGTCCGACGGCATGACTGCGACATCGCGTCGGTGAACATCCGGGCACGTGCGCACGTATGGACTGAGGGCACCCGACGGCCGGAGTGCCCCGCGGTGGTGACGCCGTGCTGTTCGGGTTCGGGAGCCATGGATGAGGCATGCACGACGACGGATCGTCCGGCGGGGGACGCAGATCGCGGCCGTCGGCGGACTGCTCCTGGGCGGTCTGATGGTCACCCAGGCCCTGGCGAGTGAACCGTCCGGCGCACAGACCCCTTACAGCACGGGCACGTCCGCCATGACCGCCTCACAGACGGGCTCTCAACTGGTGTCCCGGCTCGGCACCTCGCGGACGGCGGGGAGTTGGGTCGCCTCGGACGGGAAGCCGGTCGTGGCCGTGACCGACAGGGCCGCGGCGAACGCGGTGACGGCCGCCGGCGCCCGGGCCAAGATGGTGCGGCACAGCATGGACCAGCTCAAGTCGGCCACGAAGACGCTGAGTTCCGCTCCCAGGGTGGCGGGCACCGCCTGGTCCGTGGACTACCGGACCAACCAGGTGGTGGTGCAGGCCGACCGCACCGTCTCCGCGTCCGACTGGTCCCGTATGACGAAACTCGCCCACGGCATCGGCGACTTCGTCCGGATGGAGCGCACCCAGGGACGGTTCACGACCCGCGTGGCCGGGGCCCAGCCGATCTTCTCGACCAGCGGCCGCTGTTCCGCGGGGTTCAACGTGACCAACGGGCAGGGTGAGTTCATCCTCACCGCCGGGCACTGCGGGCCGGGCGGCACGCTCTGGTTCTCCGACAACACCGGCCGCACCGAGCTGGGCCGGACGGTCACCTCACAGTTCCCCGGGGACGGCGACTTCTCCCTCATCCGGTACGAGAACGGGCAGGCGACACCCGGGGTGAACGTCGTGGCGATCGGGGGCGGGCGTGGCGTGAGCATCACGGCGGCCGGGGACCCGGTGGTCGGGCAGAAGGTGTTCCGCAGCGGCAGCACCAGCGGTCTGCACGACGGCGAGGTCACCGCGCTGAACGCCACGGTCAACTACCCGGAGGGCTCGGTCACCGGTCTCATCCAGACCACGGTGTGCGCGGAACCGGGCGACAGCGGCGGCCCGTTGTTCTCCGAGGGCATCGCGCTCGGGGTGACCTCGGGCGGCAGCGGGGACTGCCAGACGGGCGGTACGACGTTCTTCCAGCCGGTGACGAGGGCGATGGCCACGCTGGGGGTGCAGCTGACGGGGCAGGCGTCGGGCGCCGGGACGTCCGCCGCTCCCGCGCCGGCCGCCTCGGCGTCCCAGGGTGCGGCGATCGCGCCCGGGTCGACGGCACCCGGTTCCGCGGCTCCGGGAGCGGTCCAGGAGGTCGGCACCGCCGGGACGGCGGACGGATTCGTCTCCCGGCTCACCGACCCGCGCAACGTCGGGCCGGGCCTGCTGGTCATCGCGGGCAGCCTGGTCGCCCTGGTCGCCACGCGCTACATCCGGTCGGAACAGGAACGCAACGCCTACCGCCGGGCGTATTCGGGGACCTGGGGCTGAGCGGTCCGCGGGGTGCCGTCCCCTCGGGGTGGAACGGTGCCCGAGGGGTCCGGGCCACCGCGGGTACGCCGAGCCGGCCGCTGTCGGCGGCGGTCAGGACTCAGGAGGTGGCCGGGCGGGCGGTCAGGCCGCCTTCGACGGGCGCGGGGAGGAGGCCGCCGCCCATTCCAGGACGAGCCGCTGGTACTCCCGCCGCTCCTCGATGCTCAGGATCCCGCCGCTGCGGAACCACAGTGCCCGGATCTCCTCGTTGACCTCGTCGGCGGAACGCTCCGCTACGGGCTCAGGAGTGGTGGACATGCCGTGAAGCATACGGGCCCCGGCGTGAAGGTGATGTGAGCAATCAGGCACCTCCCGGCATTCCGGACCGTGAAGCTGATCACGTCCGACCGGCCGGAGCTGTCATCCGTCCACGACCCCCAGCACGAGCACCTGAATCGCCAGCACGGCCGCGCCGCGCGCCCAGTCGTGGAAGTCGGAGACCTTGGTCTCCAGGCCGACCGGGGCGGCCAGTGGGTGACGATGGGCCCGGATGGTCTCCTCAACGGTTTTCCCGGCCACGTCCATCAGCCCGACCCCCTCCCCGGCCAGCAGGATCTTCTGCGGCATCGCGAAGTTGGCGATCTGGGCGATCAGCGTGCCCAGGGCCCGCGCGGCCTCGTCGACGACGCGGGAGCACATCGGTTCGCCGGCGGCGGCGAGCCCGAGGATCTCCGCGTACGTCCTGTCGCAGCCGGTGGCGGCCCGGATCTGGTAGCGGATGCTGGGGATGGTCAGCAGTGAGACCGCGCTGCCGCGCTCACCGGACGGGGTGAGCGGCCCGTTGGGGTTGATGATCCAGTGCCGCCCGAAACCGCGGTCCTCCTCGGCGTACGGCACCCGCTTGCCGCCCAGGACGAGGCCGTAGCCGATGCCGGCGCCGATGGTCAGGACGACGAAGCGTTCCAGGCCTCGGCCGGCACCGAACCAGGTCTCGGCCTCGACGAACGCCGCGACGTCGTTCTCGACGACCACCGGGAGCCCGGTGCGCGCCTCCACCAGCCGGGCGAGGGGTACGTCGCGCCAGTGCAGGAAGGCGGACTCGCCGACCACGGCACGGTCCTGGACGAGTCCGCCGACGCCGATGCCGATACCCGCGAGCGTGGGGAACTCGGCGGCGAGGCCGGCGGTCATCTCGGCCAGGAGCGTGCTGACGTGGCCGGGGTCGTGGCTGGTGAGGGGGCGGTCGAGGCGGGCGACGATGTCGCTCCTGAGGGTGGTCACGACGCCGTAGACCATGTCTTCAGTGATCTTGAAGCCGAGGAACGTCCGGGACTCGGCGACGACGTCGAGGGGCTGCGAGGGGCGCCCCTGGCGGGCCTCGGCCGGGCCGCCCCCGTCGGCGGTCTCGATCAGCAGGCCGGACTCGATGAGCGGCTTGGTGAGCCGGGTCAGGCTGCCGGCCGAGAGGTCTAGCCGTCGGGCGAGGTCGGCGCGTGAGAGCGGCCCGTGGACGAGCACCTCGATCGCCACGGCGCGCTCGCCGGGACTCAGCGGCAGCCAGCTGGCGGCACGTGCGGTCATGGAGACAGACTCCCACACAAGTTTTCTTTTGTTTCGGAACTAATCGCTGACAGTCTGCGGCGATACGAGCCGAATGAAAAGACCCCTTGCAGACCCCTTGACGCGATGATTATTCCACATCGAAAGTAAGTGGCCACCGAGGACGAGCCGCCGACGAGGAGGGTCACCGATGACCGTCGCCTCCAGCAGCCCTCCCTCGCGTCTGCCGCTGCGCGGCACCGCGGGGCTGGGAACCACCACGGGAGCACATACCGCCCGCGCACGCGAGGGCAGCGGCGACGGGCCGCTCGCCGCCCTCTTCCTCGCCCCGGCCATGCTGGGCTTCCTGGTCTTCCTGCTGTGGCCCACCCTGCGGGGCGTCTATCTCAGCTTCACCCGCTTCAACCTGCTCACCCCGGCCGAGTGGGTCGGCCTGGACAACTACGTCCGCATGGTGCACGACCCGATCTTCTGGGACTCGCTGAAGGTCACCGTCGAGTACGTGGTGATCAACATCGGGGTGCAGACCGTCTCCGCGCTCGCCATCGCCGTGCTGCTGCAACGGCTGTCGCAGTCGGCGCTGCTGCGCGGGATCGTGCTGACTCCGTATCTGATGTCGAACGTCGTCGCGGGCGTCGTCTGGCTGTGGATCCTCGACACCCAGCTCGGCATCGGGAACCAGGTCATCGGCGCGCTCGGCTTCGACCACATCCCCTTCCTCGCCGACAAGTCGTGGGCCATCCCCACGATCGCGCTGATCAACGTGTGGCGGCACGTCGGCTACACGGCGCTGCTGCTGTTCGCGGGCCTCCAGGCGATCCCCGGCGACATGTACGAGGCGGCCAGGGTGGACGGTGCCGGCGAGTGGCGGATGTTCTGGCGGATCACGCTGCCGCTGCTTCGGCCGGTACTGGCGGTCGTCCTGATCATGACGGTGATCGGCTCGTTCCAGGTCTTCGACACGGTCGCCGTGACCACCCAGGGCGGCCCGGCGAACGCCACCAACGTGCTCCAGTACTACATCTACGGCGCGGCCTTCGGCCGCTTCCAGTTCGGCTACGCGTCCGCGATGTCGGTGGCGCTGCTCGTCGTACTGACCGCGATCACGTTCGTCCAGTACCGGCTCACCCGGGCCGGCCGGACCGACCTCGGCTGACGGAAGGGAGTGACCGACATGGCTGCCGTGGCCACCACGACGACCGTCGTCCGCGTAAGGCGCCGGCCCTCCCTGGGCCGGATCGCCGCCTGGGCGGTCATGGGCGCGATCGTGCTCGTGACGCTGCTGCCGTTCTACTGGATCCTGAGGACGGCCCTGTCCACCAACACCTCGCTCGCCGCGCACCCCGGCGATCCCCTGCCGACCGGCCTGACGACCGGCGGCTTCGCGCGGGCCCTGGGTCTGCAGTCCACCAAGGAGGCCATCGCCCAGGGCGGCGCGGGCGGCGGACTGAAGTTCTGGCGCTATCTGCTCAACTCGGTGGTCGTATCCGCCCTGATCACCGTCTGCCAGGTCTTCTTCTCCGCCATGGCCGCCTACGCCTTCGCACGGCTGAGGTGGCGCGGCCGGGACAAGGTGTTCGGGCTGTTCCTCGCGGGGCTGATGGTGCCGGCCATCTTCACGCTGCTGCCGAACTTCGTGCTCATCAAGCAACTGCACCTGGTGGACACGCTGTTGGGCATCGCGCTGCCGACGATGTTCATGACGCCGTTCGCGGTGTTCTTCCTGCGGCAGTTCTTCATGAACGTCCCCCGCGAGGTGGAGGAGGCCGCGCTGCTGGACGGGGCGGGCAAGGTGAGGATCTTCTTCCGGGTGATGCTGCCGATGGCGGCCACACCGGTCCTCACGCTGGGCGTGCTGACCTACATCACCTCGTGGAACGACTACTTCTGGCCACTGATGGTGTCCTACAGCGACAGCTCGCGCGTGCTCACCGTGGCGCTGGCGATCTTCCGGGCGCAGACCCCGCAGACCGGCTACGACTGGTCGGGCCTGATGGCGGCGACCCTCATCGCCGCACTCCCGATGCTCGTGCTCTTCGGCTGCTTCGCGCGGCGCATCGTCGGCTCCATCAGCTTCACCGGAATCAAGTGAGGGTCGTCACATGCGAGTTCGTACGGTCATGGCGCTGACAGGTGCGCTGGCCCTGTCCCTGGTGAGCGGATGCGCGCAGGGCGGTGCCGCCGGCTCGTCCGGGAACACGGTGACGTACTGGCTGTGGGACGCCAACCAGCTTCCCGCCTACCAGGCGTGCGCCAAGGACTTCGAGAAGGAGAACCCGGGCCTGAAGGTCGACATCACGCAGTTGGGCTGGGGCGACTACTGGACCAAGCTGACCGCCAGTTTCATCGCGGGCACCCAGCCGGACGTGTTCACCGACCACATCCAGAAGTTCGGCCAGTTCGCCGACCTGAAGGTGCTGGAGCCGCTGGACGACCTCGGCATCAACCCCTCCGACTACCAGAAGGGGCTGGCCGACAACTGGATCGGCCAGGACGGCCACCGCTACGGCGCTCCGAAGGACTGGGACACCGTCGCCCTCTTCTACAACCAGAAGATGGCCGAGGCGGCGGGACTGACACCCGGGCAGATCAACAGCCTCGACTGGAACCCGAAGGACGGCGGCAGCTTCGAGAAGGCCGTCGCCCACCTGACCATCGACAGGAACGGCAAGCGCGGCGACGAGCCGGGCTTCGACAAGCACCACGTCAAGGTGTACGGGCTGGCCAGTGGGGGCGCCGGTGACGGCGACGGGCAGACGACGTGGAGTCCGTTCACGGGCTCCGCCGGCTGGCACTACACCGACAAGGCGCGGTGGGGCACCACGTACCAGTACGACAGCAAGACCTTCCAGTCGGTCGTCAAGTGGTACTTCGGCCTTGCGAAGAAGGGCTATCTCGCCCCGCAGACGGACTACAGCGAGGGCGCCAACCCCGCCAACGCGCAACTCGCCTCCGGCAAGGCGGCGATGGCCTTCGACGGCGCCTGGATGATCTCGACGTACTACGGCTACAAGAACCTGAAGGTCGGCACCGCCTTCACACCCGTCGGCCCCAGCGGTGAGCGGGCGACGATGATGAACGGCCTCGCCGACTCGGTCACCAAGAACGCCCGCAACAAGCCGGGTGCCCTGAAGTGGGTGAAGTACCTGTCCTCCGACGCCTGCCAGAAGACGGTGGGCGGCTACGGCATCGTCTTCCCCGCCACCCCGGACGGGACCAGGGCCGCTGTCGCCGCCTACCGGAAGAAGGGCATCGACGTGACGGCCTTCACCGAGCCGGTCGCCGGCAAGAAGGACTTCACCACCTTCACCTACCCGATCACCGACTACGCGGCCGACGTGTACGCGCTCATGCACCCGGCCATGCAGGACATCTACAACGGCGCCCCGGTGACCGGCCTGAACAAGACAAACAACCAGATCAATCTGATCCTCTCCCAGTGAAGGGCACGCGTTTCATGACGTTCTCGCTCGGCATCGTCGGCGCCGGCCAGTTCTCCGGCCAGTTCGCCACCCTGTTCCAGGCCCACCCCGGCGTCCGCGACGTCTATGTCACCGACCTGCTGCCCGAACGGGCCGAGCAACTCGTCGCCGCGCAGGGCCTCGCCGGCACCTTCCCCTCGTACGAGGCCATGCTGGCGTCCAAGGAGGTCGACGCGGTCGCCCTCTTCACCCAGCGCTGGACGCACGGCCCCTTGGTGGTCCAGGGCCTGAACGCCGGCAAGCACGTGTACTCCGCCGTCCCCATGGCGATCACCACGGACGAGATCGCGGCGATCATCGACGCCGTCAAGGCGACCGGGCTGACCTACATGATGGGTGAGACCAGTCAGTACAACCCGGCCACCGTGCACGCCCGCAACCAGATCGCGGAGGGCGCCTTCGGGCGGCTCTTCTACGCCGAGGGCGACTACGTGCACGACATGGACCTCGGCTTCTACGAGGCCTACCAGTACAGCGGCGGCGAGAACTGGAAGGCGACGGCCAGCTATCCCCCGCTGCTCTACCCGACCCACTCCGTGGGCGGTGTGCTCGGCGCCTGGCAGACGCACGCGGTGAGCGTGTCCGCGATCGGTGTGCGCGACGACCGCGGGGACGGGGTGTTCGACAAGGAGATCAGTCAGTTCGACAACGACTTCTCCAACGCCACCGCCCTGTTCGAGGTGGCGGGCGGCGGCTCGTTCCGTACCAACGAGTTCCGGCGGGTCGGCTACCCCTCACACATCCGGGAGTCGCGTTTCCGGTTCTTCGGCACCGAGGCGAGCATGGAGCAACTCGCCACAGTGGCCCTGTGGCAGGACAAGAAGGGGGTCAAGGACATCACGGAGCTGTTGGAGCCCAAGCCCACCATGTCCCCGGACGACCCGTCGCTCCAGCACATCGCGCCGGAGCTGCGGGCCGCCTTCACCTCGGGTTCGGCTCCGGTGCACGACCGCTCGCGGCTGCCGCGCGAGTTCGACAACCTCCACAACGGCCATGAGGGCAGCCACCACTTCCTGGTGGACGACTTCGTGACCGCGGTCAACACCCGGACCCTGCCGTCCGTGAACGCCTGGGTGGCGGCCCGCTACACGCTGCCCGGGATCATCGCGCACGAGTCCGCGCTGAAGGGCGGTGTCCGCCTCGAGATCCCGGACTTCGGGGACGCGCCGGAGCTGTGACGGTCGGCCGAGGCCGAGCCGGGTGCCTGCCTCAGGTGCCCGGCTTGCGGCCGTAGACGAACACGTCGTCGCCGACCTTCAGCAGCGACCAGTACTTCTTGGCGTCGGCCGTGGTCATGTTGACGCAGCCGTGGGAGCCCGGCGGGTTCCACATGCTCAGGCCCACCGAGTGGAAGGCCTGCCCGCCGTCGAAGAACTGGCTGTAGGGCATGGGGACGTTGTAGATGGTCGAGACGTGGTGCAGGTCCCGCCAGTAGATCTTCTTCAGGCCCGTGCGGGTGACATAGCCCTTGCGTCCCGTGCGGACCGGCACCGGCCCGTAGACCAGGCGGCCGCCGTCCTGGATCCAGCTGAGCTGGAGCGTGAGGTCGACGCAGGCGATGCGGCCCTTGTTGACGGGGCACTTGCCGTCCTTGTTGGGGTTCTTGCCGACGGCCTTCTGCTTGTTCATCAGGTCCATCACCCCCCAGGTGACGGGCCCCGCATAGCCGATGGCGGGCGTGATGCCGTGCTTGTTCTGGAAGGCCTGTATGGCCTTGCAGTCGGCGGGTGACTGCCTGCCGTCGACCGGGCGGCCGAGGAACGTCTCCACCTGCTTCTGGTAGGGGCCGGTCTGCGTGGTGCAGCTCGCCGCATCCGCGGGAGCGCTGGTGAGCGCGAGAGTGAGCGGCGCCACCAGCCCCGTGATCCCGAGTGCGACGGCCCCCCGTCTGCGTATGTCCCCCATGCCGGTCCTTCCTTCCACCCGTTTTCTGCGGTCTTCTGCACGCTAGACCCGTGCGGGGGCGGGCCGGTTGGGGCGATGCGCGGACTGTGACGAAACGGTGAAACATCAGGAGCGCAGCGGCGGTACGGCGGGGACCTCGACGGCGTTCTCGATGTCCGCCTCGGTCATCCGGAACCGCTCCGGGTAGGCGTCACGGCTGGTGCGGCGCGCCGGCTCGGTGGTGCGCCAGGTGTACAGGCAGCGACGGCACTGCAGGACGTCCCAGACGCCGGGCACGGGTGAGGTGGCGAGGGTGCCGACGGTCTCGAAGGCACAGCGGGGGCAAAGGGTGTCGTGGGGCATGGCGGGGCTCCTCGCGGTCGTGGGCGGGGGTCAGTGGCGGGCGGCGATGAGCTGCTGGAGCCGGGCCGTCCACTCCTTGGTCTCGGGCAGGTCCTTGACGGGGGTGGAGAAGTTGCCGCGGTTGTCCGGGGCGACCGGGGTGGTCGCATCGATGATCATCTTGCTGGTGATGCCCGCCGGGGAGGCGGCGGGGGCCAGTTCGACCACGGAGAGGTTGGGGACGACCACCACGTCCTGACCGGGGTTGACCTTCGCGGACATCGCCCACATGACCTGCGGCAGGTTGAACGGGTCGACGTCCTCGTCGACGAGGATGACCTGGCTGACGTAACCGAGGCCGTGCGGGGTGGTCATGGCGCGCATGCCGACGGCCTTGGCGAACCCTCCGTAGCGCTTGGCCGTGGAGATGATGACCAACAGGCCGTGGGTGTACATGGCGTTGACGGCCTGGACCTCGGGGAACTCGGCGCGTAGCTGCTTCAGCAGCGGGACGCAGGTGTTGGGGCCGACGAGGTAGTCGACCTCGGTCCAGGGCATGCCCAGGTAGAGCGATTCGAAGACGGGGTTCGTGCGGTAGGAGATCCGGTCGACGCGGATCACGGGCATCCGGCGGCCGCCGGAGTAGTGGCCGGTGAACTCGCCGAACGGGCCCTCGATCTGGCGCTTGCGGGATTCGACGACGCCCTCGATGACGACCTCGCTCCCCCACGGCACGTCGAAGCCCGTGAGCGGTGCGGTGGCGATGGGGGCGGGCGCGCCGCGCAGGGCGCCGGCCATCTCGTACTCGCTCTGGTCGTACGCCATCGGCATGCCCGCCACGATCGCCATCACCGGGTCGTTGCCGAGGGTGATGGCGATGGGCAGGTCCTCGCCGCGCTCCTCGGCCGTGCGCAGGTGCAGGGCGACGTCGTGCACGGGGACGGGCTGGAACGCGAGGCGGTTGGTGCCGATCACCTGGATGCGGTAGGTGCCCACGTTCTGCCGGCCGAAGTCGTCCGGTGCGTCGGGGTCGCGGGAGACCACGGCGGCCTTGTCGAGGTAGAAGCCGCCGTCGCCGTCGTTCAGGCGGAACAGGGGCAGCACGGAGAACAGGTCGACGTCGTCGCCCTCCTGGGTGTTCTCCCGCCAGGGGGCGTCCTCGCGGCGTTCGGGCGCGACGGGGAAGGCGTCCCAGCGGGAGGCGAAGATCTCGACCTGCTCCTTGACGGGCGTGTTCCCGGGCAGGCCGAGGGCGAGGGCGTGGTTGGCCCAGGAGCCGTGCACGTTCAGGGCGATACGGGCGTCGGTGAAGCCCTTGACGTTGTCGAAGTACAGGGCGGGGGCGCCCTCGCCGATGCGGCCGGCGGCGTTGGCGGCCGCGGCGAGGTCGGGCTCGGGCAGCACCTCGTCGGTCACGCGCAGCAGTTGCCCCTCCTTCTCCAGGGCGGCGAGAAAGCTGCGCAGGTCGTCGTAGGCCATGGGGGCACTCCTTCTTGCGGGACAGGGGGTCAGGCGGCGGTGCGGCCGGCGGCGACACGGGCCGCGCGCATGCCCTCCCAGCGCCGGGCGGCGGGAGCCGGCAGGTCGAACTGGTCCAGGACGCGGGCGGTGATGTGGTCGACGATGTCGTCGACGGACGCGGGGTGGTTGTAGAAGGCCGGCATGGGCGGCACCATGCGCGCGCCCATCCGGGTCAGGGCCAGCATGTTCTCCAGGTGGATCTCGCTCAGCGGTGTCTCCCGGGGGACCAGGACGAGTCGGCGGCGCTCCTTGAGGACCACGTCGGCGGCGCGGGCCACCAGCCCCTCCGCGTAACCGGCGCGGATGCCGGCGAGCGTCTTCATGGAGCAGGGCACGATCACCATGCCGTCCGTGCGGAAGGACCCCGAGGAGATGGCGGCGCCCTGGTCGTCGGGGCTGTGGGTGACGTCGGCGAGCGCGCTCACGTCGGCGACCGAGAGTCCGGTCTCCAGTTCGATGGTGGTGCGGGCCCAGCGGGAGAGGACCAGATGGGTCTCCACGTCCGGCAGCTCGCGCAGGCTCTCCAGAAGCCGTACCCCGAGCGCCGCGCCGGTCGCTCCGGTCATGCCCACGATCAACCGCACGAGACAGTCCTCCAACCTCGATGACCTGCGTCTTTCCTGCTGCACTCGGCTGTCTCCACGCTAGGGCGCGGATCATCCGGGTCGGCGGTACGCTCGGGACTCGCGATGGGGAGAAACGGACACTCTGAGGTCAGGGACCTTCGGTACACGGCGACGGCCGGTGCGCCGACGGGGGTGGAGGTGGTCGACCTGGGCGGCCTGTACGACCGGGCGCGGCGGCACGGCAACGATCCGTACGCGCCGCTGCGGCCCGTCTTCCACCAACTGATCGCGGTGGGCGCGCGACCCCTGCATGTCGCGGTGGACTTCGTCGACCACGAACTGCGGCCGGGCTCCTGGCTGTGGATCCGTCCCGGACAGGTGCAGCGGTTCGGGCCCGGCCTGCCCGGAGCGGACGGCACGATCGTCGTGTTCCAGCCCGGTTTCCTGCCGCCCGCGACCGTGGCGGCGGCCCGCATGGACCCCCCGTACCGGCAGGGGCCGCTGCTGCCGGCGGGCCGGGACGCGGAGGCGTTGCGCCGGGCGCTGGAGCATCTGGCCTTCGAGTTCGACGCGATGGCCTCGCTGCCGCTCGCCTCGCACGTCGAGGTGCTGCGGCACCTGGTGTCCGTGCTGGTGCTGCGCCTGGCGAAGGTGCGCGGTGGGGAGTCCGCGCAGGGGCCGGCGAGCGAGGTGTTCCGGCGCCTGCACCAGGCGGTGGAGCGCGACCACGCGGTGACCCGGCGGGTGGAGGACTACGCGGCGGCGTTGGGCTACAGCCCGCGCACCCTGACCCGGGCGACGCGGGCCGTCACCGGGATGAGCGCGAAGAAGTACATCGATGAGCGTGTCCTGCTGGAGGCCAAGCGGCTCCTCCAGCACAGCGGTCTGCCGGCGAAGGCGGTCGCGGAGCGGCTGGGTTTCGCCGACCCGAGCGACTTCACCAAGTTCTTCCGGCTGCGCACGGGCATCACGCCGGGTGTGTTCCGGGCGCGGGCGCTGGGCCGGGACGCGGGGGCCTGACCCCGAGGGACGGCCGGGCGGTCACAGCTCGATCGCCGGAATGCGGACCTCGATGCGGGCTCCGGGGGCATTGTCGTCGATGCCGACATGGCCGTGGTGGGCGACGACGACGTCGTGGACGATCGCCAGGCCGAGTCCGCTTCCCCCGGTGTCCCGGGCGCGGGCCCCGTCCAGGCGGGTGAAGCGGTCGAAGACGCGGCCGCGGTCGGCCGCCGCGATGCCCGGGCCGTCGTCGGCGACGACCAGGTGCGCGGTGTGGTCCCGGACGCCCAGGCTGACCTCGATGCGTCGGACGGCGTACCGGATGGCGTTGTCCAGCAGATTGCGCACGACCCGGGCCAGGGCGTCCCCGTCGCCGTACACCCGGGCCGCGCTGACGGCGTGCTGGTCGATGACGAGGGAGGTCTGCCGACGGGCGTGGCGGACCTCGTGGAACACGATCTCGTCCAGGTCCACCGGGCGCATGCGCAGCCGGGGCCGGGCCTCGATGCGGGCCAGCCGCACCAGGTCGTCGACGAGGCGGGACAGCCGTTCGCTCTCCTCGACGAGGGCGGGTCCGCGGGCGGCCCAGTCGGCCGAGGCGGGGTGCCGGACGGCCACTTCCAGTTGGGTGTGCAGACTGCTCAGCGGGGAGCGCAGCTCGTGGGCGGCGTCCGCGATGAACTGCCGTTGCCGCCGGGTGGCGACGTCCAGCCGGGCCAGCAGGTCGTTGAGGGTGCGTGCGAGCCGGCCCAGGGCGTCGTCGGCCGGGGGCACGTCCAGACGGCGCCCCAGGTCGCAGGCGCTGATCTCGGCGGTCTGGGCGCGCAGGGCCTCCACGGGGCGCAGCGCCCGGCCGGTGAGCAGCCAGCAGACGCCGGTGAGCAGGGCGACGGCCGGCGGCACCGCGATGGCGAGGCCCACGGTGAGCTGGGCGAGGTTGTGGTCGACGGCCGCGGTGGGCACCGCGACGTACACGGTCAGCGGGTCGTCGTCCCCGGCCTCGAGGGCGACCACGCGCCAGGTTCCGTCTTCGCTCAGGGGCAGTCCGCGCACCGTGTGCGCCGTGCCAGACGGGGACGGGCGGAAGGTGAACAACGCGGGCTGGCCCTCCAGGTTGACCGAGCTGGAGCGCACGTCGTGGCGGGCGTCGACGACCTGGACGGCGGCGTCGCCGCTGCCGGAGGCCGGCAGGACGCGGGCGAGGCTGTCGGTGTCGACGCTCGCCGCGATGACCTGGGCCCGCTGGAGCGCCGTCTGGTCGAGGCCGGTGATGAGGCTCATGCGCAGCCAGACCACCAGCAGGCACGCCGCGCCGACCAGGGCCGCCGCGATCACCAGGGCGGCCGCGGCGGTCAGCCTGAGGCGCAGGGACCGTCGGGCCCACCACGCCGGAACGGGGACGCGCACGGTCACCTCCCGGTGGCGTGCAGCCGATAGCCGGCCCCCCGGACCGTCTCGATGGTGCGGCGGCCGAAGGGGGCGTCGATCTTGCGCCGCAGATAGCCGATGTAGACCTCGACGATGTTGGTGTCGCCGTCGAAGTCCTCCTCCCAGACATGGTCGAGGATGTCCGTCTTGCTGATCACTTCGTCGGGGTGCCGGAGCAGGAACTCCAGCAGGGTGAACTCGCGGGCGGTCAGGGTGATCTCCCGGCCCGCGCGGCGGCAGTGGCGGCGCGCGGGGTCCAGGGCGAGGTCGCCGGCCGCGAGCACGGAGGGCCGGGCGGGCGCCCCGCGCCGCAGCAGGGCCCGCAGCCGGGCGACGAGGACCACGTACGAGAACGGCTTGCTCAGGTAGTCGTCGGCGCCGAGGTCGAGGGCGTCCGCCTCGTCGTACTCGCCGTCCTTCGCGGTCAGGACGAGGACGGGCGTCCACACACGGGCGGCCCGCAGCCGCTTCAGCACCTCGTAGCCGGAGATGCCGGGCAGCATGAGGTCCAGCAGGATCACGTCGTACGGCTCGTGGACGGCCCGCCACAGGCCGTCGATGCCGTCGTGGACCACATGGGTGACGAAGCCCTCCTCGGCGAGCCCGTGGGCGAGCGCCGCGGCGAGTCCCCGTTCGTCCTCGATCACCAGCACTCGCATGGCCGACCTCTTCCCCCACTGTACGGAGACGTGGTCGGGGCCGCGCGTCGAGCCGCTCTCAGCCTCTTCTCAGGGAGTCCGTCGCAACCTGGAGCGAAACGGGACAAAAGGGACTTAGTGCCCGTGATCAAGGAGAGACGCGATGAGGATGGTCCGACGCAGGGTCGCACTGATCGCCGGCACGATGCTGCTGGCCGGTGCGGCAGGCAGCGGGGTCGCGATGGCCAGCACCCCGCCGGTGGTGCACCCCTCCGTCCAGACGGACTACTGCGACGGCGGCGGCGGCTGCGGCGACTGGGGTTACGACCACGGCGACCACGGAGACCACGGAGACCACGGCTACTGGGGCTACTGGGACTACGACAGCTACCACTTCGGCGGTGGCGGTGGCGGTGGCGACCACGGAGACCACGGAGACCATGGGGGCTACGGCGGCTACTGACACCTCCTGACCTCCACGACGACCATGTGCCGGTTCGCCCCCGGGGCGGCCCGGCACCGGCGTACCTCTCCTTTCCCGCTCAGATGGTCAGCGCTCCAGGAAGTCGAAAAGCTCCTCCCACCGGCGGGTGATCACGTCCGGAGCGAACCGGCGGACGTTGCGTCGCGCCCGCTCCCCCATCGTGTCGCGCAGCTTCTCGTCGGACATCAACCGCACGAGGTGGCGGGCCAGTTCGGAGGTGTTGCCGCGCCGGGCCAGCAGTCCGTCCTCGCCGTCGCGGACGATCTCCCGTACGCCGGGTGAGCAGTCGAACGCCACGCACGGCACCCCGCACGCCATCGCCTCCAGCAGCACCAGCGGAAACCCTTCCCTGCGGGAGGACAGCACGCACACCGAGGAACGCCGCAGCGCCTCGCTCACGTCGTCGGTCTGCCCCGCCCACTCCACCGAGTCGTCCAGGCCCAGCTCCGCGCACTGCCGCCGCAGCGCGGTCTCCTGCTCGCCGGCGCCGTGAATGCGCAGGATCCAACCGGGTCGTCCGGGCGCGGCCTGCGCCCACACGTCCAGCAGCAGATCGACACCCTTGTCGTGACCGAGCCGGCCGATGCAGGCCACCGCCTTCTCCGTGCGCGGTGAAGGGGTGCCGGGCGTGAGCGGCAGCGGGTTCGGCATGAAGCCGACGTTGTTCAGGCCCTCGCCCGCCCACAGGTCGGCGTCCTCCTGGGTGAGGACCAGCAGCCGGTCCACGGTCCTGTAGTACGTCAGCACCCGTTCGAAGCGCGAGGACGCGCGGGATGCCTCGAAGGACTCGTGGCTTATGCCGATCACCGGGTGCCCGGCGGTGTCCGCGAGCGTCACCCACTCCATCGCCCAGACCTGGGTCACGATGATCACCGCACCGGGCCCGGCGGCGCGGAAGACGCGGGACAGGCGCTCCGCGGCGGCGCGCTTGTCCGCCTCCTGCCGTCGGACCGCCGGGGCGAACCGGCCCAGCGGCGGGCGCGGCCGGCGACGGGCCGGGGGGCGCCGCTCGTACAGGGTGTGCGTCTCGAAGGGCGGGTTCTCACCGAGGTTCATCGGCACCTCGGGCGGGGCGACGCCGATGATCGTCACACGGTGGCCGCGCTCCGCGAGCAGCCGGGCCATCTGGGTCTGCCAGCGGCCCACGCCCCCCAGTTCGTTGACCTCGTTGGCGACGAAGAGGATGTGGCGGTGCGTCATCGGCTCTCCCGCTCCGGTGCGAAGAAACGGTCCACGATGCGGGCCGCGGCGTCACCGCGGTCGTACTCGCCGTACTTGTCCACGAACTCCTTCAGCCGCGCCTCGTACCGGGTTCTCAGGGCGGGCAGGTCGGACAGCGCCGAGAAGAGCGCGTCCTCGGTGCGCACCACCGGGCCCGGGGCCTCCTCGAACAGGTCGAAGTAGGTGCCGCGCGCGTCCTGGGAGTACTCCTCCCAGTCGTGGGCGAGGAAGACGAGCGGCCGCCGCAGCAGTGCGTAGTCGAACATCACGGACGAGTAGTCGGTGATCAGGGCGTCGGAGAGCAGCAGCAGCGGGGTGATGTCCGGTTCCCCCGTCACGTCGGTCACCCGGCCGCTCACCGACGGCGGCAGGGTGACCCGGTTCAGGTAGTGGGAGCGGACCAGGAGCGTGTACCGGTCCCCGAAGCGGTCGGCGAAACGTTCCACATCGAAGGGTGGTTCGAAGTCGCGTACTCCTCCGTCGGGGCGGGCACGGAACGTGGGCGCGTACAGCACCACGCGGCTCTCGGGGCGGACGCCGAGCCGTTCGGCGAGCCGGCGTACCGCCGCGTCGGCCGCCTGCGGGTCGCGGGCCGCCCGGACGAGGGCGTCGTTGCGCGGGTAGCCGGTGCGCAGCAGTTTCCCCTCGGGGATGCGGTAGGCGCGGGCGAGGGTGCGCACATCGTGCTCGCTGCGGACCAGGAAGTGGTCGAAGCGGTCCACTGCCTGCTGGTAGGCGCGCTGTTCCTGTTCGGACATCACCCGGTAGGAGGGCTCGTCGAAACCCATCCGCTTCAGGGCCGAGCCGTGCCAGGTCTGGATGTAGGTGGTCTCCGGACGCTTGCGCAGCACGAGCGGGAAGCCCTGGTTGTCGATCCAGAACTCCGCCTGGGCGAGCGCCCTGATGTACCGCCAGGACCAGCGGCGGACGAGTTCTGCGTCCTCGGGGAACCCCTCGGGCCGCTCGCCCGCGTAGGACCAGACGGCGGTCACGGGCAGCCGGCGGCGCCGCAGTTCCTCGTGGATGGCTCGTGGGCTGTCGCTGTACTGCTTGCCGAGGTGGCTCTCGAAGACGACCGTGCCCTTGCGGACCGGCAGGAGCCGCAGCATGCGGTGGTAGGCCTGCGCCTTGCGCTGATGGGAGGACAGGTCCCTGCGCATGGCCCGCAGGGCGCGGTAGGTGCCCTTGACGGTCCGGGCCGCGGGGCCGTGCAGATTGCGGTCGACGAGTGCGCGGCCGCGCCGGGCTGCCGGGCCGTGCTGGGTGAGCCTGAACGCCAGGTGGCCCTTGGCGGAGACCTGCGGTTCGAGCCGGTCGGCGACGAACCGGCCGAGCCGGGGGCGTACGGGCACGGGCGCGGAGTTCTCCAGGTCGACGTTGCCGGCGGTGATGCGGGTCGTGGTGCGCCTGCCGTCCGCGGTCAGGTGCAGCCGGACGTCCCACACCTCGTCGACGACGCCGACCGGCCGGAAACGGCCGGTCAGCGGTACGGCGGCGCGCCAGATGAGGGTGTCACCGGCGTGGCGCACCGTCCGCACCGGGAACCGGAAGGTCTGCAGGCTGCGGCGGCGGGCCCGGAACTCCAGCTCGGCGGTGAGGCGGGCGTCCGGGGGCACGGTGTGCAGGGGGTTGACCACGGCGCCCTCGAGCACCACCAGGTCGCCGCGCACGGCGTAGCCGGTGAGCACGTTGCGCAGGAACATCGCGTCCAGCTCTCTGCCGTGGTGGCCGAGAGCGGTGACGTCCATGATGTCGCGTGCCTTCGGGTCGTCCAGGTACCGCTGGCACCAGTAGACGCGGCCGTCCCGCTCGACGAGCGGCGTGGAGATCTTGGAGCGGTTGATCAGCGTGTCGACGGCCGGCATCAGGTTGTCCCAGTCCTCCCGCATCAGCAGGTAGGCGCAGATGGCGTGCACCCGGTCCAGCTCGGCGTACGCCGCCTCGGGGAAGTCCTGGACGTAGTCGCGGGCCAGCCGGGCGAAACGGTGGCGGTAGCCGTCGTCGAGGAACGGCAGGTCGCGCAGGTAGAGCGCGAGGTCGTGCTTGAGGAACTTGGTGTCCTTGCGGAGTTTGAGCTCGTCCAGGCCGCGCCGCTTCAGCACCTCGTCGATGCGACGGTGGATCTCGAGCCGGTCGGTGAAGTTGTTGATCTCGTGGCGCCGGTTGCTGATGGACTTCGTCGCGGTCTTCTCGACGACGTGCCAGAAGTAGACGGTATGGGGGATGAGGGTGATGCGCCGGGCGGCGAGATAGGCCTGCGCGGAGAAGAGCAGGTCCTCGTAGTGGATGCCGCGCGGGAAGGTCAGACCGTTCTCGAGGAGGAACTCACGCCGGTAGCACTTGTTCGTCGACAGGGTGTCGAAGACGAAGAGGTCCGGCAGTTCGGCGATGGACTCGACGGTGCGCGTGGACCGGTACAGCCAGGGGTACCAGGGGATCCGCTTGTCGTGTCTGCTGTCGGTGTGCACCCGGACGCACAGTCCCGAGACCAGGTCGGCGCCGGTGCGGTCGGCCGCTTCCAGCAGGTTGCGGCAGGCGTTGGCCTCGAGGGTGTCGTCGCTGTCCAGGAACATCACATAGCGGCCGCGGGCCACGGCCAGGCCCTGGTTGCGGGGCTCGCCGCAGCCGCCGCTGTTCTCGGCCAGCCGGATCGCGCGCACCCGGCCGGGGTGGGCCGCGGCGAGGGAGCACGCGATGTCGTACGACCCGTCGGTCGAACAGTCGTCGGCGATGACGACGTCCACGTTGCGCAGCGTCTGGTCCAGCACGGAACGCACGGCTGTCGTCAGTCGGGGGGCATCGTTGTAGACGATCACGACGACGCTGATGTCCGGTTCCGCCCCGCGTGACCCGGCCATGTCCATGGGCACGGCACCTCTCGTCTCGGATCGGCGACCGGCCGCACTGCGGCCCCGTCACCGCAGCGGCTCGGCGGTGTCCGCGACGGCGGCCCGCGCAGGGGTGCGCCGGCGTCGCGGTACAGGGGTGCGCGGAGTTCGGCCCCGTCGCCGTCCCCCGTTACGGGACGGCCGGCAGGGCTGTCGTCCGTGAACTGCTCCGTATCAGTAGGCCGGGTACTCCGGTATCCACTGGGTCTTCTCCACCGCCTGGCGCAGCTCCGCCTCGGTCGCCTTCGGGGCCACCCCGTCCTCCACGGCGGCGAGCGCGGCGGCCACCGCGATCTCCCGGGCGGCCTCCCGCATGCCGCCGAGCGGTGGCAGCAGCGGGGCGGGGCCCGGAACGCCGGCGGCGGCCTCGGCGGCCCGCCGGGCCACGGCACGTGCGGCGGCGACCATCATCCGGTCGGTGACCCGGGTGGCACCGCCGGCCGCCACCGCGAGCCCCATCGCCGGGAAGATGTACACGTTGTTGGCCTGCGCCACCGGAACCTTCCGGCCGTCCACCTCCAGCGGCGGGAACGGGGAACCGGTCGCGATCAGCGCCCTGTCGTCCGTCCAGCGGGCGAGGTCCGCGGGCTCGGCCTCGGCGTGCGAGGTCGGGTTGGACAAGGGGAAGATCACCGGTCGTTCGCAGGTGGACGCCATCCGGCGCACGATCTCCTCGGTGAACGCGCCCTGTGCCGTCGACAGTCCGATCAGCGCCGTCGGCTGCACGCGGTGCACCACCTCGGCGAGCCCGGTGTCATCCCAGTCGGCCGCCTCGTCGTCCGCGCGTGCGTACACCCGCTGCTCGTCGGTCAGATCGCCGCGCGATTCCACCAGCAGTCCGTCGACGTCGACGAACCAGAAGCGGTCCGCCGCCTCCTGGGGGGAAAGTCCCTCGTCCACGAGAGCGGCGCGGATCATGTCGGCGACGCCCACGGCCGCGGAACCCGCCCCCAGCACGACCAGCCGCTGCTCCGTGAGCGGGGTGCCGGCCACCTGGCAGGCCGTGGACAGCGCGCCGAGCACCACCGCCGCGGTGCCCTGGATGTCGTCGTTGAAGGTGAGCAGCCGGTCGCGGTAGCGGGTGAGGATCGGCCGGGCGTGGACGGTGGCGAAGTCCTCCCACTGCAGCAGCGTGCCCGGCAGCTCGGCCTCCACCGCCGCGACGAACGCCTCGATCATCTCGTCGTACTGCGAGCCGGTCAGCCGGTGCTCCCGCCGGCCCAGATAGCGCGGATCGGACAGCAGTTGCTCGTTGTCGGTGCCGACGTCGAGCAGGATGGGCAGCGTGCGCGCCGGGTGGATGCCGCCGATGGCGGTGTAGAGGCTGAGCTTCCCGATGGGGATGCCCATGCCTCCGACACCCTGGTCGCCGAGGCCGAGGATGCGCTGGCCGTCGGTGACGACGATGACGTCGACGGCGCCCTTGTGCGGGCGGTTGCGGAGGATCTCCCGGAAGCGGTCGCGGTCCTCCCAGGACAGGAACAGGCCGCGGGGCCGCCGGTAGATCTCGCTGAAGCGGCGGCAGGCCTCCCCGACGGTCGGGGTGTAGACGATCGGCAGCAGTTCCTCGAGGTGTTCGGTGACGAGGCGGTAGAACACCACCTCGTTGGTGTCCTGCAACTGCCGCAGGTAGATGTGCCGGTTGAGCGGCTTGTCGTAAGCGAGGAAGGCCTGGTGGGCGCGGGCGACCTGCTCGTCGAGGGTTTCCACGGCGGGCGGCAGCAGCCCGTCCAGGCCGAGTTCCACGCGTTCCTCGCGGGTGAAGGCCGTGCCCTTGTTGAGCAACGGGTCGGCGAGCAGCGCGGTACCGCGGGCGATCGTCTGTCCGGAGAGGTGCGTCATCGTACGGTCCAACCTGAAGGGATCGAGCACTGTGTTCCCACTGCCCCGCTTCCGTACCGTCCACCCGGCCGTCAGGACGTATTCCTTCACTCCTTCACCGCAGGGCTTGCGGCGCGGAGGAGTCGGATAGGTTCGCGGCATGGCGATCATCCACAACACCACGATGAACCCCACCAAGCTCGAACTCCTCAGCATCTGGCTCCCCACGCGCCCCTGGTACGTCGGGACGGGCCGCGCGCCGGAGCTGTCGCGGACCGGCGGGTTCCGGCTGGACGACCCCGAGGGGGAGGTCGGGATCGAGTTCCTGGTGGCCACCGACGAATCCGGACCGGCGCCGGTCTCGTACCACGTACCGCTCAGTTACCGCGGCGCGCCCCTCGAAGGAGCCGAACAGGCGCTCGTCGGCACCTCCGAGCACGGTGTGCTGGGACGGCGGTGGATCTACGACGGCACGCACGACCCGGTGCTCGTCGCTCAGTTGCTGGCACTGCTCCAGGGCCGCGCCGAACCCCAGGCGCAGAGCCGGTCCCACACCCCCGACCCCTCCGTCACCGTCCGGTCCACGGGTACGCCGGTCGCGACCGGGGCCGTCGCGATCGCGGTGACCGACGGTTCCCACGACACCCGTATCACGGTGGACGCGACCGGCCCCGCGTCGCCCGCACCGCTCACCCTCCGTGTGACGCGGGTCCTCGAACGCGGGGGGAGCGCGCCGGCCGACGCCTCGGACCATGTCACCGCGGGCTGGCGCTCGCCGGACGGTGGTGAGCACCGCGGGGTGTTCGCGGCCCTGCACCGCGCCGTGTCCTGATCCGCTTCCCCGGCTCGATCCGGCTCACGGGGTCCGGCCCGTCCGCCGCCGCAGGACGGGCCGGAGGCCTGTTGGCCCTACCGCAACGGTCCGGTCACCCGCACGCCATCCGGGCGTCGGGCTCCCGTCCGAAAGGAGCGGGCTCTTACCAACGTCCTGTGCGTCTCATGCAACACGGCCACGGAATGCCTACTTCTTCATAGTCGGATCATCCGGTCGCACGTGCCGCGCAACGGGCCGACGCGACGGTGAGAAGACAGCGGCAGTCCTGGAAGGCCACCCATGCCCAGCGCTCATCCCGAGCAGACCGCAGCGCGCGACGCGACGACGACGAGTACGGCGACCGCCGCCGCCACGGCCCGCCCGCGCGGCGGAGGGCCGCCTCCCCCGGGTCCCCGGCCGCCACGTCCGCGCTACGAACTCCCGGTGCTGCTGGCCATAACGGCGCTCGCGGCGGTTCTCTGCACATGGGGCATAGACCACAGCGTCTACCACACCTTCTACGCCGCCGCCGTGCGCAGCATGACCGACAACCCGGTGGCGTTCTTCTTCGGTTCGTTCGACCCGGGCAACTCCATCACCCTCGACAAGGAGCCGGGCTTCCTGTGGCCGCAGGCGCTGTCGGCCCTGGTCTTCGGCTTCCACCCCTGGGCGCTGGTCCTGCCGCAGGCGATCGAGGGGGTGGCCTGCGTCGTCCTCCTGCACGTCCTGGTGCGCCGCTGGGCCGGGGTCCCGGCGGGACTGCTGGCAGCGGCGTTCCTGACGCTCACGCCGGTGGCCGTGGGGCTGGGCCGGTCGATCGTGGAGGACGCGCCGTTCGTCCTGCTGCTGCTCCTGGCCGCCGAGGCGACCTGGCGGGCCGTCATGCGCGCCCGGCTGCGCACCCTGCTGGCGGCCGGCGTCTGGGTCGGCGTGGCGTTCCAGTGCAAGATGCTGGAGGCCTGGGCGGTGCTGCCGGCGCTCGCCGTCACCTATCTGGTGGCCGCCCCCACCACCGTGCGGCGCAGGATCGGCCATGTCGCGGCGGCCGGTGCGGTCGCCGTGGCGGTGTCGGCGTCCTGGGTGGCCGTGGCGACCGTCGTGCCCGCCCAGTCCCGGCCCTACATAGACGGCACCACCGACAACTCGGCCGTGGGCATGGTCGTGGGCTACAACTTCCTGACCCGGTTCACCTCGCTGGGCCTGGACGCGGCGGACACGGGCAGCGTGGTCGCCGGCGAGACGGGACCGGACCACGCGGCGGCCGAAGGCGGCCCGGGCGGCGGCACTTCCGCGAGCGCCGCCCCAGGCACCGGCCACACCGCGCGGCGAGCCCCCCGCAAGGGCCCGGGCATGGGCAACAGCGTGCTGAAGATGTTCAGCCCGGGACTGGCCACCCAGACGGGCTGGCTGTACCCGCTGGCCATGTGCGGCCTGCTGTGGGGTCTCGTCGCAGCGCGGCGCCGCCGTGCCGCCCGCCCCGATCCGGAGCTCGCCGGGTACCTCATGTGGGGCGTGTGGCTGGCCACCTTCTTCGCCGCGTTCAGCTTCGGCAGCGTCACCGGCCACACGTACTACATGGGCGTGGTCGCCGTGGCCCTCGCGGCGCTGAGCGGTCCCGGCCTGGTGCGGGCCTGGGCGGCGTACCGGGCCGGCGGCCGTCATGCCCGGGTGCTTCCCGCGGTGACCACCGCGAACGTCCTGTGGGCCGCGGCTCTGACGCTGTACTACCGTCACTTCTTCGGCTGGCTGGCTCCCGCCGCCGTCGCCCTGTGCGTCCTGTCCCTCATCCTCCTCACCGGCGTGGGCCGCTCCCCGGTGGCCCGTCGGCCGCGCATGGCCGTGGCGGGCCTGTCGGCCGGTCTGGCCGCGGTGCTCCTGATACCGGCCGCGTGGTCGGCCTCGGCGCTGTCCCCGCGCTACAACCAGCCCGGCGGCATGGGCAGGGTCGGGCCCGCCAGCCGCCCGGGGGGCGGCGGACCCAACCGGCTCACGCCGCCGCGCGCACGCCTCCTGGCCTATCTGACGGCACACCGGGACGGGGCGGAGTACCTCGCGGCCATGCCGGACTGGACCGATGCCGCGCCCTACGTCATCGGGGCCAACGCGTCCGTGCTGCCCATGGGCGGCTTCACCGGGCAGGTCCCCTACCCCACCCCCGACGGACTCGGCCGGCTCGTAGACTCCGGCCGACTGCACTACGTCGCCCTCCGGGACACACGCCCGGCAGGGCCGCACCGCAGGGCCGACGAGCAGGGGGGAGGGGGGCGGCACGACGCCACCGCGCAGCCCAACGGCACCGCCTCCCCCACCACGACCGCGATCACCCGCTGGGTCACGGCGCACTGCGCGCCGGTGCCGCCGACGGCGTACGGCGGCACCGGCTCCCTCCGGCTCCGGCTCTACCGGTGCGGACCACCACGGTGAGGGACCGGTCGGTTCAGGGCGGGTCAGGCGCCGGTGCCGGGCTGGAAGACCGTCAGACGGACCGCGGAGGAGGTGCCCGAGACGGGCACCGGACCGCCGGACCATGCCACCTTCAGGGAGGCCTTCTCGTCGGGCGGGGTGATCAGCATGGCCGCGGGCGTGGCCGCGCGGGCGCCGCTGACCTGCGGGTTGGAGAAGCTCAGTCCGGCCCAGGCGCTCCGGCCCGGCGCCAGTGTGACCTTCGTCGGGCTGCCCGGGCTGCGCTTGGGGTCCGGGCCCAGTTGCTTGCCGGAGGCGTCCACGAAGGCTGCGCCCGGGTAGCCGTCGATGGTGCAGGTGCGTCCTGAGCGGTTCGTCAGGACCAGGGGGAAGTTCTCCTGCCCGGCTCCCGGGTTGTTCGCCCCGACCGACGCGCGCAGATCGGACGTGTGGCAGCGGGTGCTGCTCGTGGTGCCGCCCCCGGTGGCCGCCGTGGAGGAGGCGGTGCGGGTGGCGCCCGGTGCCGCGGGGGTGGTGGAGGTGTCGCCCGTGCCGGTGGCGGTGGGGTCGCCGCTCGCCCGGTCACCGGTGGCGGGCCGGGCCGTGCCGGGCAGCGTCTGCGGAGCGCTGCCGGTGCCGTTTCCGCAGGCGGTGAGGAGGGTGAGGGCGGCGACCGCGCCCAGCGCGGACACCACGCGTCGTGCGGTCGAAAAGGAGGGCGAGCCGTCGTGGGCCGGACTCGTCGCGCCGCGCCGGAAGGTCTCCATGTCCATTGCTCCTTGGAAGTCGTGCCGCCCGTGCCGGGGGCGTGCGTGGTCGACGGTGCCGAGATGCCCGGTCCCTTCTGTGGGATGCCCGCTCACACGGAAAAGTTCGCGGTTTCGGCTCTGGCGCGATGCGTCCGGGTGTACGGCGGCGCGTTCCCCGGCGGGCCGGTGGCGCCGTCCACACTCGACGGGGCGGCCGGCCGCAGGCCCTGGAGCGGCTGGAGCGGCTGGAGCGGCTGGAGCGCGAACACCCGCACCTGTGTGAAGCCCGGCGCGAGGCGAGGGGCGGTACGCGGGCCGCGTACCGCCCCTCCGTCCGGCCGGCCGTCAGTGGCCGCTGATGGCGTGCGGCTCGTACGGCTCCTGGAGTGCCCGGATCTCCTTGTCCGTGAGCTGGACGTCGACCGCCGCGACGGCGTCGTCGATGTGCTGGGGCTTGGTGACGCCGACGATGGGCGCGGCGACGGTGTCCTGGTGCAGCAGCCAGGCGAGGGCCACCTGGGCGCGCGGGATGCCCCGTTCGGCGGCGACCGAGGCCACCGCATCGACGATGTGCCGGTCGCCCTCCTGGTAGAGCTTCTTGCCGAACTCGTCGGTGCGGCTGCGCTCGCTGGTCTCGTCCCAGTCACGGGCGAGGCGCCCTCGGGCCAGCGGGCTCCAGGGCAGGGTGCCGACACCCTGGTCCGCGCACAGCGGCAGCATCTCGCGCTCCTCCTCGCGGTAGAGGAGGTTGTAGTGGTTCTGCATGGAGACGAAGCGGGTCCAGCCGTTCAGCCGGGCCGTGTACTGGGCCTTGGAGAACTGCCAGGCGTACATCGAACTGGCGCCGATGTAGCGGGCCTTGCCCGCCTTGACCACGTCGTGCAGGGCCTCCATCGTCTCCTCGAGGGGGGTCGTGGGGTCGTAGCGGTGGATCTGGTAGAGGTCGACGTAGTCGGTGCCGAGACGGCGCAGGCTGTGGTCGATCTCCGTCAGGATCGCCTTGCGGGACAGGCCTCCGCCGTTGGGTCCGGACCGCATCCGGCCGTGCACCTTCGTCGCCAGCACGATGTCGTCGCGCCGGGCGTACTCCGCGAGCGCCCGGCCGACGATCTCCTCGCTGGTCCCGTCCGAGTAGACGTTCGCGGTGTCGAAGAAGGTGATGCCGGCGTCGAGTGCCCGGCGGATCAGCGGCCGGGAGGCCTCCTCGTCCAGGGTCCAGGTGTGGGTGCCGCGGTCGGGGACGCCGAAACTCATACAGCCCAGGCAGATCCGGGACACCTCGAGACCCGTCGAACCGAGCTTCACGTACTGCATACGACTCCTGCTTTCGTCGGAGCGGGGCGGGGCCGGGCGCCGCCGGCCACCGGGAGCCGACCGTCGTCGCCTCCCGGTGGCGCCGTCGCCCAGGACGACGTGTTCCCTGCCCATCCTGGGCACCGTTCAGCCGCGCCGCGCGGCGACGGCTTCCGGGGGCAGCGGTACCCCGTCGTGCCCGCCGGTTCGGGAAGTGCCGCCGGGTCAGTGGCCGCGCGCGATCCACTCCTGGAGGTGGGGGGCCTCGTCGCCGATGGTCGTCGTCTCGCCGTGTCCGGTGCGGACCACCGTGTCGGGCGGGAGGGTCAGCAGCCGGTCGCGGATCGAGTCGATGATCGTCGGGAAGTGGGAGTAGGAGCGTCCGGTCGCCCCGGGGCCGCCCTGGAAGAGGGTGTCGCCGGTGAAGACGGTGCCGAGGCCCGGGTCGTACAGGCAGACCGCGCCGGGCGCGTGGCCGGGGGTGTGCAGGACGGTCAGGTCGGTGCCGGCCGTCTCGATGACCTGGCCGTCGGCCAGCCAGTGGTCGGGCAGGCGGTCGGGGTGGGTGAGCTTCCACAGCGGCAGGTCGTCGGGGTGCAGCCAGATCTGCGCGCCGGTCCGTGCGGCGAGGGCGGGAGCGGCGTCGATGTGGTCGTTGTGGGCGTGGGTGCACACGATGGCGCGCAACCGCCGGTCGCCGACGGCATCGGCGATCGCGGCGGCGTCGTGGGCGGCATCGATGACGATCGCCTCACGGGCGTCGCCGACGATCCACACGTTGTTGTCGACGTCCCAGGTGCCGCCGTCCAGGGAGAAGGTGCCGGAGGTGACGAGGCGGTCGATGCGGGCGGTCATCACAGCATCACCACCGAGCGCAGTACGTCGCCGTGGTGCATCCGCTCGAAGGCCTTCTCGACCTCGTCGAGGGCGATGGTCTCGGTCACGAACTTCTCCAGCGGCAGGCGCCCCTGCAGGTGCAGGTCGATCAGCATCGGGAAGTCACGGGTGGGCAGGCAGTCGCCGTACCAGGACGACTTCAGGGCGCCGCCGCGTCCGAAGACGTCGAGCAGCGGCAGTTCGAGCTTCATCTCGGGGGTGGGGACGCCGACGAGGACGACGGTGCCGGCCAGGTCGCGGGCGTAGAAGGCCTGCTTGTACGTCTCAGGGCGGCCGACCGCCTCGATGGCCACGTCCACGCCGAAGCCGCCGGTCAGCTCGCGGATCGCCTCGACGGGGTCGGTCTCCTTGGAGTTGACGGTGTGGGTCGCGCCCAGTTCCCTGGCGATGGTGAGCTTGCGGTCGTCGATGTCGACCGCGATGATCTTCGCGGCGCCCGCCAGGTACGAACCGGCGATCGCCGCGTCGCCGACCCCGCCGCAGCCGATGACCGCGACCGAGTCCCCCCGGCCGACGCCGCCGGTGTTGATGGCGGCGCCGATGCCGGCCATCACGCCGCAGCCGAGGAGGCCCGCCACGGCCGGGGAGACGGACGGGTCGACCTTGGTGCACTGCCCGGCCGCGACCAGCGTCTTCTCCGCGAAGGCGCCGATGCCCAGGGCCGGGGAGAGCTCCTGCCCGGTCGAGGCGAGGGTCATCTTCTGCTCGGCGTTGTGGGTGTCGAAGCAGTACCAGGGGCGGCCGCGCAGACAGGCGCGGCACTTCCCGCACACCGCCCGCCAGTTGAGGACGACGAAGTCGCCGGGGGCTACCTCGGTGACGCCCTCGCCGACCGACTCCACGATTCCGGCGGCCTCGTGGCCGAGCAGGAACGGGAAGTCGTCGCTGATGCCGCCCTGTTTGTAGTGCAGGTCGGTGTGGCACACCCCGCACGCCTGGACCTTCACCACCGCCTCACCAGGACCCGGGTCCGGTACGACGATCGTCTCGACCCGCACCGGCTCGTTCCTGCCAGGGGCGATCACGCCGCGCACTTCCTGCGCCATGGTGCTGCTGCCTTCCGTCGGTGGTGCGGGCGCCGTGCGCGCCCGGTGCGGACCACTGCGGCCCACACACATGATCCTTGCGCGGCAGGCACGTCTTCTGCACGTATTCCGCGCCACGGAAGTCAGATCGACCGGAGTGGGCCGGCGGCGGAACCGCAAACCGCTCCCGGCCCAGCCGGCCGCGCACGCGCCCCTCCCCCGCCGGCCGGCGTGCCGGGTCAGGAGGACGGAGGGCGCGTGGCCTCGACGAGGTCCTGGACGGTCTCGTCGGCGGCGGCCAGGAAGTCGTCGGCCATGCGGTGGAACAGCGTGGCGAGCTGCCTCAGGTCCTCGGGCGACCAGGCGGTGAGGGCCGCCTGCATGCCGCGGACGCCCGCGGCGCGGATACGGTCGACGGCCTCCTGGCCCTGGGGGGTGAGCTCGATGCGCTGGGCGCGGCGGTCGTCCGGGTCGGTCACGCGGGCGTCACGGGTGCCAGCCAGAGGCCGGCGATCGCGTCGATCAGGCCGGTGGCGGCGTCGTGCCAGGTGGCCCGGGTGGTGGGCAGGCCCTCGGCGAGGGCACGTTCCCGTTCGGCGGGCATGTGCAGGATCAACTCGCGGGCCATGTACCCGCGTTCGGCACGGACCTCCGCAGGAAGGTCGGGGAGGCAGCGGCCCAGGCCGTCGAGCACCTCGCGCAGCGACGGGGAGGACAGGGACTCCTCGATCATGATGGCGCGCATGGCCGGGTCGGTCATCACCTGGGCGCAGAACCGCGCGAACCAGGTGGGGCTGCGCAGCGCCGCGAGGTGTTCGGCCGTGGGACGGACCAGGCAGGACACCCAGTCGCGTACCTCGGTGGAGCCGCGGGTGCCGACCAGCAGTCGCAGGCGGATCTCCTCGATGCGCCCGGTGTGCTGCCGCACGATCGCGCGCACCAGGTCGGCCTTGGTGCCGAAGTGGTAGCCGACCGCGGCGTTGTTGCCCTGGCCGGCGGCCTCGCTGACCTGGCGGTTGGACACGGCGTGCACCCCGCGCTCGGCGAACAGCCGCTCCGCCGCGGTCAGGATCAGCGTCCGGGTCTCGCTGACCTGCTGTGTCCGTACCGCCCTGCCCGCCATGATCACCACCGCACCGGGACTTCGCTCAGCCCTCCGACGATCAGTCCCTCGAGCCGCCGCAGTTCCTCGGCCGGAACGGCCAGGTCCAGGCCTGGAAGCCTACGCAACAGCACGTCGAGGACGGTCTGCAGTTCGGTGCGGGCCAGGGCCTGGCCCAGGCAGGAGTGCGGGCCGACACCGAAGGCGAGGTGCGGGTTGGGACTGCGGTCCAGCGCCATCTCGCCGGCGTCCTCGAAGGCGGTGTCGTCCCGGTTGGCGGCGGCCATGCTGCACATCACGGTCGTGCCGCGCGGCAGGACGGTGCCGCCGACCTCGACCTCCTCGCCGATGTAGCGCGGCATGCCGATCCCCGCGTTGGCGTCGAACCGCAGCGCCTCCTCCACCGCGGAGCGCACCAGCGAGCGGTCCGCCAGCAGCCGCTCCCAGCGGCTGCGGTCGGACAGCAGCATGGCCACCATCTTCCCGATCATGTTCGCGGTGGTCTCGTGCCCGGCGACCAGCAGGCCCCTGCCGGTGGCGACCAGTTCCCGGTCCGACATCCGGTAGCCGTCGGGTCCGGTGGCGACGATCAGTTCGCCGAGCAGGTCGTCCCCGGGTGCGGCCCGCTGGGCGGCGAGGTGCGCGGTCATGTAGGCGTTGAACTCGGCCTCCGCCTCGTCGACCTCCTCCTGGGTGTACCGGGTGAGGTTGAGCAGGGCGTCGGACCAGTACGAGAAGCGGTCCCGGTCCGAGTCGGGGACGCCGAGCAGGCCGCAGATCACCCACACCGGGAGCGGGAAGGCGAGGCTCGCCTTGAGGTCCGCGGGCTGCCCGCGCTCGATCATCGCGTCGACGAGCCGGTCGGCCATCGCCTCGATGCCCGGTCGCAGCGCTGCCATGCGCTTGACGGTGAACCACTTGCTCACCATCCGGCGCCAGCGCCGGTGCCCCTCGCCGCTCTGCGGGATCGCCAACGCCATCTCGTTGCTGAACACACCGCCCGACTCGGTGGCCGTGATACGGGCCGCGTCGTCGGCGTCGAGCCGCCGGGTGAACCGCTCGTCGGACAGGACCTGCTTGACGTCCGCGTAGCGGGTCAGCAGCGACGCCTCGTCCCCGCTGGGCAGGGTCACCCGGGCGACGGGGCAGCGCCGCCGCAGGTCGGCCCATTCGGCGGGCGGTTCCAGCGGTCCCTCGCTCCGCAGCGGATAGCTCAGTGGCTCCTGGGGAACGGTCACGGCTTCTCCTCCGATCCGGCGGCCCTCGTCCCTCAGGCAATCCCGGGCGGCGATGCAAGTCAAACGACTGCTTTAAGCGCGGCCCGGTGCAAGGCCGGGATTCAGCCGTTCGCCCGAGCCGCCACGGCGGTCCGCGACGGCACGGTCACCCCGGCCGCCGCCCGGCAGGTCATCGCAGGCCACCGGACCACCGTGTGCGGCCCGGCGCGGATGCCGGGTGCCGTCTGACTCTCAGGACGCGGCCATGAACTCCCGCAGGTCGGCCGTGAGCCGGTCGGCGTGGGTGACGAACAGGCCGTGGCCGGCGTTCTCGTAGACCTTCAGCGTGGAGTTCGGGGCGAGTGCGGCGGCGCGGCGCCCGGTCACGTCCAGGGGCGCCGAGACGTCATGTGTGCCGTGCAGGACGAGGAACGGCAGGTCGAGCTTGGCCAGTTCCGGGGCGACGTCCACGGTGACGACCGTCTCCTGGACCGCGCTGCAGGCACGCGCGGTGGAGGCGAGGCAGCGGTCGGACAGGTAGCGGACGTAGGCGGGCGACACCTCGTTGCCGGGCAGGTGGAGGGCGAAGAAGTCGCGCACCGCGTCGGGGTCGTTGAAGAACGCGGCCCTGTCCCGCTGACAGGCGGCGTTGACCGTCCGCATGACCGCCGGGTCCCAGCCCTCCGGGTTGTTCGCCGAGCGGGCCACGCCCGGAGCGATGCCGGCGACTAGGGCGACTCGGGCCACCCGGTCGGTGCCGTGGCGTGTCAGGCAGCGCACGATCTCGGCGCTGCCCAGCGAGTGGCCGATCAGAGTCGCCGCGCGCAGATCCAGGTGGTCGAGCAGGCCCTGAAGGTCGTCGGCGAGCGAGTCGAGGTCGAAACCGCCCCACACGTCGTCCGAGCGCCCGTGTCCACGCCGGTCCAGGACGACGCACCGGTGGCCCTCCGTGGCGAGCGGCAGCGTCTGGTACTCCCACATCTCCGAACCGAGGTAGCTGCTGGAGACGAAGACGGCCACGGGGCCGTCGGCCGGTCCGTAGTCCGTGAAGTGGAGGCGGGTTCCGTCGACGGGGCTGGTGAAGTACGGCATGGGAGACCTCCCGGAATCCGGTCGTCGGGCGAGTGGGTACGCCCTTGATGGTTCCGCAGGCCCCCGCGGGGGTCGATTACCTCCGGCGTCATGCCCGGGACGCTCGCCCCGGAACGCGGCCGTCTCGGCGGCGGGGACGGCCGCGGCGCAGGCGACGGCAGCCGCGGCCCCGCCGGGCACGACCGGGAACCCCGGACGCGGGCGGCCCGGGGCGGGGAGGAGCAAGGGCGTGCGAGGTCAGAAGGGGTAGTGGGCGTGCTGGGTGGCGATGGTGACCCAGCGGGTGTTGGAGAACGCCTCGATGCCCCAGCGCCCGCCGAAGCGGCCGTACCCGGAGGCCTTCACGCCGCCGAAGGGCGCGTGCGGTTCGTCGGCCACCGACTGGTCGTTGATGTGCACGATGCCGGTGCGGACCCGGCGCGCGACGGCCAGCCCGTGGAGGGCGTTCTCGGTGATGATGCCGCAGGTCAGGCCGTTCTCGGTGTCGTTGGCGAGGTCGGCCGCGGTGTCGTCGTCGGCGAACGTCTGCAGCACGCAGACCGGGCCGAACGACTCGGCGTGGTACAGGTCCGCCTCCTTCGGTACGCCGGTGAGGACGGTCGCCGGGTGCACCGCGCCCTCGGGCTCCCCTCCGACGAGTACCTCGGCCCCCTTGGCCACCGCGTCCCGCACCAGGCCGGCCACGCGCTGTGCGGCCGACGGGCTGACCAGCGGCCCGACCACGGTCTGCGGATGCGCCGGATCGCCCGCCCGCAGCGAGGCCACCTTGGCGGTGAACTTCCGCGTGAACTCCTCGGCGAGGGACTCGTGGACCAGGATCCGGTCGCCGGACATGCAGATCTGCCCTGCGTTCATGAACACACTGAAGGTCACCGCGTCGACGGCGTAGTCCACGTCGGCGTCCTCCAGCACGATCACCGCGTTCTTGCCGCCCAACTCCAGGACGGCGGGCTTGAGATGGCGCGCGGCCAGCTCGCCGATGATCCGGCCGACACCCGTCGAGCCGGTGAAGTTCACCGCCCGCACCCGCTCGTCGCCGATCAGCGCCTGAGCGATCCCGGCGGCGTCCTCGCGGGCGTTGGTGACCACGTTCAGCACGCCGTCCGGCAGTCCGGCCTCGCGCAGCACGTCCGCGACCAGCAGCCCGCACGCGATCGGCGCGTCCTCGCTCGCCTTGACGACCACGGTGTTGCCCGCGGCGAGCGGCGCCGCCACGGCCCGTACGCCGAGGATGACCGGCGCGTTCCACGGAGCGAACGCGGCCACCACGCCGAGCGGTTCGCGCACCGCGAGTCCGAGCGCGCCCGCCTCCTGGGCGCTGAGGACCTCACCGCGCGGGGCGGTGATCGCGGCCGCGGCCTCACGCAGGATGTTCGCGGCGAGGGCCACGTTGAAGTGGGCCCAGGGCCGGGTGCCGCCCGCCTCGTGCGCCATGATCTCGGCCACCTGTTCGCCACGGGCGTCGAGCAGGTCGGCCGCCTTGAGGAAGATCGCGCGGCGGGCGAAGGGAGCCAGGGCCGCCCAGGCGGGGAAGGCCGCGTCCGCCGCGTCCACCGCGCGTCGGACGTCCTCCGGCCCGGCGGCCGCGACCGTGGCGTACACCTCACCGGTGTAGGGGTTGACGTCGACGACGGTACGGCCGGACGCGGCGGGCACGTCCTTGCCGCCGATGAGCAGTTCGCGGGAGACGGGCACGGGCAGCCCTCCTGTTGTTCGCATAGTGAAACCAGGTTCACTGATCAGTCGCGATGCTGCGGCGGCCCTCCGGGAATGTCAAGGGCCCCCGGCCGTCGACGGCCGGGGGCTCGCACGGTTCGCCGCCCTACCGGACGGCCGGGAGCAGGCCCGTGACGGGTGCGACCAGATCGGTGGCCTGGTGGAGCTGGTCGAGGTCGTGCAGGTGGCTGGTACCCGCCAGTTGGCCGGACAGCCGCGGGATCTCGTTCCGGTGCTCCGCGGGGACGCCGCTGCGGGCCAGCGAGTCGAGCAGGGTGACCGGGTTGAGCCTGCCGGCGTCCGGGGTGGCGGCGGGTGCCGCGGTGGCCTGCGGAGCGCCGAGACCGGCCACGCCCACGGCGAGACCGACGGCGGCGACGATGCGTCGTGTTGAGATCATGCCTTCAGCAACGGCTCCGCACGGCCGCGGTCACGGGCCGCTGGAGCCGCTCACCCGAGAGGCGCATCCGCCCCGGCGCGTTTGCCGGGGTGCCGCGCCGGGTGGAGGCTCGAAGCAGAGGCCCTCAGCGGCCCGCCGCTCGCCGGGCCGCGGCCTTCCGAGGAGGTCGAAGGAGGTCACCATGGGCACCGCGGCAGACGCCGGCTTCGACACGGAGGCTCTGCGCCGGGGCATCGAAGGCGACGACACGACGGTTCTGCTGTCGCTCTACGCGGACGACGCGGAGATACGCGTCGTCGACCGCAACACCCAGCCGAGCCACCCCAAGGTCCTGCGCGGCCGGGACCAGATCAGCGGGATGCTCAGCGACGTCTACAGCCGTGACATGACCCATCACCTGGACCAGTGCGTCGTGCAGGGCGATCATGTCGCGTTCACCGAGTCCTGCGAGTACCCGGACGGCGTGCGGGTGCTGGCCAGCTCGATGGCCTCGCTGCGCAACGGCAAGATCGCCGAGCAGGTTCTCATCCAGGCGTGGGACGAGTAGGCGGATCACGGCCGGGAGGGCCCGGGAAGGCCCGCACCGGCCTTCCCGGGCCTTCCGGGCGCGGCCGGCAGCGGGCGGGCGCCCCCGGACTCGGCCGCTTCGACCGGTCTGCGCGGACGGGTGGCGTCCGCGGCGGGCTCAGGCGCCCGGCAGCCAGCCCGGTGGGCGCAGGATGGCCAGGAGCTGGCGGGCCAGTTCGTCCACGATCTCGTCCAGGGTGGCGTCCACCCAGCCGGCCCGCCAGTCGTGCAGCAGACCGTTGACGCTGCCGATGAACGCGGTCGCCGAGAGCCGGTAGTCGCGCGGCGCCGCCTCACCGCGCGCGGCGGCCCGCGCGGCCTCCGCACAGATGAAGTCCACCCAGCGGGACCGGCGTTCAAGCCGCTGCTCCTCAAGGCGCGGGCTGACGCCGATGATCTCGACGAAGGCGATGCGGATCCGGCGCGGATCGGAGGTGACGTTCGCGGCGTACGCCCGGAAGACCGCCGCGGCGCGCTCGGCGAGCGGCAGGTCGCCGGCCTCGGCGAGGGCGGCGGCCGCCGCCTGTTCCGCCCAGTCGTTGACCTGGAGGTGCAGCGCGGCCAGCACGTCCTCCAAGGTGCGGAACTCCTCGTAGAACTGACGAGTCGACAGTCCTGCCGCCTCGCTCAGCGCGGCCACCGTGGTGGACCGGTAGCCGGGGCTCGCGCCGAACATCTGGAGCCCCGCCTCCAGGAACCGCCGGCGTCGCTCGGCCTGCCGCTCCTCGGCCGTCCTGCCGCCGTACCGGCCCGTCGGCTGCTTGAGCCTGCCCGCCACCCGCTCCCCCTCGCCGTTCGATGATCAGTTCGCCTGTCGCTCAATTTTGTCGCGCCCCGAGTCTTGTGAAGAGGGTCGCCCTCTCCTTACTTTCCAGTAAGTCACTTTGAACTCAAGCGTGTTCAGATTCCAGACCCCAAGACAGGGACCCCACCATGCCTGTTCTCAGATCCCGGCACCTGTTCTGTCTCGTCGCCGCCCTGGCGCTGACCTCCGGCGGCACCGCGACGGCCGCCGCCGCGCGGGACTCCTCCTCCGCAGCGCTGCGCGAGGTGCTGTTCGTGGGCAACAACTGGGACGGCACCGCCGACGTCGTCAAGTCCACGGGTGACTTCTCGAGGGTCGGCCGGATCAACGTCGTCCCGGACAAGGCGCAGCGGCTGGCGGAGATCAACGCCGACCCCATCAAGTGGATCGCCTACATGACCGTCCGCAACCAGGTCGGCGAGGGCCACGACCAGTACGTGGACGACATGTACTCCACACCGGACGGCAGGTCGGTGGTCGTCTCCCGGCCGAGCTTCGCCGACGTCGTGTCGATCGACCTGGCCACCGACAAGATCAACTGGCGTTTCCCCGTGGCCGGTTACCGCGCCGACCACATGGCGGTCTCCCCCGACGGCACCAAGGTCGCGGTCTCCGCTTCGACGGCCGACAAGGTGCAGGTACTGGACATCGACACGGGCAAGGAGCTCGGGGAGTTCGGCACGGGCGACAAGCCGCACGAGAACTTCTTCACGAACGGCGGCAAGTACATCTGGAACATGTCCATCGGCGAGGTCACCACCTCGCTCGACGACCCGTCCGCGGACTGGACGAAGGGCGACCGCCACATCACGATCGTGGACGCCACCACCTTCAAGCAGGTCAAGACCATCGACATGCGCAGCCGGCTGGACGCGATCGGCCTGAAGGACTTCTCCGACGCGGTGCGGCCCGCCGCGTTCACCCCGGACTGGTCCAAGCTGTACTTCCAGGTGTCGTTCTTCAACGGTTTCCTGGAGTACGACGTGGCCGCCGACAAGATCACCCGGGTGAAGACGCTGCCCGCCGACCCGGCGACCAACCCGGACCGCACCACGTGGCTCCTCGACTCGCGCCACCACGGCATCTCGATGAACCCGGAGGGCACCAAGCTGTGCGTCGCCGGGACGATGGACAACTACGCGACCGTCGTCGACCGGGCGTCCCTCCAGGAGGGGCCGCTGGTCACCGCGTCCACGCCGTACTGGGCGACCGTGAGCGGCGACGGCAGGGACTGCATCATCTCCGAGGCCGGTGCCGACAAGATCACCGCGATCGACTTCGCCACCGGCCAGAAGGTCACCAGCGTGGACGTCGGCGACCACCCGCAGCGGGTGCGCCTGGGCCACGTCCCCGCCGACTGGACGGGCCCGTCCGCTAGCTGAACTCCTTGGCCGCCCAGGCCGCGAGCTCCGTCCGCGCCGCGCTCAGCAGGGACGCGGACGGAGCCGTCGCCCCGTTGGTGACCAGCGCGTAGTGCACGGCGCCCGTGTCGGAGGCGGTCAGCAGGAGCCGTTTGCTGCCCGTGCCGCCCGTCTCGTCGGCCACGGCGACCGGGGTCGACCTGGTGTAGGCGGGCAGGCCCGCCGTCGTGCCGAGGTCGGAGACCACGGTGGTGGACGCGGCCGGGAAGGAGGCCGGCAGATGCAGTTCCGTGGGCGCCGCCGAGCCGTTCGAGCGCCACACCAGCAAGCCGTACTGTCCCGATCCCACGAGTTGCGCCACGTTCGGCAGCGAGCTCGGTACCGGGTTCCAGGTCAGCGTCGTCGAGCCGTCCCGGGAGCGGTCCTCGTAGGTGAAGGCGACCGTCGTGCCGGCGGTGGCGCTCGGGTAGAGCCGGTCCAGCAGGCGTGCGTCCTGGCGCAGCACCGGGGCGCCCGAGGCGTCGAGCGCGACCGCCGAGAGGTCCTCGTCGTTCCAGGCGTCCCCGGAGGTGAGAACCTTGCCGGGGTTGCCGTTCATCAACTCGTGGTGACGGCCGTTGTAGAGGTCCCACTGCCACTGCGTACCGGACAGCACCGGGCCGGAGTCCGCCGGGTCGGACCACCAGTTCGCGCCCTTCACACGGGAGTCGAGCGCCTGGTACATCGCCTTCAGCACGGTCGGAGCCTTGTCGGAGACCGAGCCGGACAGCGGGTGGCCGAACTCACTGACGATCGCGGCCGTGCCCAGGGCGCCGGCGCGGTCGCGCACCGTGCCGAAGTCCGTGGCGTACTGCCCGTCTCCCGCCTTGCCCCACATGAAGACGCCGGAGATGGCCTTCTGGTCGTAGAAGTGGGGGTTGAAGACATACCGCGGGCCGATCGTGCCGGCGTCGAGGAGACCGCCGTCCTGTTTCTGGGTGGAGATGTTGGCGTTCCAGAAGAGGTTCGGCTCCACGAAGGCGGGCTTGTCCTGCCAGCCGGCCGCGTCCATGCGCGCGCGGAACCTGGTGTAGAAGGGCCAGAGCACGTCCCGTTCCCAGGTGCGGCTGCTCTGCCCGCTGTCGTAGGTGCCCGCGTAGGGCTCGTTGAACGGGTCGAACCCGACGACCCGCTCGAACTCGTCGCCGGCCAGGTGCTGCCGGAGGTAGGCCATCGTCTGCTGCGCGGTGGCGAGGAAGGCGTCCTGCACCCCGTACGCGTTGTGCCAGAAGTCGTACGACGCCTTGGTCACCGCCTGGTTCTGGGTGATGTTCTGACCCCAGAACAGGCAGATCCCGCAGGACTCGGCGGGGTAGTTCCCGGCATCCACGGCCCACTTGGGGGCGCCGTCGCCGGTGTACCAGCTGCCCTCGTTGAAGAGGTGGCGGGAGTAGAGGTCCTGGTGGAAGTCGGGGTAGACGCGGATGCCGGCGTCGAGGAACGCGCGCATCTGGTCGGTGACCGCGGCGAGGTAGGCCGTGTCGACCTGGCCGCGCACCGGCTCGGCATGGGCCCAGGAGAGCAGGAACCGGACCGTGTTGCCGCCGCCGAGCGTGCGCAGCGCGGCCGCCGACTTCCGGGCGTCGGCGACGGAGGCGAACGGCAGTCCGCTGTTCTCCTCCAGCTTGGTCTCGCCGGAGACGTTGTAGCCGCGCAGCACCACCTCGCGGCCGAGGCCGTCGGTGAAGCGGCCGCCCTGGACGGTGAGGGCGGCGGACGCCTGGGCGTCGAACCAGAGGGAGTCGGGAAGGGAGTCGGCGGCCGCGGGCCGGGCACCCGGGGCCGCCAGGAGGCCGGTGAGAGCCACGAGAACGCCGCACAGACGCACGCGTAACTTTGCCATGCACATTACAATCCGGGCACTTTACGCCCTATGTCAACTCCCGTGCACCATCCGGTCCCCCTTTGGTCCCTCTGGCCCGTTCGCCGCATTCAGGACGGCACCCCCGCCCCGCGCCCCGGCACCCTCCGCATCATCCGCAGCAGGTACTCCTCCCGGTCGAGCGGGTTGTGGTCGGTGCGCGGCCGGCTCGGTACCGCGCCGCCGGTCACCGGGGCGTAGTGGTCGAACGCGGACTCCAGCTCGCCCTCGCCGCGGGTCGGACCCGGCAGCGCCTGCTCCAGTTCGTGCACCTGGGCGGCCGGGACCCGGCCCTCGAGGACGCATGTACGCCCGACCGGTCGGGTGGTCTCGGGGACGGCACGCAGCCGGGTGAGCAGCGGCGAAAGCGCGCCGAGCGTGTCCGCCGGGGCCTCGATCCGGAAGCGGTGCATCGGCTCGTACACCCGGCTCCCCGCCCGCCTGAGCGCGGTCATCACGACGAGCGGGGTCAGGCCCCGGAAGTCGGCGCCCGTGCTCGACATGCTCTTGTCGAAGCCCTGGTGGGCGTGGCTCTGCCGTGCGGAGTAACCGGAGTGCGTCATGGTGACCGTGCAGTCGGTGACCTGCCAGCCGTGCAGGCCCTGCGCCAGGGTCTCGTCGACCGTGTCCTGCACGGCCCTGAAGAAGGCGTACGGCATCGAACCGAGCTCCACCTCCAGGCGGAACGCGACGCCCGAGCCGGCCGGGGCGGGGTCGATGCGCAGTCCCACGGTGGCGAGGAAGGGGTTGGGTTCCTTCTTGTTGAACTCGACCGCCGCGCCCGTGCCGACGGGCCGTTCGATGCACAGCGGCGTCGTCTCGCGGAAGGTGACGGCGAGTCCGTACTCCTCGGCCAGGGTCGCCTGGATGACCTCCTTCTGGACCTCGCCGTAGAGGGAGACCGAGATCTCCTGGCGGATCTCGTCCTGGCGCAGCGCGATCAGCGGGTCCTGTTCGGCGAGCTGGGTGAGCGCGAGGTGCAGCGCTCCCCTGTCGCGCGGCCGGGCGGGGACGACGACGGTCTCCAGGGTGGGCGGGGAGAAGTGGTGGACCGGCTCGTCCGCGCACGGCGCCTCGCCGAAGGTGTCGCCGATGCGGACGTCGGTCAGGCCCCACAGCCTGCCGATGCGGCCCGCCGTCACCGATGCCGCGCGGGCCGCTCCGCCCCGGTCGAAGACGCTGATCGCGGTGACCTTGCCCTCCCGGCCGTCGCGGAGCACCAGCCGGTCGCGGGTGCGCAGGGTCCCGCAGAAGACCCGCGCGTACGCGATCTTCTCCCCCGCCGGTCCCCGCTCGACCTTGAAGACTCTGCCCGAGGCCGGCCCCTCGGTGTCGCCCTCCGTGGCCGGCAGCAGCTCCGTGAGACCGTCGGTCAGCTCCTGCACGCCCGCGCCCGTGATCGCCGAACCGAAGAACACCGGGTGCACCCGTGCGCGCCGGGTCTGCTCGACGAGGGCGGAGCGCAGCCGGCCGTAGGACACCGCGTCCTCGACGTACGCGGCCAGCAGTTCCTCGTCGTGCTCGGTGAGGACGTCGAGCAGCCGCCTCGTGAACGCGCTGTCGTGGGCGCCGTACGGCACCACGTGCGCGTCCCGTGTGCCGAGTCCGTAAGCCCGTCCCATGGGGACGACCGACGGGGTGAGGCGCTCGGCCAGGGCAGTGAGCGTGCGGCCGTCGTCGGCGCCGCTTCGGTCGATCTTGTTGACGAAGACGAGGGTGGGGATCCGCAGCCGTCGCAGGGTGCGCATCAGGATGCGTGTCTGGGCCTGGACGCCCTCCACGGCGGAGACCACCAGCACCGCGCCGTCGAGCACACCCAGCACCCGCTCGACCTCGGCGATGAAGTCGGGGTGGCCGGGGGTGTCGATCAGGTTGACGGTGACATCGCCGAGCGTGAACGAGACGACGGCGGACTTGATCGTGATGCCGCGCTGCCGCTCCAGCGCGAGGGTGTCGGTCTGGGTGTTTCCGTCGTCGACGCTGCCGATCTCGTCGATGACTCCGGCCGCGTGCAGCAGCCGCTCGGTGAGGCTTGTCTTACCCGCGTCTACGTGCGCGAGGATTCCCAGGTTCAGCGTGGGCACAGAGCGTCATGTCCTTGGGGAGAGTGCTGGTTCCTTGCCGGGTGGACATGAACGCTGTGCGCATGGGAGCTCCTCGGTGTCGACGGCTGTGTCCCGTGCAGTCCAGCAGGACGCGACGGCGAGGGCAACGGATTTTCAGGCGCGCTCGCCCCGGTGGTCGGCGATGAGCTGCTCCAGATGGTGCAGGGCGGTGCGCACCCTGGCCGGGTCCTGCTGGAAGTACGGGTCGTCCGGCACCGGCAGGGAGCCCGCGAGGGCCCAGCCCCGCCCGCGGGCCCAGGTGGCGTCGTCGACGCCGAGCGCCGCCCGGAAGTCGCCGCGCACCTCGTCCGGAAGGAACTTCCAGGCGGCGAGCAGGTCGACCGCGGGGTCGCCGACGGCGAGGGTGCCGAAGTCGATCACGGCGCTGAGCCGGCCGTCCACGGCGAGCAGGTTGCCGACCGAGAGGTCCCCGTGGACCCAGACGGGCGGCCGGTCCCAGGCGGGGGCGGCCAGGGCCGCCTCCCAGACTTCCGTCACCGCGTCGGCGTCGATCAGGCCGGACCGTTTCAGCGCCTCGATCTTGGGCCGTACCCGTGCCTCGGAGGCGAGCGAGTCCCGCTCGTCGCCCATCGGGACGCCCCGGAAGGCGTTGCTCTGCTCGGGAGCGAGGCCGCCCGTGGCATCGATCCCCTGCAGCGCGGTCAGGAACGCGGCGAGTTCCCGCGCGGTGCGGCGGGGGTCGGTGAGGCCTTCGGCGGTGGCCGTCTCACCCTCCAGCCAGCGGTAGACGGACCACGGGTGGGGGTAGCCCTCGCCGGGTTCCCCCTGGGCGACGGGTTCGCTGACGGGCAGCGGCAGACGGGGCGCGAGCCGGGGCAGCCAGGTCTGCTCCCGCTCCACCTGGCCGGCCCAGTGCGGGTAGCGCGGGAGGCGTACGGACAGCTCCTCGCCGAGCCGGAACGTCGCGTTGTCCAGACCGGACGACGCCACCGGGGCGATCGGGAGGTGGCTCCAGTGCGGGAACTGGGAGGCCAGTAGACGGCGTACGAGGTCGGCGTCGATCAGCACCCGGCCATCTCACGCGATCGACTCTCAGGCGTCCAGCGGTTTTCCGGTGCGCGGGGGCAGCCGGTGCAGCCGCACGTCCATGAGTGCGCCGCCGGTTGCGGTGGCGGTCATGTAGGTGCAGTGGGGCTGACGGCGGCGGTCGGTCGGGGAGCCGGGGTTGAGCAGACGCAGGCCGGTGTCCGTGGTCGTGTCCCAGGGGATGTGGCTGTGGCCGAACACCAGCACGTCGAGGTCGGGGAACCGCTCGGCGCAGCGGCGCTCCCGGCCCTGGGCGGGTCCCGTCTCGTGGACGACGCCGAGCCGCAGGCCGCCGAGGTCGGCGCGGGCCACTTCGGGGAGCCGGGCGCGCAGGGCCGGACCGTCGTTGTTGCCGTACACGCCGAGCAGCCGGGCGCAGCGGCTCTCCAGCAGGTCCAGCGTGGCGACGTCCACCCAGTCGCCGGCATGGATCACGAGGTCGGCGCGCGGGAGTTCGGCGAGCAGCGGCGCGGGCAGTTCCTTCGCGCGCTTGGGGAGGTGGGTGTCGGACATCAGGAGCAGGCGCACGACTCCAGGGTGTCACCCGGGCGGGGCCTGCGCGTCGGCCGGCGAGTGCTCCAGGACGATGTCCGCCCACACCTGCTTGCCGCCGCTGACCGGGAGTGTCCCCCAGGCGTCGGACATGGCCTCGACGAGCAGGATGCCCCGGCCGCCCGTCGCCTCCCAGCCGATGCTGGTCGGCTTGATGGGCGTCCGCGGTGAGGTGTCGGCGACCGCGACGCGCAGCCGGTGGTTGGACAGGGTCAGGTCGAGCCGGACCTGGCCGTCGGTGTGGACGAGGGCGTTGGTGACGAGTTCGGAGACGACGAGGAGCACCGTGTCGGTCTCCTCCGGTACGCCCCAGGAGCGCAGAGTGCGCCGGGTGAAGCGGCGGGCGTGCCGGACCGCTTCGGGGACGCGCCACACCGTCCAGCTCTCGCGCAGCGGAAGCATCGCCATGCCGTCGTAGCGCACGAGGAGCAGCGCCACGTCGTCGCTGCGGTTGGCGTCGGCGAGCAGGGCGTCCGCGACGAGTCCGAGGTGGCCCGGGTCGGCGGCGGACAACTCGCCGGCGATGCGCACCAGGCCGTCCTCGATGTCGATGTCGGCGGACTCGACCAGGCCGTCCGTGGTGAGGGTGACGACCGCGCCGGGCTGCAGCCTGAGCGGGCTCATCGGGTACTCGGCCTGGTGGACGACGCCGAGGGGCGGTCCGCCCTCCGACTCGACGATCTCCGTCGTGCCGTCCGGGTGGCGCAGCAGGGGCGGGAGGTGTCCGGCGCGCACGAACCAGCCGGTGCCCTGCTCCATGTCGACGTCGACGTAGCAGCAGGTCGCGAAGAGGTCGGACTCCATGTCCACGAGGAGCCGGTTGGCGTGCGAGACGACGACGTCCGGGGGGTGGCCCTCGGCCGCGTACGCGCGCAGCGCCGTGCGCATCTGGCCCATCAGGGTGGCCGCGGCGGCGCTGTGCCCCTGGACGTCGCCGATGACCAGGGCGACGTGGTTGTCGGGCAGCGGGATCACGTCGTACCAGTCGCCGCCGAGCTCCAGACCGGCGGTGGTGGGCAGGTAGCGGGCGACGGCGACGGCTCCGGGGAGCGCGGGCAGGCGGCGCGGCAGGAGAGCGCGCTGCAGCATGCCGATCAGCTCGTGCTCGGCGTCGAAGGCGTGGGCGCGCATCAGCGCCTGCCCGGCGAGACCGGCGACGGCGGTGAGCAGGGCGCGTTCGTCGGGGCCGAAGTCGTGCGGGCTGTCCCAGCCGACGAGGCAGGCGCCGGCCATGCGCCCGCCCGCGGGCAGCGGCAGCACGGCGAGGCCGCCGGGGCCGACCTCGGCGAGCGCGGGCTCCAGTGGAGTGCCGGCGGGCCAGATGGCGGCGCGGCCCTCCCGCAGGGCCATGGCGAGGGTCGGCATGGCGCGGACGGGAGCGTCGGGCCACTCCGATCGCCACTCGGTGCGCCACAGCTCCGGCCAGGCCTCCGGTTCGGGCGGGTCCAGGACGGTGACGACGAGGCGGTCGGACTCCAGCTCGGCGAGCGCGATGCGGTCCGCCCGCAGGGGTCCCCGCAGGGCGGCGACCACGGCCCCGCTGACGTCGCGGACGGTGCCGGCGGTGGCGAGGGCGGCGGCGAGCCGCTGGATGCGGGTGACGTCGCTGACGCCGGGGCGCAGTTTGGAGGCGTCGGTGACCGTGCCGACGAGCCGGACCGGTCGCCCCTCCCCGGCGGGCAGCAGGCGCCCGCGCAGCCGCAGCCACCTCGGCTCGCCGGAGGGCTGGAGGATGCGGAACTCCAGTTCGCGGTCGCCGATGGACATGTGGTCGGCCTCGACGACGGACATCACGGAGGGCAGGTCCTCCGGAACGGTCCGGGCGAGCAGGGTCTCGACACGGCCGTCGAACTCGCCGGTGTCGATGCCGAACAGCCCCAGCATCTCGTCGTCGACCTCGACCCGGCCGCTGTCCATGTCGAGCGTGAAGGAGCTGCCGGGCAGCCCACCGGTCTCGGCCGCGCCCGCGGGCGGGCAGACGACCGCCTCGGCGAAGAGCTGGAGACATGCGCGGTCCTCGGTGTCGAAGCCGTCCGGGCCGTCGCTGACGGCGGCCAGGCATCCGCCGCCGTGCAGCGGCAGGACGGCCAGGCAGAAGTCTCCGGCGGGCATCCGGCGCGCGTCGGCGCACCGGCCGATGTCCTCGGGGCCGAGCCACCGGGGCCGCCCCGAGCGGTGCACCTCGGCCGCGGGGCCCCCGCCGGAGATCGGGTAGGCGTCGCGCAGCCCGAACAGCGCCCGCGGCAGACCGACCGACTCGGTGAGGGTGAGCTGGTCGCCGTCCTCCTCCGGGCTGTACACGGCGGCGAGGGGGGCTCCCGTGAAGACGATCACCTGTTCGAGCACACGCCGCAGGCGCTCGCGCGGGTCGAGGTCCGCTGCGAGCGTCTTGAGGGCAAGTTCCGCACGCAGCGTTCTCATTCCGCGTCCCGCAGTGCCCTCACTGCCCACTCTGCAATTAGAGCGCGTCCCGGACACTTGCGCAGCCCCTGTGAGCGTGCCGACCGGCGGCTCGCGGGTGCACGGCGGAGCGGGCGCGGGCAGCGGCGCGCCCACTGCCGGGAGTGAAGGACCGCCCACCGGGCGTGGGGGAAGCCCTGCGGGCGGTCCGGCACCCGGAGCGGTCCGGCCCTCCCGCCGGAGGGCCGGACCGTTGCACTGACCGGGGGAACCGCTGTTGCTTCCCGGTCAGTGGCTCGACACCAGTCCGGAGCCGTCGCCGACGCCGCTGCCCGACTGGTCGCCGGCGTTGCCCGAGTTACCGGCGTTGCCGGCGTTACCGGACTGGTCGGCGGCCCCACCCGACTGGTCACCGGGGCTCACCGACTGCTGACCGGTGCCGCTCTGATCGCCGGCACCGGCACCGGCACCGCTCTGGTCACCGGTACCGGCACCGCTCTGGTCACCGGCACCAGCACCGGCACCGCTCTGGTCACCAGGGTTCGCCGACTGGTCGCCGGCGCCCTGCTGGCCGCCCGGGCTCGCCGACTGGTCGCCCGCACCCGCACCGGCACCCGCACCGCCGGTGCCGCCGGCGCCGAGCGTCGCGCCGGTCGCCTGCAGCGCGGTCGTCACCGGCTGGAAGAAGGTCTCGCCGCCGGCGGTGCAGTCACCGCTGCCGCCCGAGGTCAGACCGATCGCGCTGCCGTCCTGGGTGAACAGCGAGCCACCGCTGTCCCCGGCCTCGGCGCAGACATTGGTCTGGATGAGCCCGGTGACGGTGTCGACGCCGCCCGGCACGGTCTCACTCTGGAAGTTGACGGTGGCGTCGAGTCCGGTGACGGACCCGTCGTGCAGCCCGGTGGTGCTGCCCATCCGGAAGACCTGCTGGCCGACCACCGCGTCCGCGGCCTGGGTGATCTTGACCGTCTGCCCGTTGCCGACGTTGACCTCGCTCGGCGCCTGGGTGTTCGGGTCGTTGTACTTGACGAGGGAGAAGTCGCCGTTGCCCGGGAAGGTGGCCTGGTCGACGGTGGCGATCGGCTGGCCGTTCTGGGAGTCGGACCACTGCTTCGCCGCGACACCGCAGTGACCGGCCGTCAGGAAGGCGGGGCTGCCGTCGCTGGCGGTGACGTTGAAGCCGAGGGAGCAGCGCACGCCGCCGCCGTTCGCCTGCGCGAAGATGGCGTCGCCTCCCGACACGAAGGTCTTGAAGGTGCCCGCGGACTTCTTGACGGTCGCGACGCCCGAGCCGAGGCTCTTGACCGTCGACTGGAGGGTCTTCCACTTGGAGCCGGTGACCGTTCTGTCGGCGGTGACCCGGATCTCGTTGGTCTTGGGGTCGACGGACCACGCGGTGCCGGGCATCGTCGCCTTGGCGCGCAGCGTCTTGGCGGCGGCCTGCAGTGCGGCGGTGCTGTTGCGCACCTGGTTGGCGACCGCGCCCGCCTTGGTGATGGTGTCGACGGCCTTGCTGTCGTTACCCACCACGTTGACGACGACCTGCTGCTTGTCCGCGTTGTAGTAGGAGCCCGCGAAGGCATCACCCAACTGCGATGCGAGCTGCTTGGCGACGAGTGACACATCGGTCGCCTTGAACGTCTTCGGCGTGTCGCCCGCCGACGAGTCCGTCTGGGACGCGTTGGCGTTGGGCAGCAGAAGGGCCGCAGCTCCGAGCGCCGCCACGCTTCCAACCGCGATCGCGGCCTTGCGCTTGGGTATGCGTTTGTGACTCAACTCTCGACCTCCTGGGGACGGGGTCCGTTGCCGCCGTCCGGCAGCTGACTGGGGCGCCTGGATGCCAGTTGATACGCGCGTGTCCGACGGGGCGTTCAACCGACTTTGCAATTGGCTGAGTTGGCGTATGCGAAAGCGTGAAATAGGTGGCAAAGGAACCGACCGGGCGTGATCGGGGAGAAGAGGGGAGGCCCACCCCGGCCGTGACCACGTTCGGCTACCGATCGGTAACCGTGGGTTCGGGATGTCGGGCCGAATCCTGGCTTCAGGGAATCTGCACATCGAATGCGCAAGCGGGCCACCGTGTGCGACAGATCTGCACAGGCACACAGCGGGGCCCGCGCCGTTGAACCCGGAGTGTCCTATTCCTCATCGGCGCGGCAAGAGGCGGTGCGCGACGATGCCGCGCAGCATGTGAAGAAGTCGCCACCAAGACGTGCGCACGCCTGCACGGATCGACGCTCCGGGACGTCAATTGCCCAGGTGAGAGCGGTGGTTGATTGGAATCGCCGCGCGCCGCCGTGCTTTGATCCGTTGCACCGCGGGGGCCGCCCCAAGGGTCCCGGCGACGGGTGCCCGGCACTCGCGGCTCGCGGCCGACCGTCTGTCCCCAGAGGGGGCCGCTCCCCCTTGTGAATATCCATACGAAGGGAAGTTCCATCATGAACTCCACCCCCCAGGTTGAGACCGCCGAGATCTCGGACGCCGAGCTCGACGCCGTGTCCGGTGGCCTGCAGATCAACGCCGTGGGCACCGCGACCGGCCTGGTGGACGGCATCGCCCCGGTTTCCGGCCTGGTCGGCACGGCCGTCGGCACCGTCGAGGGTGTCACCGGCCTGAACACCGCCCCGGTCACGAACCTGGTCGCCGGTCTCTGACCGCACCCTTGTGCCGCTGAGTCCCGGAACCGCTCCCCGGTTCCGGGACTCTCGGATGCCGTGAGTCTTCTGGAGTAGGTGAGGGAAGTTCCGTGCAGTTCCGCCAGCAGGCCCTCGCCAAGCTGCAGTCGCCCGAGGAGCTCGACCTCCCGGTGCGCTTCGCCCGCCCCCAGGGCTGGCTGGTCCTGACCGTGACGGTGGTCGCCATGGCCGCCGCGTCGGTGTGGGCCGTCACCGGTTCGGTGGCCTCCACGGTCACCGCGCCCGCCATCCTCACGCACGCGGAGGGCAGTTACCTCCTGCAGAGCCCGGTGGCCGGGCAGGTCACCGCGATCCTCGCCGAGCAGGGCGAGCGGCTGCCCGCGAACGCGCCGGTGATCAAGGTCCGTACGGAGCAGGGCGAGTCGGTGGTCCGCACGGTCGCCGCCGGCCGTGTCACCGAACTGACCGCCACCATCGGCCAGATCATCCGCACCGGGGCGAACGTCGCCGCTGTGGAGAAGGTCACGCACGCCTCCGACCCGCTGTACGCGACGGTGTACGTGCCCGCCGAGAACGCCGCGTCGATCCCCGCGAACGCCGCCGTAGACCTCACGGTGCAGTCGGTGCCGGCCCAGCAGTACGGCGTGCTGCGCGGCCATGTGAGGGCCGTCGACCGCACGGCCCAGTCCGCCCAGCAGATCGCCGCGTTCCTCGGGGACGGCCAACTGGGCGAGCAGTTCACCGAGAAGGGCCGCCCGGTCGCGGTGCTGGTACGGCTCGACACCTCGTCCGGCACGAAGAGCGGCTACAGGTGGTCGTCCGCGGACGGCCCGCCGTTCACCCTCTCCTCCATGACCCTGGCCACGGGCTCGATCCGCCTGGCCGATCAGCGTCCCGTCGATTGGCTCCTGCCGTGACCGCCCCCCAGGACACCCTGCCTCCCGTCCGGAGCAGGCGCCGTGCCGCGCCGCCGAAGCGCACCCTGCCGAAGGGCCGGGGGAAGACGGTCCGCACCCCCACCGTGCTGCAGATGGAGGCCGTCGAGTGCGGCGCCGCCTCCCTGGCGATGGTGCTCGGCCACTACGGCCGGCACGTCCCGCTGGAGGAGCTGCGCATCGCCTGCGGTGTCTCCCGCGACGGCTCGCGCGCCAGCAATCTCCTGAAGGCGGCCCGCAGTTACGGCCTGACGGCCAAGGGCATGCAGATGGACACGGCCGCGCTCGCCGAGGTGGCCGCGCCCGCCATCCTGTTCTGGGAGTTCAACCACTACGTCGTCTACGACGGCATGGGCCGCCGTTTCGGCCGCCGCGGCGTGTACGTCAACGACCCCGGCAAGGGCCGCCGTTTCGTGCCGATGGAGGACTTCGACACCAGCTTCACCGGCGTCGTCCTGGTGATGGAACCCGGCGAGGGCTTCACCACGGGGGGCCGCAGGCCGGGCATCCTGGGCGCGATGCCGGCCCGGCTGCGCGGCACGGCGGGCACCCTGCCCGCCGCCGTCCTGGCGAGCCTGCTGCTGGTGGCGGTCGGTGCCGCGCTGCCCGCGCTGAGCCGCACGTACATCGACATGTTCCTGATCGGCGGGCAGACCTCGCTGCTGGGCGTGCTGTTCACGTCGATGGCCGCCTGCGTGCTGCTGACGGTGGTGCTGACCTGGTTGCAGCAGGCGAACCTGCTGCGCGGCCGGATCATCTCCTCCACCCTCTCCAGCGCCCGCTTCCTGCGGCACCTGCTGCGGCTGCCGGTGACGTTCTTCGCCCAGCGCAGCCCCGCCGACCTGGTGCAGCGGCTGCAGTCCAACGACGCGGTCGCCGAGACCCTGGCCCGCGACCTCGCGGCGGCGGGCGTCGACGCGATCGTCGTGGTGCTGTACGCGGTGCTGCTCTACACCTACGACCCGCAACTCACGTTCGTCGGCATCGGCGTGGCACTGCTGAACGTGGTGGCGATGCGCGTCGTCGTACGGCTGCGGGCGACCCGTACGGCGAAGCTGCGCGCGGACACGGCACGGCTGACCAACACCGCCTACACCGGCCTTCAGCTGATCGAGACGATGAAGGCGACCGGCGGCGAGGACGGCTACTTCCGCAAGTGGGCGGGCCAGCACGCCACCACGCTGGAGGAGCAGCAGCGGCTCGGTGTGCCGAGCGCCTGGCTGGGCGTGGTGGCACCGACGCTCGCCACGCTCAACAGCGCGCTGATCCTGTGGATCGGCGGTCTGCGTGCGGTCGAGGGCCACATCTCGGTGGGTCTGCTGGTCGCCTTCCAGGCCCTGGTGACCCGGTTCACCGCGCCGCTGACGCGCCTGAACGGGGTCGCGGGCCGCATCCAGGACTTCGCCGCGGACGTGGCCCGTCTGAAGGACGTGGAGAACTTCCAGGCCGACCCGCTCTACGGCCGCTCGGGCGGCGGCGCGTCCACCAGGCGGCTGCACGGCCATGTGGAACTGGAGAACATCACGTTCGGCTACAGCCCGCTCGACAAGCCGCTGCTGAGCGGTTTCAGCCTGACCGTCGGTCCGGGCCGGCAGGTGGCGCTGGTCGGCGGCTCGGGCAGCGGCAAGTCCACGGTGTCCCGGCTGATCGCGGGGCTCTACGCCCCCTGGGAGGGCGAGATCCGTATCGACGGGCAGCGCCTGGAGGACATTCCGCGCGGCGCGCTCGCCGCCTCGGTCTCCTTCGTGGACCAGGAGATCTTCCTCTTCGAGGGCACGGTCCGCGACAACGTGGCGCTGTGGGACCCGTCGATCCCGGACGACGCGGTGGTCGCCGCCCTGCGGGACGCGGCCCTGTACGACGTGGTGATGCGCCGCCCGGGCGGCATCCACAGCCGGGTGGAGCAGGACGGGCGGAACTTCTCCGGCGGTCAGCGCCAACGCCTGGAGATCGCCCGGGCCCTGGTGCGCGATCCCAGCATCCTGGTGCTCGACGAGGTGACCAGCGCGTTGGACGCGGAGACGGAGCAGACGGTCATCGACAACCTGCGCAAGCGCGGCTGCGCCTGCGTGGTGATCGCGCACCGGCTGAGCACGGTGCGCGACAGCGACGAGATCGTGGTGCTCCAGCACGGCACGATCGTGGAACGCGGGCGGCACGACGCCCTGGTGGCGGCCGGCGGGGCGTACGCCGAGCTGGTCAGGGAGCGATGAGGATGACGGCGGTGCACGAGGGCGACGTCGTCCTGGGCGCTCTGGGCGCGATGGGCGCCCCCATCGACTGCTCGGGCCTGAGCCGGCTCGACCTGGAGGGGCCGCAGGTGCTGTGGCTGGTGGCGTCCGGGGCGCTGGACCTGTTCGCCGTCGACGCGGCGGTACAGGGCCACTGGCACCACCTGGGCCGTCTCGGGCCGGGTTCGCTGCTGCTCGGCCCGGTCGCGGGGCCCCAGCACACCCTGGTCGCCCGGCCGGTCCGCGACTGCGTGGTGCGCCGCATCCAGTTGCGCGAGCTGTACCAGCAGGCCGACACCCAGACCTGGTCGTACGACGAGTACGGCAACCCGCAGTACGTGCCGCCGACGACGAGCCCCCTGGAGTACGCGCTCGCCCTCGGTGTCGGCCGGAGCCTGTCGATCCTGTTCCAGGCGCCGATGGCCACGGAACGGGCCGCCGACATCACCGACGACGACGTCTTCTGGATGCAGGTGCCGCCGGGGAGCGTCCAGTACGGCTCCCTGTACGGGGCGGAGGCCGCCGCCGACCTGCTGATGGACCCCGCCGTGTGGCAGGGCATGGTCGACCAGCAGTACCGCCTCCTCGCCACCCTGGACCGGTGGATCGAGCAGGTCGAGCGCACCCACGAGACCCGGACCGCGGCCGGCATCAGGGCGGGCGAGGCGGTCCGTGCGCAGGCCGACCGGACCTTGCTGGCGTCCATCGGGAAGTCCTCGCAGCGGCGCACCACGGCCGCCGACGCCGACGCCACCTACGCGGCGTGCACACTGGTGGCCCGCGAGGCCGGCATCACCCTGGCCGAGCCCGCGCGGAGCGGCGCCGAGAGCGACCGCCTGGATCCGGTGGAGCGGATCGCCGTCGCCTCCCGTGTCCGCACCCGGGCGGTACGGCTCGACGGGCGCTGGTGGCACGAGAACGTCGGCCCGCTGGTGGGCCACCGGGCGTTGTCGGGCGCGCCGGTGGCGCTGCTGTGGCGGCGCGGCGGTTATGTCGCGGTGCACCCGTCGTCGGGGCGCGAGACACCGATCGAGAAGGCGAACGCGGCCGAGTTCGCGCCGCGGGCCGTGATGTTCTACCGCCCGCTGCCGGACCAGCGGCTCAGTCCGCTCAGGCTGCTGAGGTTCAGCATGCGCGGGACGCGCGGCGATCTGGTCAACCTGCTGATCAGTGGACTGGTGACCGTCGCGATCGGCGCGCTGGTGCCGATCGCCACCGGCAAGGTGCTCGGCGAGTACGTACCGAAGGCACAGCAGGGGCTGATCGTCCAGGTGTGCCTCGCCCTCATGGTCACCGGCGTGGTGGCGGCCGCCTTCATGCTGCTGGAGAACCTGACCGTCCTGCGCCTCGAGGGGCGGATCGAGGCGACCCTCCAGCCGGCGGTCTGGGACCGGCTGCTGAGGCTGCCGACGAAGTTCTTCACCGAGCGGTCCACCGGGGAGCTGGCGAGCGCGGCGATGGGTGTCAGCGCCATCCGGCGGCTGCTCGCCGGAGTCGGCCCGACGGTGGCCCAGTCGGTGACGGTCGGCGCGATGAACCTGGGTCTGCTGCTCTGGTACAGCGTGCCCATGGCCATGGCCGCGATCGGCATGCTCGTCGTCATCGCCGCCGTCTTCCTCGGGCTCGGGCTGTGGCAGGTGCGCTGGCAGCGGCGGCTGGTGCAGCTCAGCAACAAGCTGAACAACCAGGCGTTCCAGACCCTGCGCGGCCTGCCGAAGCTGCGGGTCGCGGCGGCCGAGAACTACGCCTACGCCGCCTGGGCGCGGGAGTTCGCACGCAGCCGGGAACTCCAGCAGAAGGTGGGCCGGATCAAGAACCTCACGACCGTGCTGGGCGCGGTGTATCTGCCGCTGTGCTCCCTGCTGCTGTTCATCCTGCTGGCGGGGCCGGCCAAGGGCACGTTGTCGGCCGCGGACTTCCTCACCTTCAACACCTCGATGACCATGCTGCTGACCTCGGTCACCCAGCTCACCGGCGCGTTCGTGTCCGCGGTGGCCGCGCTGCCGCTGTTCGAGGAGATCAGGCCGGTGCTGGACGCGACCCCCGAGGTGCGCACGGGCAGCACCCGGCCGGGGGTGCTGTCCGGGGCCATCGAGGCGCGCAGGCTCTCGTTCCGGTACACCGACGACGGTCCCCTGGTCCTCGACGACGTCTCCTTCGAGGTGAAACCCGGCGAGTTCGTGGCGATCGTGGGCCCGAGCGGCTGCGGCAAGTCGACACTGCTGCGCCTGCTGATCGGCTTCGACAAGCCGGTGTCGGGCAGTGTGCTCTACGACGGCCAGGACCTCGCGGCGCTCGACCAGTCGGCGGTGCGCCGCCAGTGCGGGGTGGTGCTCCAGCACGCGCAGCCGATGAACGGGTCCATCCTGGACGTCATCTGCGGCACCGAGCCGTACACACCCGAGGAGGCGATGGCGGCGGCCGAGATGGCGGGCCTCGCCGAGGACATCCAGCGGATGCCGATGGGGCTGCACACCATCGTCCAGGGCAGTGGCGCGATCTCGGGCGGTCAGCGGCAGCGGCTCATGATCGCTCAGGCGCTGATCCGCCGGCCGCGCATCCTGTTCTTCGACGAGGCGACGAGCGCGCTGGACAACGAGACGCAGCGCAAGGTCATCGAGTCCACCCGCTCCCTGAACGCCACCCGGATCGTGATCGCCCACCGTCTGTCCACGGTGCTGGACGCGGACCGGGTCATCGTGATGGAGGACGGCAGGATCACCCAGCAGGGCCCGCCCGCCCAGCTCCTCGCCGACACCACCGGCCGGCTGCACGAGCTGGTGCGGCGGCAGATGGCGTGACGGCAACCACATCCGCGCCGGGTACATCGGCAGGTCGCACTACGCCGACCCGTATCTGAAGGGAGCGGTGGACGACTTCCGGGTGTACGGGCGCGCCCCGAGCGCCGCCGAGGTGGCGGCGCCGGCACAGGCGTGACCGGGGCGGCCGGCTCACCGGGTCACGGCTGGGCGGGCCGTCGCCCCGCGGTGGCTACTCCCCCGCGTACGCCTTCCCCAGGGCGGCGATGTCGAGCTTGCCCATCGCGAGCATCGCGCGCGTGGTGCGGGCCGCCTTCTCCTGGTCCGGGTCGCCGATCATGTCGATGAGCCCGTCCGGGACGACCTGCCAGGACACGCCGTACTTGTCCTTGAGCCAGCCGCAGGGGCCCGGCTGACCGCCGCCCTCGGTGAGCTTGGTCCAGTAGTAGTCGATCTCTTCCTGGCTCTCGCAGTAGATCTGGAAGGAGATCGCCTCGCTGAAGGTGAACTGGGGCCCGCCGTTCAGGGCGACGAACCTGTGCCCGTTGGCCGTGAAGTCGACGGCGATCACGGAACCGGCGGGGCCGGGACCGGCCTCGGTGTAGCGGCCGATCCGCCCGATGCTGGAGTTCTTGAAGATCGACACGTAGTAGTGCGCGGCCTCCTCGGCCTGGCCGTCGAACCAGAGACAGGTGGTGAATCCCTCGGTGGCCATGTGTACCTCCTGGAGTGTGGAAGCGGTCACCTGTGCAGACCGATCCTCGCCCCGGAACTCATCGGCCGGGACGGAAATTGATCCGTGTGGGGGCCGAGTGCCGGGAATTAGCATCCGGCCATGACCTCATCGCCCGCCGAGAGCATCCGGCCCTTCCGTCTCGCGATCCCCCAGAGCGACCTCGACGATCTGCACGACCGGCTCGACCGCACCCGCTGGCCCGACGAGCTGCCCGGCGTGGGCTGGGCGTACGGGGTGCCCCGCGACTATCTGAAGGAGCTCGTACGGTACTGGCGCCACGACTACGACTGGCGGGCCGCCGAGGCGCGGCTGAACACATGGCCGCAGTTCACCACGGAGATCGACGGCGCACACGTCCACTTCGCCCACGTCCGCTCCCCCGAGCCGGACGCCACCCCGCTGATCATCACCCACGGCTGGCCGGGCTCGATCGTGGAGTTCCTCGACGTCGTCGGGCCGCTCACCGACCCCGCCGCCCACGGCGGTGATCCCGCCGACGCGTTCCACGTGGTGGTGCCGGCCATCCCGGGGTTCGGGCTGTCGGGGCCGACCCGGGACGCGGGCTGGGAGGCGGGCCGGGTCGCCGACGCGTGGGTGGAGCTGATGGACCGCCTCGGCTACCGGCGGTTCGGCGCGCAGGGCGGTGACTGGGGCGCGGGGATCTCGCGCGAGCTGGGCCGCGCCCACCCGGAACGGGTGATCGGCGTCCATCTGAACCTGCTGCCGGGCGCGCAGCAGACCACCGAGCCCACCGCGGAGGAGCTGGCCGCCCTCGGCCCCGAGGAACGGGAGCGCACGCTCACCTCCTGGCGCCGGTGGGAGGCGTGGCAGCGTGAGGGCGCCGGCTACGCCGCCCTGCACTCGACCCGGCCGCAGACGCTCGCGTATGCGCTCACCGACTCGCCCGTCGGTCAACTCGCCTGGATCGTGGAGAAGTTCCGGGAGTGGACGGACTCCGAGGAGCTGCCCGAGGAGGCCGTCGACCGGGACCTGCTGCTGACCGACGTGATGCTGTACTGGCTGACCGGGACCGCCGGTTCGTCGTCCCGGATCTACTACGAGCGGGCGCACGCCACCGGCCGGGCCGCCGCGCCCAGCGAGCCGTCGACGGCGCCGACCGCGCTGGCGGTCTTCCCCGCCGAGATCCAGGTCCCGCTGCGGCACAGGGCGGAGCGGACGGAGAACATCGTGCGCTGGACGGAGTTCGACCGAGGCGGGCACTTCGCGGCCATGGAGGAGCCGGACCTGTTGGTCGAGGACGTGCGTGCGTTCTTCCGGGGACTGCGCGAGAAGGCCTGAGGCGCGGCCTTAGCCCGTGGCGAATCTGCGGCGGGCAGAGATTCCGTCCCCCCGCGCCGGAGCGGGTCGAGAGTGGAGCCGACGGCATCATCCCGCCTCGACAAGGAGACCCGATGACTCCACTCGCCACGCTCTCGCCCCGCGCGGAGGAGGGCGACACGCCGCCCAACCGCTTCGACGACCACCTCGCCGCGCAGCTGCTCGCCCAGCGGATCGTCCTCCTCGGCACACAGGTCGACGAGGTGTCGGCCAACCGGGTGTGCGCGCAACTGCTCCTGCTGTCGGCGGAGGACCCGCGCACCGACATCAGCCTGTACATCAACAGCCCCGGCGGGTCGGTCACCGCGGGTCTCGCGATCTACGACACCATGCGGCTCGTCCCGAACGACGTCTCGACGCTGGTGATGGGGTTCGCCGCGAGCATGGGGCAGTTCCTGCTCACCGTGGGCACACCCGGCAAGCGGTTCGCGCTGCCGAACGCGCGGATCATGATGCACCAGCCCTCGGCGGGGATCGGCGGCACCGCCGCGGACATCGAGATCCAGGCGGAGAACCTCCAGTTCACCAAGAAGGCCATCGAACGGATCACCGCCGAGCACACCGGGCAGAGCGAGGAGACGATCGCCCGGGACGGCGACCGGGACCGCTGGTTCACGGCCGAGCAGGCCAGGGAGTACGGGATCGTGGACCGGGTGGTGGAGTCGCTCGCCGACATCCGCCCGGCCGCGTCACGCCGACGGATGGGGCTGTGACATGGCGTCGTACACGGTTCCCTACGTCATCGAGCGGACCGCGCAGGGTGAACGGTCCTACGACGTCTTCAGCCGGCTGCTGAACGAGCGGATCATCTTCCTCGGCACGGAGATCGACGACGGCGTCGCCAACGTGGTCATCGCGCAGCTCCTGCACCTGGAGTCGGCGAACCCCGAGCACGAAATCTCGATCTACCTCAACTCGCCCGGCGGATCCTTCACTTCACTGATGGCGATCTACGACACGATGACGTTCGTCCAGTCCCCGATCTCCACCTTCTGCGTGGGGCAGGCGGCGTCGACGGCGGCGGTCCTGCTGGCCGGCGGCGATCCCGGGCGGCGGTTCGTGCTCCGGCACTCGCGGGTGCTGCTGGGCCAGCCGGCCAGCGGCGGACGGCAGGGCACGGTCTCCGACCTCAGCCTGGCGGCCAAGGAGATGGTCCGCATCCGCTCCCAGGTGGAGGAGGTCCTGTCCCGGCACACGCACCACGACGTGGCGACGCTGCGCGCGGACATGGACCGGGACAAGGTGTTCACCGCCGAGGAGGCGGTCGCCTACGGGCTCGCCGACGAGGTGCTCAGCCGACGCCTCGCGTTCGTCTGACCGGCACGGCCGGACGACCGGCGGCCGTACGGGGCGCGCACCGCCACCGTACCGGCCGCCGGTCGTCGGGCCGGTCAGGCGGCGAGGCAGAGGCCGTCGTACTGCGCCGTGGGCGACCTGCGCCCACGGCCCACCCGGCTGCGGGCGTACCGGGCCAGCTCGTCCTGGGCGAGCGAGAGCAGGTCGGCGAGGCCGAGCCCGAGGGCCTGGGCGGCGGCCGCGAGGACCTCGGAGGAGGCCTCCTTGCGGCCGCGCTCCAGCTCGGACAGGTACGGCATCGAGATCCGGGCCGCCTCCGCGACGTCCTTGAGCGTGCGCTCCTGGGCGAGCCGTTCGCGCCGCAGCACATCGCCGACGAGGTCGCGCCACAGGGGCTCCTTGGGCGCGGGTGGCTGTGGAGTCCCCGTCGGCCGCAGCGGGGTGCGGGTGGCCCCGCCGGGGCTGGGCGGCGCGGTCTGCGGACGCAGGGGGATGACACGGGCTTCGTTCGGCGCATGAGTGCTCACCCCTTCAGCCTAGGGATCCGGGGCGCCACGGGAAGGGAACGGCGTTCTGCCCTGGGTGAAGCCGTACGGCCCGGCGGAAGGCGGCAGTTGACGGGTGGCGGGGCCCGGCTACTGACCGACCCGGCCGTCGATGCGCTCGCGGAGGAAGTCCGCGTGGCCGTTGTGCCGGGCGTACTCCTCGATCATGTGGACGAGGACCTCCCGCAGAGCGACCGGCTCGTCGCCGTTCCTGCCGGTGATGTCGAGGCTCGGCGCGGCTGCGACGAAGCGCTCCGCGAACGCTGTTTCGGCACGCCAGGCGTCCCATGCCTCGGCGACGACCTCGGGGTCGGGCACGGCGCCGTCGAAGTCCACGTCCCGGCGGTCGTCGCTGTGGTAGCGCAGAGGGCGGTCGTCGCCGGCCATGACACGGCGGAACCAGTGCTGTTCCACCCGGCACATGTGGCGCACCAGCCCGAGCAGGGACAGGTTGGACGGCGGCACCGAGCGGCGGGCCATCTGCTCTGCCGTCAGTCCCCGGCACTTCATCTCCAGCGTCAGCCGCTGGTCCCGGAGAAAGCCGACGAGCGTGTCGAGCTCTCCCACGAAGCCTCCGTCCTGGCGGGGGTCGTCATCGGGGTGGACGAACATGTCCCACCACCCGAAGCTCCGCTCCGCAGGGACGTCGTCCGCCTGGTCTGGAATCACGGTGTCTGCCATGGCGACGAGCATGGGCACGTCGGCGAGTGGTGCGCCACCCGTTTTCGAGCGGGACGCCGTGGGCCTGCTTAGCGTGGCAGTGTGAACGCGCCGACCGGGTCCGACGGGGCACCGGCCCGCCCAGGCGGCCCGGCACTCGCGCCGTACGGCTGGGTGCGGGCCGGCCTCACGGTGCTGGCCGGGCTCGTCGTCATGGGCGCGCTCGCCGCGCTCGGGCTGTGGGCCGCGGGCGGGAGCGGCATCCCCGAGGGCGGCTTCCCCCGCGTGGTCGTGGCCGTGGTCGCCGTGGCGGTCGGCGGCAGTGTGAGGCTGGCGGGCGACGCCGGTGAGCTGGCCGGCGCTCGGGCGGGGCTGACCGTGATGCCGCTGTCGGTGACGCTGGCCGGGGCCCTGGTGATCGCCGCGGGGTTCCTGCGCCCGCTGCGGCGCCGGGCCGTCGCCGGTGCGCGGGAACTGGCGGGCTGGGCGGGGCGGATCGCCGTCCTGTGGCTGGTTGCGCTCGTCGGTCTCGCCCTGGCGGCCCGCCAGACCTTCGTGATCCCGCTCGGCGCGGGAACGATCGGCGACATCGGCAGCCTGTTCGGGATCTCCCCGAGGATCGGCTTCACCACGGACCTGTGGCCGACCGTGTTGTTCGGTCTGCTCTGGCTGGCGGGCGTGCTGGTCCTCGCCCTGCTGGTGTCGCGGGGTGCGCCGCTGCCGGTCCGGCTGCTGCGTCTCCAGGAGTCGGTGCGTCCCGCCGCCCACGCCATGGTGGCCCTGCTGCTCGTCTGCGTCGCCCTGGGCGCCGTCGTGGCGCTGGTGGTGGCCGCGACCCGCGGGCGCCCGGCCGAGACGTGCGCGCTGATCCTGCTGGGGCTGCCCAATCTGGTGTGGCCGGTGCTCACCCTCGGCATGGGGGCCACCTGGTACGGCAGGGTGGAGGGGCCGTTCGTGCTGCCCATGCCGCATCTGCTGGACGAGGTGTTGCGCACGCCGGACATCTCCACCCTGAACCTGCAGGCGCTCGCCCGGTACGACGGCCGGGTGTGGTGGCTGGTGGCCGTGGACGCCGTGCTGCTGATCACGGCCGGATTCGTGGCGGCGGTGCGCTCACCGGCGCCGGTGCGACCGTGGCGGCACGCCGCGCACATGGCGGTCGCCCTGGTGGCGACGGTCCTCGCCCTGTGCCTGCTCTGCCGGGTCTCGGCGCACTACGGGCTGTCGCTGATCGGGGTCGGCGACCTCGGCGGAGGGCTTTCGGGCGTACTGTTCCTCAGCCCCCGGACGGCGACCGCGATGGGTCTCGCCGCGCTGTGGGGCCTGGTGACCGGGTGCGCGGGCGGGCTGCTCGCCGACGGGGTGCGGCGACGGGCCGGGGTGCGTGAGACGGCGTTCCTCCGCCTTCCGATCAGGCGACCGGGGTGGACAGCGCGGGCACGAACCGTTGCATCCGCAGGGCGTCCACGGACTCGGCGAGCAGTTCGTACTCGGTGGTGTCGTCACTGACGGCGACCCGGACCAGCCGTCCGTCCGCCAGTTCCTCGGCCACCCGCTCCTGCTGCCCGACGTCCTTGCACCAGGCGCGCAGCACGGCCGGCACGTCGGGGACCGTGTCGGCGACGGGGGCGATGGAGTTCGGCGGGAACAGGGGGTTGTCGGGGTGCGGGTCCAGCCGTTCGGCGATCCAGGAGGCGCGGTCGCGCATCCACCACAGGGCGAGGGCGAGGGTGGGAGCGCGGTAGGTGCCCAGGGGAACGCCGACCCGTTGCCCTCCGCAGATACCGTATGCCGTGACATGGCACAGGAACTCGTCGTGCACGATCGCTCCCCCCGTGCGGTGCTCGGTGCCGGATCGGCCCGTGGTGCCTTGCGTTCGCTCGCTGTGCACGTGGCGTCCCGCCGTCGGGCGCGGTAGCGCTTTCTATCGTGACCCGGGTCACCCACTCCTTCGAGTATCGCCACTCCTGACACTCTGTCACCATGCGATTTCAGCCAGTCTCCTGGCATATTCACGGCCGCTGTCTGGCCGAAACGAGCCGTCCCCGCCCGGGCTCCTCCGCTTACCCGGGAGGTAATCGACGCTCCCGGGCCCGTCCGGGCATGGTTGCGATGCCGGCTCCCGGCGGGCCCCGCGCCCCGGGATCCGGCTCTCGACCAGCGCATGTGACCTTGATGGAGGCTGATCGCCATGACCGCCGAGACCAACCGCTACGAGTCCGCCGTCGCCCGCTACTTCGAGGCGTGGAACACCCGCGACGCCCAGGCACTGGCCAAGGCCGTCGCCGCCGCCTGGACCCCGGGCGGAAGCTACACCGACCCCCTGGCCGATGTCGGCGGACACGACGCCATCGCGGCCCTGATCGCGGCAGCGCAGGCACAGTTCCCCGGGTTCTCCTTCCGGCTCACGGGCGCGGTCGACGGGCACCACGACCTCGCCCGCTTCTCCTGGGAGTTGGTGAGCGACGCGGACGGCTCGGCCCCGGTCGCCGGCTCCGACGTGATCACCCTGGACGGCGACGGGCGCATCCGCAGCGTGCACGGGTTCCTGGACCGCGTACCCGAGGGCGCGGCTGCCTAGGTCGCGTTGCGAAAGTCCCGTCGTCCGGCCGGAGGCCGGGCCTGGGGGGGGGGGGGGGGGGGGGGGGGGGGGGGGGGGGGGGGGGGGGGGGGGGGGGGGGGGGGGAGGGGGGAAGAAGGGACGAGGCACCGCCGCAAAG
>NZ_JBVHTR010000011.1:0-16743 GCF_055565775.1 Streptomyces sp. NPDC028331 | reverse complement strand
GTTCTCTGTGCTCCAGTTTTTTTTTTTGGGTTCCCCCCTTGTCGGGGTTGGGGGGGACCCCCAGAGCACGCACCGGACGCCGCTCCTTGACGGGCAAACGTTGCCCGCCGCAGCACTGGGAGGCCGATCACCGGCCGGGCGCGCGAGGTCCGGCACCCCCTAGGAGATGGGGCCGGGCCAGCTCGGAGGCTCCTCCTCGGTGTCCTCCGGGCCGGCGCCCGGCGCCCCCTGCTCGCGCGCCGCGTCCTCGGCCTTGAGACGCAGGCTCGGTTCGCCGTCCACGATGTCGACGACGACGGTGTCCCCCGGGTTGAGCGTGCCGTCGAGCAGCATGTTCGACAACCGGTTGTCGAGTTCGGTCTGGAGGGTGCGGCGCAGCGGCCGGGCCCCGTACTCCGGCTGGTAGCCGCGGTTCGCCAGCCACTCCTTGGCCGTCTCGGTGACCTCCAGGCCGATCTGCTGGGCGTGCAGCCGGCGCCTGCTGCCCTCCAGGAGCAGGTCGACGATCCGCACCAGATCCCGGCGGCCGAGGGCGTGGAAGACGATGACCTCGTCGATCCGGTTGAGGAACTCCGGGCGGAAGTGCGCCTGGAGCTCCGCCATCAGGTCGTCCCTGATCTCGTCGATGTCGCCGTGGTGGTCGAGGATGTGCTTGGAGGCGATGTTGCTGGTCATGATGACCACGGTGTTGCGGAAGTCGACCGTGCGCCCCTGCGCGTCGGTCAGCCGCCCGTCGTCCAGGACCTGCAGCAGCAGGTTGAACACATCGCGGTGGGCCTTCTCCACCTCGTCGAACAGCACGACGCTGTACGGCTTGCGGCGCACCGCCTCGGTGAGCTGGCCGGCCTCCTCGTAGCCGACGTAGCCGGGCGGGGAGCCGACGAGCCGGGAGACGGTGTGCTTCTCCTGGAACTCGCTCATGTCGAAGCGGATCATGCGGTCCGGGTCGCCGAACAGCAGTTCCGCGAGCGCCTTGGCGAGTTCCGTCTTGCCGACGCCGGTGGGGCCGAGGAAGAGGAAGCTGCCGGTGGGCCGGTCGGGGTCGCCCATGCCGGCCCTGCCCCGGCGCACGGCCTGGGCCACGGCGGTGACCGCGTCCTCCTGGCCGACGACCCGCTTGTGCAGGATCTCCTCCAGCTTCATCAGCCGGTCGCGTTCGGTCTCGGTGAGCTGGGAGACCGGAATGCCGGTGCGGGCGGAGAGGACTTCGGCGATGTCGTCGGGGGTGACGCTCGGCGTGGGTGCTCCGCCCTCGCCGACCGAGGCCAGCCGGCCCTCCAACTCCGTGATCTCGCGCTTGAGTCGGCTCGCGCGCTCGAAGTCCTCGGTGCTGACGGCCTCGTCCTTCTCCCGGCGCAGCCGGGTCAGCCGCTCCTCGAGGTTCGCGGCCTCGGCGGACTCCCCCACGCTGCGCAGTCCGACCCGGGCTCCGGCCTGGTCCATGAGGTCGATGGCCTTGTCGGGCAGGAAGCGGTCGCTGATGTAGCGGTCGGAGAGGGCGGCCGCGGCGTCCAGCGCGTCGTCGGTGTAGCGGACCTGGTGATGGGCCTCGTAGGCGTCGCGCAGTCCGCGCAGGATCTCGATGGTCTCCTCGACGGTGGGTTCGGGCACCATGACGGGCTGGAAGCGGCGCTCCAGCGCGGCGTCCTTCTCGATGCGCTTGCGGTACTCGTCGATGGTGGTGGCGCCCACCACGCTGAGGTCGCCGCGGGCGAGGGCGGGCTTGAGGATGTTGCCCGCGTCCATGGATCCCTCGCCGGTCCCGCCCGCACCGACCACCGTGTGCAGTTCGTCGATGAAGAGGACGACGCTCTTCTCGGCCCGGGTGACCTCGTCGATGACCTTCTTCAATCGCTCCTCGAACTGGCCCCGGTACTGGGACCCGGCGACGAGCCCGGCGAGGTCGAGGGCGACCACGCGGCGGTCCTTCAGCGCCTTGGGGACCTCCCCGGCGACGATGCGCTGGGCCAGCCCCTCGACGATGGCGGTCTTGCCGACGCCGGGGTCGCCGATCAGCACCGGGTTGTTCTTCGTGCGGCGGGAGAGGACCTCGATGGTCTGCTCGATCTCGGCCGCCCGGCCGACCACCGGGTCGAGGTGTCCGGCGCGTGCCTCGTCGGTGAGGTCGCGCCCGTACTCGTCGAGGGTCGGCGTGTCGGGGTGCCCGCCCGCCTCCCGCCCCCGCCGTGGTGTGCCGCCGAGCGCGCCCGGCGTGGCTCCTTCGGCCCTCAGGGTCCGGGACAGCGGGGAACGCGGGTCGTCCAGCACCGCGGCGAGGATGTGCTCGGGGCCGATGTAGGAGGCGCCGGCCGCCTGGGAGCGGGCGTGCGCGGTGAGCAGGGCGCGCTTGGCCGCCGGGGTGAGCGCGGGTTCGCCGGTGCCGGTCCCGGAGGGCAGGGACTCCCGCAGGTCGTCGGCGAGCCTGCCGGGATCCGCGCCGGCCTGCTCCAGCACCTGGCGCGCGGCCGGCACCTGGGTGGCGGCCCACAGCAGATGGACGGTGTCGAGATCGGACCCGTCCTCAGCCGCCCGTGTGCCGGCGGTGGCGAGCAACTCGTGCGCGGAGTCGCTGAGGAGACGTCCGATGGGGACGCGCTGCACGGCCGGCGGCGAGGTGGCCGGGCTCATGCCGAAGAAACGGTTGAAGAGTTCGGAGAACGGGTCGCCTGACCCGAAGGGTGAGATCGTCACGATGGACCACCCCGTCCGCGGCCGACACGGCCGCGTCGCCCGCCGTAGTCGATTGCCCGTACCCGCCCAGTCTCGGCCACGCGGAACGACCCCTCAACCGCAGGGCCGCCGACGGCCCCGATGCGATGGGGAACGTGATCCGGGGGTACCCGGCGCCGACACGTGCCCCGGGGGTTTCGGCCGCACGGCCCGGCGGCGGCGCGACGCCGCCGCCGGACGCCCTGCGCGCCGTACGGTCACCTCACTGCCGGACGATCGCGTCGATCCGCGCCAGCTCCTCCGCGTCGAAGTCCAGGTTGCCGATCGCCGCGACGCTGTCCTGAAGCTGCTGCGGGCTGCTCGCGCCGACCAGGGCGGAGGTGACACGGCCGCCGCGCAGTACCCAGGCCAGGGCCATCTGGGCCAGGGACTGGCCGCGGGACTTGGCGATGTCGTCCAGGGCGCGCAGCCTGCCCACCAGTTCCTCGGTGACCGCGTCGGAGCTGAGGAACGGGCTGTCGCTCGCCGCGCGGGAGTCCTCCGGGATGCCGTCGAGGTAGCGGGCGGTGAGCAGACCCTGCTCCAGCGGCGAGTACGCGATGGAACCGACCTGGAGTTCGTCCAGGGTGTCCAGCAGCCCGTCCTCGGGACGGCGGTCCAGCATCGAGTAGCGCGGCTGGTGGATCAGCAGCGGAGTACCCAGCTCGCCGAGGATCCGGGCGGCCTCGCGGGTCTGCTCCGGAGAGTAGTTGGAGACACCGACGTAGAGCGCCTTGCCCTGCTGGACCGCCGAGTGCAGGGCGCCCATCGTCTCCTCCAGCGGAGTGTCGGGGTCCGGGCGGTGCGAGTAGAAGATGTCGACGTAGTCCAGGCCCATCCGCTTCAGGCTCTGGTCGAGCGACGACAGCAGGTACTTGCGCGAGCCCCACTCGCCGTACGGCCCGGGCCACATCAGATAGCCGGCCTTGGTGGAGATGACCAGCTCGTCGCGGTAGGGCGCGAAGTCGGCCTTCAGCGCCTCGCCGAGGGCGGACTCGGCGGCGCCGGGCGGCGGGCCGTAGTTGTTGGCCAGGTCGAAGTGCGTGACACCGAGGTCGAAGGCGCGGCGCAGGATGGCGCGCTGGGTGGCGACCGGGCGGTCCGGGCCGAAGTTGTGCCACAGGCCGAGCGACAGCGCGGGCAGCTTCAGGCCGCTGCGTCCGGTGCGGCGGTAGGGCATGGCCTCGTAGCGGTCGGGGTGGGCGGTGTACAACGCGACTCCAGAGGGGTTGGCGCACGGGTGAGCGGTTCCGGGGAACCGGTCACCACTCTCGCCCTGCCTGCGGGCAGTGGTCCAACAGAAGAATCCGATGGAATTCAGCGGATACGCTTCTCAATCATGGAACTGCGCCACCTGCAGCACTTCGTCGCCGTCGCCGAGGACCAGCACTTCACCCGGGCGGCGGAACGCCTCATGGTGTCCCAGTCGGGCCTGTCGGCGTCGATCCGGGCGCTGGAGCGGGAGCTGCGGGCCCCGCTGTTCGTGCGCACCACCCGCCGGGTGACCCTCACGGAGGCCGGGCGGGCCCTGCTCGGCGAGGCGGAGCGGATCCTGGCGCAGGTCCGGGCGGCGCACGAGGCGGTGGCCGCGGTGCAGGGCGTGCTGCGCGGCACGCTGGCGCTCGGCACCGAGCAGTGCATCCCGGGCGTGGATGTGGCCGGGCTGCTCGCGGCGTTCCGGCGGCGCCACCCGGACGTGGAGATCCGGCTGCGGCAGGCGGGTTCGGGCGCGCTGGCCGAGGAGGTCGCCGCCGGGCGGCTGGACCTGGCCTTCGCCTACCGCACCGAGGCGGACACCGACCAGCTCCGGTCGGTGTCGCTGACCCGTGAGCCGATGACCGTGCTGTGCCATCCGGACCACCGTCTGGCATCGCCCGGAGCGGTGCTCACACCCGAGGACCTCGGCGGCGAGGTCTTCGTGGACTTCCATCCGGACTGGGGCCCGCGCCGCACCACCGACACGGCGTTCTCCGCGGCGGGCGTACGGCGCACGGTGGCACTGGAGGTCAACGACGTGCACAGCCTCCTCGACCTGGTCGACGAGAACCTGGGTATCGCGGTCGTACCCCGGCACTTCCGGCACAAGCGCCCGTCGCTGACCGCGCTCCCCCTCAAGACGGCCGCCGGGACGGAGTACGAGACCGTCGCGCTGCTGCCGCCCGAGCGGGCCACCGGCCCGGCGGCCCGGGCTCTGATCACCCTGCTCGGCACCGAGGGTCCGGCACCGCTCCCGCGGTGACGCGACGCGAGCCGCATTCCGCACGCATGACGGGCGGCGATGCGCGATGGTGGATGCATGCATGCCAAGGACATCCTCATCGACGGCTACGGCCGCATCCGGGAAGAAGTCCACGCCGCCGTCGACGGCCTGGATCCGGACGACCTCAACGCCCGGCCGACCGCCGACACCAATTCCATCGCCTGGCTCGTCTGGCACCTCACCCGCGTCCAGGACGACCATGTCGCCGACGCCTTCGACCTGGAGCAGGTGTGGCTGTCACAGGGCTGGGAGAAGCGTTTCGGCCTCGATCTGCCGCGCCACGACACCGGATACGGGCACAGCCCCGCGAAGGTCGCCAAGGTCCGGGTCGACTCCGTCGACCTGCTGACCGGGTACTACGACGCCGTGCACGAGCAGACCGTGCAGGCGCTGCGGGGGCTGGCCGCCAAGGACCTCGAGCGCATCGTGGACGAGCGCTGGGACCCGCCGGTCAGCCTCGGGGTGCGCCTGGTGAGCGTCCTGTCCGACGATCTGCAGCACGCCGGACAGGCCGCCTACGTACGGGGGCTGCTTCAGAGCGCGGCCGCGTAACCGGGCAGGACCACGTCCCGGATCAGGGCGTTGCGTTCGTCGAACGGGAGGAACGCGCTCTTGACCGCGTTCACCGTGACGGCGCGCAGGTCCTCGAGGGTCCAGCCCGCCTCCTCGACCAGCAGGGACATCTCCCGGGTCATCGTCGTGCCGGAGACCAGCCGGTTGTCGGTGTTGAGGGTGACCCGGAAGCCGAGGTCCTTCAGGGCGGTGATCGGGTGCTCGGCGATCGAGTCGGCGGCGCCGGTCTGGAGGTTGGACGTCGGGCACATCTCCAGGGCGATCCGGCGGTCGCGCACCCAGCCGGCCAGGCGGCCCAGCTTGCCGTCCACGATGTCCTCGGTGATGCGGACGCCGTGGCCGATGCGCTGGGCACCGCAGACCTGCAGGGCCTGGTGGATGCTGGGCAGGCCGTGCGCCTCACCGGCGTGGATGGTGAAGGGGACGCTCTCACGGCGCAGGTGCTCGAAGGCGGCGAGGTGGTCGGCGGGCGGGAAGCCGTCCTCGGCGCCGGCGATGTCGAAGCCGACGACACCGGCGTCGCGGTAGGCCACCGCGAGGTCCGCGATCTCCCGGGTGCGGTCGAACATGCGCATCCCGCACAGCAGGGTGCCGACCCGCACCGGGGTGCCGGCGGCGGCCGCCTTCGCCATGCCGGCGGCGAGCCCCTCCTGCACGGTCTCGACGACCTCGTTCAGGGTCAGCCCGCCCTTGACCATCAGCTCGGGGGCGTAGCGCACCTCGCCGTAGACGACGCCGTCCTCGGCGAGGTCGAGAACGTACTCCTCGGCGGTCCGCAGCAGGCCCTCGCGGGTCTGCATCACGGCGAGGGTGTGCTCGAAGGTGGCTATGTAGCGCACGAGGTCACCGGAGTTGGCGGCGTCGTAGTACCAGGCGGCCAGCTCGCCGGGGTCGGTGGTGGGCAGGGTGTGGCCGACCTCCCGCGCGAGTTCGACGACGGTCGCGGGGCGCAGGCCGCCGTCGAGGTGGTCGTGCAGGACTGCCTTGGGGAGGCGGCGGAGAGTGTCGGTGTCGATGCGCGGGGCGGTCATGTGCGGTGGTTCCTCGGCGGGTTGTTCTGAGCGGATTGCCAGGGTGACTACTCGGCGGGCTGGAGCAGGTCCCAGCGGTTGCCGTACAGGTCCTGGAAGACGGCGACCGTGCCGTACGGCTCGTGCCGCGGCTCCTCCAGGAAGGTGACGCCGGCGGCGGTCATGCGGGCGTGGTCGCCGGCGAAGTCGTCGGTGTGCAGGAAGAAGCCCACGCGCCCGCCGGTCTGGTCGCCGACCCGGCCGCGCTGTGCCGCGTCCTTGGCCCGGGCGAGCAGCAGACCCGTGCCCCGGTCGCCGTCGCCGGGCTCGACGACGACCCACCGGGAACCGTCGCCGCGCGGTTCGTCGGCGACGAGCCGGAACCCCAGGGCCTCGGTGTAGAAGCGGATCGCGGTGTCGTAGTCGTCGACGACGAGGGTGACCAGGGCGATGCGTCTCATGGGGCCTTCCGGGTGCGGCCTGCGGCACGGGGTGTGCGAGCCAGGCGTTATACGTAACACGTAGCGTACGGCATGCCGTCGACGGCCCCGGTGTGGGCTGCGACACGCCCGGTGGGCTCGGAGCCCGGACACAATGGCCCCCGGCTCGCGACGCCCGGCACGCACTCCCCCCGGCCGGCGGTCAGCCGCGCACGTGCAGCCCGAAGCCCGTGCGGCCCGCGGGCTCCAGTCCCTCCTTCAGGTGCAGCGAGGGGATCTCGTAGTCACCGGAGTTCTGCCGCCGGAACGCGATCGGCTCGGTCGACTCCAGGGTGAGCAGGCGCTGCCGCCATGCCTTGGCGACCTCCGGGTAGTCCTCGTCGGTCATCCGGTCGGTGCCGTACAGCACGAACGGCGGCAGCACCTCGATGCCCGGGTAGTAGAGGATGCCGTGGTGGATCGGGAACAGCAAGTCGTCGATGGGACCGTTGATCCCGCGAGCGGCGTAATGGGACTCCGGGCCGCCGGCGGTCACCGACAGCAGCGCCTTCCTGCCCGCGAGGGTGCCTTCGCCGAAGCGGTCGCCGTACCTGGTGTCGCTGTGCTCGCCGACGCCGTACGCGAAGTGGTACGTGAACACCCGGTCCACCCAGCCCTTGAGGATCGCGGGCATCGTGTACCACCACAGCGGGAACTGGAAGATGATCGTGTCGGCCCACAGCAGCTTCTCCTGCTCGGCGAGGACGTCCGGGGTGAGCGTCCCGGCGTCGAAGGCCCGACCCGAGTCCCGGGCGACCTTCAGCGGACTCGAGGCGTTGGGGCCGTAGTCCTCGGCGTCCACGACCGCCTTCCAATTCATCGCGTACAGATCGCTCACCCGCACCTCGTGCCCGGCGGCCTCCAATGTGGACACCGCGAGGTCTTTCAGCGAGCCGTTGAGCGACTTCGGCTCCGGGTGGGCGTAGACGATCAGCGTCTTCATGGGAACTCCTCCGGATCGGGTGCCTTCGATCCTGGGCGCCTCGGCGCCCGGCGTTCAGGGGCTCCTCTTCCGTCGGACGGGAGTTCCTGGTAACGGCAGGACCACCTTCACGGCCGCCGCCGCCGCCATACTGGGGGGATGGACGATCTTGCGAGCTTCCTTCGGACCCGGCGCTCCCGGGTCGACCCGGCGGCCGTCGGCATCCCCGTCGACAGCCGCCGCCGGGTCGAAGGGCTGCGCCGCGAAGAGGTCGCGCACCTGTCCGGAGTCAGCGTCGACTACTACGTACGCCTGGAGCAGGGCCGCGCGACCCAGCCCTCCGAGCAGGTCCTCGACGCGCTCGCCCGCGTCCTCGGCCTCGACGAGACCGAACGCGGGCACCTCTACCGGCTCGCCCGGCAGCGGCGCCGCCGCGCCAAGACGCCGGGCGGGCGGGTCCGCCCGGAGCTGCTGCGCGTCCTCGACCTGGTCGCCGACGCACCCGCGCTGATCGTGGACCACCGCCTGGACGTCCTCGCCGGGAACCGCCTCGCCGGGCTCCTCTACGGCCGGCCGCTGCCCGGGCTGAACACCGCCCGGCACATCTTCCTCGAAGAGGCCGAGCGCGGCCTGTACGCGGACTGGGAGGCGTGCACCCTCGACGTGGTCGGGCACCTGCGCCTGGCCGCCGGCAAATACCCCGAGGACCCCCGACTGGCGTCGCTCATCGGCGAGCTGGCGATGGGCAGCGAGCGCTTCCGCCGCCTCTGGGCCCGTGCGGACGTGCGCGCCCGCACACATGGACGCAAGGCGTACCGGCATCCACTGGTCGGGCTGCTGGAACTGCACCAGGAGAACTTCGCGCTACCGGACGAATCAGGCATGGAGCTGCTGGTGCTGTCCGCGGCCCCCGGCAGCCCCGCCGAGGACGGGCTGCGCCTGCTCGCGGGCCTGAGCGCGGACAGCGGTGACCCCCGTCCTCCGGTGAACGCAGGCCGACCGTCGAGGAGATCGTGACCGTCGGCGCCGTCGAGCCCGGTGCGCCGGTCTTCCGTCTTCCCGGGAACGCCGGCTGATCCCCCTTTCTGCAACGAGTCGCCGTGCGCCCTTCTCACGCCCCGGCCGTCGGGGAGGTCTCCGTGGCGGACAAGGAGGCCGGCCCCGGCATCGCGGCGGCCCCTGGGACCCGCCGCGAAGTGATCGCCGAGGGGCCGGCCGGCGGCAGGTGGACCGCCAGTGTCACCGCGGACCGCTGGTCACTGGCCGGACCGCCCGGCGGCAGGCCGACCGCATCGGTGGTCCTGGACACAGAAACCGCCTGGCGCCTGTGCACGCGTGGCATCGATCCCGCCACTGCCCTCGGCCGAGCCCGCGCATGGGGAGAGCGCCGACTCGCCGAGGCCGCGTGCCAGGTCGTGTCCCTCATCCACCGACGACTCAGTGGGCCTTTTCCCCCTGGGCGACCTCCACCTCGTGGTGGAAACCGATGACCCCGGTCGCCGAGGCGCAGACGGACACGGTGGCGCAGGCGACGAGGAGGACGGCGATCCAGCGGGCGGTCCGGTGCGGGGTGCGCGGGGCGGCCAGCAGGGCGGCGACCCGCTGGGGCACGGGCCCGGTGGCCGCGGCGGGCGCGAAGGAGGGCCGCTCACCGGGGGCTGTGCGGGCGGCGAGGGCGGCACGGCCGATCGCCCGGGCGGTCAGCCGCCGGTCGCCGACCACGGCGGCGGCGGCCTCGTCCGCGGCACGCTCGACCGCGAGCCGGATGACCGGGGCCACCGACCGCAGCCCGGGGTGGCAGAGCGCGGCCAGTTCGGCGACCGCGAGGAAGTAGTGGTGCCCGGCCGCGTTGTGGGCCCGCTCGTGGGCGAAGAGCGCCTCGCGCTCGTCGGGGCCGAGACTGCGCAGCATCCCGGTGGTGACGACGATGCGGTGCGGCCGCCCGGGCAGCGCGTACGCATCCGGGCGCGGGGAGTCGATCACGCACAGGTCGCCCGCGGTGGAGCGACTGTCCGCCTCGTGGGTGGCGGCCCGGAACGCCCGCGCCTGCCGCAGCACGGCACGGCCCACGGTCCACAGGCAGACGGCGAGCGCGCCGACGGAGAAGGCCGCCGACGGCACGACGAACAGGTCCGATCCGGCGCGCAGTGGGCGCACCAGGTCGCCGAGCGCGGCGAACAGCGGCAGCTTGAGCAGCCCGGCGAGCACGAAGGCGCCGAGCGCGGTCAGGGAGCAGCACGCGAGGACGACCGTGCAGCAGGTCACCACCCACAGCGCGGTCCGGGGCGCGAGCCGTTCGAGGGCGCGCCGCGCGAGCGGGGGCATCACGAACGGCAGTGCGAGCGGGAGGAGCAGCAGGAAGGTCACTGCTCACCGGATTCCAGCAGGTCCCGCAGGACGCGCTCGTCGTCTTCGCTGAGCTGGGCGACGAAGCGGGCCAGCACGGTGTGCCGGTCGCTGTCCCGGTCCAGTTCCGTGTGCATGCGCCGGGCGGTGAGCCCCTGGGCGTCCTGGACGGGGAAGTACGCATAACCGCGGCCCTGGCGGCGGCGGTCGACGATGCCCTTCTCGTGCAGCCGGGACAGGATCGTCGTGACCGTCGTGCGGGCGAGACCGGTGCCGAGGCTCTCCTGCACCTGGCCCGGGGTCCGGGGAGCGCCCGCGGCCCAGAGGGCGGCCATGACGCTGGCTTCCAGCTCGCCCGCCGGGCGGCGCTCGTCCTTCGCTTCGGTCATGGAACCTTCCTCACCCCGTTCGTCGTCTACATTCCTGTAGACCGTCTACAGGAGTGTAGTCTTCGCGGGGTCCGGCCGGGCCGGACCCGCTCGTCCCATTATGAAAGGGGCTCACCTCCATGGGCGCCGTACCGCGCAGCGCACCGCCGTACCCGGCCCCCGCACCCGGGACGCGGTCGTGAGGCGGGCGGACACGGCCGAACTCGCCGGTTCGACGGCGCTCGGCGCCCTCGTGGCGTTCGTGCTGCTGGCGTTGACCGTGACCGGGCGCGGCGGCGCCCCGCTGTTCGGTGACGCGGACCTGCTGCACTGGTCGGTCGCCCACCGTCCGCCGGTCGCGGTCGCCGCGGCGCGCGCGGTGACGTACACGGGGACCGGCCTCGTCCCCTACCTCCTGGCCGCCGTGGCGGGTGCCGTGATGGGCCGCACGGCGCGCCGCGGCGTGCTCGCCGCGGCTGCCTGTGCGGCCTGTCTGGCCGTGGGCCAGTCCGTGCGGTACGGAGTGATGTCGCTGGCCGCACGCCCCCGCCCGGAACGCACGGACTGGGCCACGCACGCCTCCGGCTGGTCGTTCCCCTCGGGCCATACGACGACGGCCGCGCTGACCGCCGGGCTGCTGGCCCTCGCGATCCTCGTCCGTGCCCCTCGGGGCAGAGCCGGCTTTCTGGCCGTCGTCCTCACCTGGGGCGCCCTGGTCGGCCTGACCCGTGTGTACCTGGGCGTGCACTGGTTCTCCGACGTCCTGGGCGGCTGGCTGCTCGCCGTGTGGTGGCTGAGCCTGTGCACGTACGCGGCCGCCCGGCTGGCCCCTCGGGCGTTCGCCCACGGCACGGAGCCGGTAGGGTCCTCGACGTCCTGAACGGTGCCACCGCGCACGGCGCCTTCGCGGGCCTCCCGCCCCATGCCGCCGAAGCGCCGCCCCGGCCGGTCGGGCCCGGGGCGGGGTGCGCGCCGATCAGTCGGGGGCGTTCACTCGCCCTCTCGGTGCAGATCGTCGAGACGGGCCGTCTCCTCGGCGGTCAGGCGCAGCGCACCCGCCGCCACGTTCTCCACCAGGTGGTCCGGGTTGCCGGTACCCGGGATGGCCAGGACATGGGGGCCCTGCTGCAGGGTCCACGCCAGGCGGACCTGGGCGGGCGTGGCGCCGTGGGCCCGCGCGACGGCGTCGACCACGTCCGCCTCGTCACCGGCCGGCCCGCGCTCGGCGCCCTTGCCGGCGATGGCGAAGAACGGCACGAAGGCGATGCCCTGTTCGCCGCAGATCCGCAGGAGTTCGTCCGCCTCCGGATCCGGCCGGTGGAGCCCGTACTGGTTCTGTACGCACACCACCGGCGCGATCGCCTGTGCCTCCGCCAGGTGGCGGGCCTCGACGTTCGATATGCCGAGGTGCCGGATCAGCCCCGCCTCGCGCAGTTCGGCGAGCGCGCCGAAGTGTTCGGCGATCGAGTCGTACTTCGGCATGCGGCGGAGGTTGACCACGTCCAGGTGGTCGCGGCCGAGCTGCCGCAGGTTCTCCTCGACGTGGCCGCGCAGTTCGTCGGGCCGGGCCGAGGTGCCCCACTCCCCCGAGTAGTCGCGGTACGGGCCGACCTTCGTGACGATGACCAGGTCGTCCGGGTACGGCGCCAGCGCGCTGTTGATGATCTCGTTCGCGGAGCGCAGCGAGGAGAAGTAGAAGGCGGCCGTGTCGATGTGGTTGACGCCGAGTTCGACCGCCCTGCGCAGTACGGCGATCGACTGCTCGCGGTCGCTCGGCGTCCCGAGGTGGAAGGCGGCACTGCCCGTCAGCCGCATCGCGCCGAAGCCGATGCGGTGGACGGGCAGGTCGCCGAGTTTCCAGGTGCCCGCGGCGTCCGCGGTGATCGTCTGTGAGGTCATGAGTGGATCATGCGCATGCCCCGGGGCACCGGCGCACCCCCTTTACGGATATGTGTAGGTGTTCAGGGTGCCGACGGCGGAGGCCGGATCGCCGAGGTCGTAGCGGTCCACGGCCAGGTAGTTGGGCTTCTTGCGGGCGGCCGGCTGGCAGAACCGCTGGGCGCGGTCGGTGAGTTTGGTGTTGTCCGTCCGCGCCGTGGAGGTGATCGTCGCGTCACGGAAGTGGTTCATGACGAACAGCGGGCGGAAGCCGGGTTCCGTGCGGGTCAGGGGGATGTTCGTGTTCGCGTCGTACCAGCGGCTGTAGCAGGACCAGTCCGAGGAACCGATGCCCGAGCCCATGGACCAGTAGTTCTCGACGGTCCACTCCCTCTGGTACATCACCCCGAAGCTGTCGCGGGTGAGTCCGGCGGCCTCGTCGGAGGAGCGGCTGTGGTCGGTGAAGATGAGCAGTCGGTGGCCGGCCGCGATCAGGTCCGCCATCCTCGGCCAGCCGTTCTGCCTCACTCCGGTCCGGTCGGGCCGGTAGAGCACGTCGGACAGGCCGCTCACCCGGGCCAGTTCACCGCGCAGGACGCCCGGGTCGACGTAGTCCTCGAGGAAGATGGTGGCGAACTGATCGGGGTGGGCCTTGAGGAAGTCCACGATCCGCTGGACGTCCACCCACAGGGCGACCGGGCTGCCGACCAGGGTGCAGCTGTCGTGGCAGAGGATCGCACCGTCGGGGGTCTGGTGGATGTCGAGCATGAACCCGCGGACGCCGTCGGCGAGTTGCTGGTTGATCCCGCGCGCCTGGTTGGGCACGAGGTTCACGAACGGCGGGGCGAAGCCGCCGTCGACGCCGTTGGCGTAGGCGTTGTGGGCGGTGAGGAAGGTGACCTGGTCGAGCGTGCGCTGGTCGGCGGACGGCATGGGGCCGGTGGGCGAGGTGACCGGGGTGAGGTACCAGGACGCGAGGCCGCTCGTGGCGCCGATGGCGAGCTGGGCGGGGTAGTTGGCACCGGAGGCCTTGGCGCCCACGGTCAGGTATCGATCGGTCCCGGGGGCCTTCAGGGTGTACTGGTCGCCTCCGGACGGTGTGACGTCCCAGGCCGCGTCGGCGCTCGCGCAGGGGACGGTGCGGGCCTGGTCGCCCGAGCGGCCGAGGCAGCTTCCCGCGGTGTCCACGCTCTCGAGGACGTGCGAAGACCCGCTCGCTCTGAGGTTCCACTGCTGGTGGTCCTCGTTGCCCTTGGGGTTGTGCTGTTCGACGGCTCCACCGTGGTCGGAGGCGTTGAGCCCGGTGGTGACGCTCTGGACGTAGTAGGCGCCGGCGGCGGGACCCGCGGCGGCCGCGTGGGACGGGGAAGCCACGGTCGCGGCGGCGAGCACGGTGGCCGCCGCGAACAGGGCGTGGGGGGTTCGCATGACATGACCCTTCGGTCGGTCAGGATAGTCAGGTGCATGACACCATGTCCGGTGGCCGGACGTCAGGAGGGAAGACGGCCACCCGGTGAAATCGAAGGATCCTTACCGCTGCGACTCGGCGGCGCGAGGCGGCGGCGTCCGGGAGCCCGCCTCACGGCAGCGGACAATCCCTCTCATGACCACCACAGCTCACCCCCTCGTCGCCCGTGCCCGACAGCTCGCCGCCGGTGTCCTGGCGCCGCAGGCGGAGCGTGTCGACCAGGAGGGCGTGCCCCTGAGTCATATCGAGGCCGTCAAGCGGTCGGGGCTGCTCGGGATCAGCGCTCCGGTCGAGTACGGCGGCTCGGGCGCGCCCGCCGCGGTGGTCCGGGAGACCGCCGAGATCCTGGCGGGCGCATGCTGTTCGACGTGGTTCGTGCAGACCCAGCACCACACACCGGTGCTGACGCTGGCCCGGAGCGACCTGCCCGTGCGGGAGCGGCTGCTCGGACCGCTGGCGCGCGGCGAGTTGCTGTCCGGGGTGGCGTACGCCCATCTGCGGTCGTATCCGCGTATCCCGGTGCGGGTCACGCGGGAGCGGGGCGGCCGGCGGTTCGACGGAACCGTGCCCTGGTACACCGGGTGGGGCCTGAACGACGTGATGCTGATCGCCGGGGTGACCGACGCCGGTGAGGCGCTGTTCGCCTTCACCGAGGCGCGGGACCAGCCGGGGCTGCGGGCGTCGGAACCGATGCGGCTGGCCGCGCTCACCGGGGCCCGCACGGTGTCACTGGAGTTGGACGGCCTGTGGCTGCCGGAGGAGGCGGTGGCCCTGCGGACGCCGTACGAGCGGTGGGCCGCGGCCGACCGCCCGAAGACCGTGAACACCTCACCGGCGGTGTTCGGTGTGGCACGTGCGGCGCTGGGGCTGCTGGACGACGACACCGCCGCGCCCCTGCGGGCCCGGCTCGGCGAGGTACGGCGCCGGGCCTACGACCTGGCCGACCGGGCGGCCCCGCACGAGCACCTTCAGGAGCGCCTGTCGCTCAGGACGCAGGCGTACGAGGTGATGCGCACGGCCACCACGGCGGCGGTGGTGGCCGGCGGGGGCCGGGCGATGATGCTGACGAGCACGGCTCAACGGCTCGCCCGCGAGGGGATGTTCCTGCTGGTGCAGGGCCAGACGGCCGAGTCGCGCCGGGCGCACCTCGACCACCTGACGGCCTCCGCTTCGGCTCCGGAAGGGGACCTGTGACACGAGGGCGTACCCACGCCCCGGACGGATGCCGCAACAGCCTTGCGCCGCCGGCCTCGGCAGCACGCCCTGCCCGCACCACGTCGATCACCGTCGGCCCGGGGGCGTCGCGCCCGACTCGTCGGCCAGGCCTACGGCGACGGCGAGGGCCTCGGCGTCGCCGCCGGTCACATGGGCGGTGGTCATCCCGCCACTGCCAGCACAGGGGCGCCGCCGAGGGCCGCCGAGAACTGGTCGACCACCTGAAGGAGCGCCTCGGTGGCGGCCGGCGCGATGGCCAGGGAGCCGTCCTCGTGGACGGTGATGTCCCTGTCGAGGGTGAACCAGCCCTGCACTATGTGGGCCGCCCCCATGGAGTTGAGGACCGGCCGCAGGGCGTAGTCGATGGCCAGAACGTGGGCCGTGGTGCCGCCGGTGGCCAGTGGGAGCACGGTCTTGCCGGTGAGCGCGTACTGCGGGAGCAGGTCGAGCAGCGCCTTGAGGACACCCGAGTAGGAGGCTTTGTAGACCGGCGTGCCGACGACCACTCCGTCCGCGCGGGCGAACAGTTCGGTGGCCTCGACGATGGCGGGGTGACGGAAGTCGGCGCCGAGCAGGGCCTCGGCGGGAACGGTACGGATGTCGAGTGGGAGCACCTCGTGGCCCTGCGCGGCCAGCCGCTGGTCCAGATGGCGCAGCAGCCGGTCGGTGCGGGAGGAGGCGGAAGGACTGCCGGAGACGGACAGGACGGTGGCCATGGGGTCCTCTTTCGGGACGGTCGGGCGGGCGGTGGTCGGGCGTGGACGGCCACGGAGGCGAACTCCGGCTCGGCGTCCGCAGGTAACTCCGGCGCGGCGTCCGGAAGTTGGGCCCTCGGCTCGCGTACGAGGGGCAGCACGCTCGCCCGAGTACTCGACCTCCTCGTGGCAGTGCAGGAAGCCGAGCACGAAGAGGCCGACGCCGAGCCCGGGCGGGAAGCAGCCCTGAATGCGGGCGGTGTCAGGAAGGCACCGGGCACACCTGCGGCCTGGCTGCAGGGGCGGTGCGGGAAAGGGAGGGGACGGCGGATCCGGCAGGAGCGGGATCAGGCCGTGGCGCAACAGGATGCGCTGGAGACGCGCGCGAGGTCGACATGGCGTCGCCGCGTGAGGTCCGGTCGCATCTTCATGCCGTCGATCGTGGCAGTCGCCGGATGGGACGGTCAAGGAAATCCCGACCGTTCTCGCATCGCGGACCCTTGAGTTCGACGACCGTTGACCGGGCATCCCGGGAACGGACTTCGGCGGCGATCCGAACTCCACGCGACGGTGTACGAGGGGAACGACGGGAACATGGCGCGGCGCGCCGGCCATGCTTCAATGTGCGTCGTTTCGGCCGGCCTCGACGCGAACTCGGCGGCTCTGCCGCTGGTTTGACGGGGCGAGCACAGCTTGACCGGGTGGGGTGCGCGCCGGGACCGGCATCTAGGGTCCGTCTTCAAACGGATCTTGCCCAGAGCAGGAATGACGCGAGGGTGACCGCCGCTTCGTAGGAGGTGGCGGTCTTGTCGTATCTGGT